>JBEVIU010000167.1:0-6817 GCA_040510575.1 Acidimicrobiia bacterium | reverse complement strand
GGCCCGGCGCACAGCGCCGGGCCCCCTTCCCGTACTCGGATTCCTGCGCCGGTCAACCGGTGAATCTGGGCGAGAGGACGATCTCGCCCTCCCAATTGACGACCACCTTGTTCGAGTGCTCGGTGATCGCGTTCGGGTTCACGAAGGACGCCTCGAACTCGTCGGTGCCCGGGAGATCGTTGGTGTACGTGAAGGTGGCGATCCCACCGGCGTCGGTGAGCGCCACGCCGCTGAAGCCGGCATTGATGCCCGACAGCACCGTGAAGGTGACCGCGGTGCCCTCGATCGGCGTGCCACCGAACTGCACGAGTGCGGTGAGCGTGGCCGTGCCACCGACGTTGACCGTCTGGGTCTCCGGCGCCAGCAGGATGTTGGTCGACGAGAGGCCCTCACCACGCCCGAGGATGTAGGGCGTGCCGGCCGAGCCGTCGGGAGACGTGTAGAGCGGCGGCGCGTCGGTGTCGATCGCGATCGGGATGAAGCTGGACGGCCACGACGTGAAGAACGCGTGGACCGAGCAGCTCCAGTTGCTGAGGTCGGCGTCGGTGAGCCCGAGGAGGAACGGGTTGGTGGCGACGATGTGGATCGTGTCCTCGCAGCCCGCTGCCGCAGAGACCCAGCCCCCACCGACCACGTTGAGGATGTCGGCCGCATTGGTGGTGGCGCAGCTCGTGTTGGCGTAGAAGCCGGTCTTGCCCGGGGCGCCGGCGGCAAAGGCGATGCCCTTGGCGATCAGCGTGTTGGCGCCGGGGTGCGAACCGCGGTGGTACACGGGGTCGGTGCCGATGACGATCATGTTGCCGATCACTGCGGGTGCCCACACACTGGCGTTTGCCAGCGGTGCGGACCACATCGACGACGAGGAGCTGCACGTCGGGTCGCCGAAGACGATGGCGCGGTAGCTGGCGAACTGCGGCCCGGTCATCGTCGCCCATGTGGCGCTCGTGACCACGTCGACCGAGAAGCCCTGCGCCATCGCTGCCTGCGCTTCGACGCTCGACGCGCCACCCGAGACGGTGTCGCCGAGGATCAGCACGGACTCGGCAGCGGCGCCGACGTGCTCGTCGGTTGCCTGCGCGGCCGATGGACCACCGCCGCCGTCTTGCTGCGCGAACGCGGGGATCGCGAACGCCAGGGCGGCGACTCCAGCCAGGAGCGCTACGAGGAACTTACGGGGGGCCGTCTTCATGTTCCGTACCCTTTTCCGGTTCTTTCGCGGATCTGCCGTCCGCGACCACGAGTTGGGGAACGATAACGCGACCGACGGCCGCGTGCGAGGTCCAAAGGAAATCTTCGCTCATCCCGGGACCCGAGTGGTGGATGCGGGCCGTTCACCGCCCGGCCGCAGGCGCGGAGCGACCCGGCGCCTGAGCACCGGGTCGCATCCGAGGATCGTGCGTTTGTGCAGGTCAGCCCGTGAATTTGGGCGTGACGATCGTGACCACTTCGGGGGAGATGGTGATCTCCGCCGCCGTGATCTCGACTGCACCGATGTCGCAGGCGTTGGCGATGACCGTCTGCGGACGACTCACGCCCCGCTGGTCGACGTCGAGCACACACGCCGCGGCCGGGATCTTGTCGACCACCGGGCTCAGCGAGACGAGGGTGGTGCCCTCGATCTCACCCTCGGGGCGCATGGTGTTCGTCGGGCCGCCGTACGCCCCCAGAGCCAGCAGCTGCGGGTTGTTCGGCGTGGTCACGATGTCGGTCGGGTCGTCGAAGCCACACGACTCGTCATCGCTGAAGTTGTAGCCATCCGAGACTGTCTCGTCCCACACCAGGCAGTTCACGCCGCCCACTGGCTGGGCGATGATCGTGCCGAACGATCCGAGCGTGCTCGCCGTGACGTTCGCCTCGATCGGCGGCACCACGGCAGCCGGCGCCGGGATGTCGGCCATCTCGGTGCGGATGTTGCCCACGATCGTGTCGTGCACGAGGTTCAGGACCTCGTACTTCGAGCTGACGTCGATCGCACCCGAGCCACCCGTGGTGTTCGCGGTGACGGTCGAGTTGACGACGTCGATCGTGCACTCGCAGCCGCCGCCGGTCGAGAACGCACCGCCGTAGCTGAGTGCCGAGTTGCCGTTGAACGTGGAGGCGTTCACGGCGATGCCGTCGACGTAGTAGGCGTAGAAGCCGCCACCGGCGCCGCAGGTGAGGACGTACTCGGCCGACTCGATGTCGCCGAGGATGTACTCGCACGTTGCGGTGTTGTTGCTCAGCGTCGACTGGTTCACCGACACGAGCTCGCCCTCGTCGGCGAAGAAGCCACCACCACTCCCGCAGAAGTACTCGTCCTGCGCGTTGGTGTCACCGATGGTGTAGTTGATCGTGCAGCTCGCCGTGTTGCCGTTGAGCGTGCTGTTGTCGACGAGGATCTGACCCGGGTCGGCAGCTGCCACACCCGCATCGGCGGCCGCGGCCGCTGCAAAGCCCTTCTCGCCGAAGCCGGAGCCGAAGAAGCCTCCGCCGTTGCCGTCGCAGCTGTCCTCACAACCGGTCTCGTTGCCGCTCACGGTGGAGCTGAACAGCGACACGGGGCCGCCGGAGTAGAAGCCGCCACCCTCGGCGCCGCAGTACTGGGTGCATCCGGCCGAGTTGCCGGTCACGGCCGAGCCGGTGATGTCGGCGCCCGAGTAGGCGAGGAAGCCGCCGCCGGAACACCAGCACTCGTACCCGGTGCCGGCCGAGTTGCCGGCGAAGGACGAGCCGTTCACGACGATGTTGGACCAGGTGAAGATCCCGCCGCCGGAGTCGTCGGCGTGGTTCCCCGTGAACGCCGACGTCGTGACCGTGACGCTGCCTTCGGCGTAGATCGCACCGCCGTACGGGTTGTCGCAGTAGCTCTCGCCGTTCACGTCGGCGCCTGACAGGTCGTAATCGCACCAGAGCGCCTGGTTGCCACTGAACGTGGAGTTGTTGACCACCACGGGGCCGTCGCTCTTGAGCGCGCCGCCCGGGCCACCGATCTTCGTGCCACCCGAGACGGTGACGTTCTCGAAGGTGATGGTGCCGTCGCCACGCTGGCGGAAGATGCGCTCACCTTCCTGGCCGTCGTCGTCGCAGTCGGCCTCGTCCTTGACGATCGAGAAGCCCTGGCCATCGATGAGCAGGCTGTTCGAGGTGTTGCGCGTCATCTGATCGCAGCCCTCGTCGCCGGAGGAGTCGATCGTGATGTCGCCCGTGAGCGTGATCTCAGTGACCGTGCCGTCCTCGAACGCGTCGCGGAGCGAGTCCTGGTCGGAGACCTCGGCTGCTCCTGCCACACCCGCGGTCGTGACCAGCACGACGGGAGTCGCGCAGAGTGCCGTGATCGCGAGCAGGCGGACGACTCTGCCAGTCAGTGTCCTGCGTTTCATCAATGGTGCCTTTCATGGGGGTCCGAAAAGTCGGCGGACGATAGCTCCATCGGCCGGCGTGGGCCAGTATTGAGCATTCTCGGCGTCGAGTGACGGATGCCCTGCTACGGCACCGACCGCGCAGGGCCGCCCGAGGCGCCGCGTCTGCCCAGGTCAGGGCACTTGGGCGCTATGCCCGGCGGACGCTGACCACCGCACCCGGCACGGGCACGAGGTCGCGGCGATAGCTGCGGTGGACCCGCTGCACCGCCTCCGCCAGGTCGCGCTGGGCGCGGGCGAGCTCGGCGTGGAGACGCTCGAGTTCGGTCTGCGCGGCGGCCAGCTCGACCTCGAGGGCGAGGATCTTGCGGACCCCGGCGAGGCTCACCCCGTCGTTCGTGAGCTCCTGGATCCGCGCGAGGAGCGCGATGTCGCGATCGGAGTAGCGCCGGCTTCGGCCCTCGGTGCGCTTCGGCTCGATGAGACCTTTGCGCTCGTAGATGCGAAGCGTCTGTGGATGCACACCCGCGAGCTCCGCTGCCACCGAGATGATGTAGAGCGCGCGGTCGCGGTTCGCACCCTCGCGGCTTGCACCCTCGCGGCTTGCACCCTCGCGGTTCGCGTCCTCGTTCGCCATGGCGTCACACTCCCAGGAACTCGCGCGGGTTCGCCGGCAACGTCGCCGCGAGCGCTTCGACGGCCTGCTTCGCGTCGTCGTCGAGCTCGGTCGGCACGACGACGTCGAACGTCACGAGCAACGCACCCGGATCACCCGATGCTCGCGTGATCCCGCGACCACGCACGCGCACGGTCTTGCCGCTCTGCGTCCCTGGCGCGACCTTCACGGTGACGGGCGAGTCGAGGGTGGGCACCTTCACCTGCGCGCCGAGCGCGGCTTCCGCGAACGTGATCGGCACCTTCACGGTGAGGTCGCTCTTGCCACTGCGGCCGAACACGGGATGCGGGCTCACGTGCACGACAACGTAGAGGTCACCCGGTGGGCCACCGTTGATCCCCGGCGTGCCGCGACCCTTCACTCGGATGCGCTGACCGTCGTCGACGCCCGCCGGCACCCGCACCTTCACGGTGCGCGGCCGAACCTCGACACCTCGACCCTTGCAGTGCTTGCACTTGTCCTTCACCACCGTGCCGCGTCCGCTGCATGTCGGGCAGACCTGCGAGAACGAGAAGGGCCCCTGGTCGACTGCGACCGCGCCACTGCCGCCACACGTGCCGCACACCTCGGGCAACGTGCCCGGCTTCGCGCCGCTCCCGCCGCACACCGAGCACGGCGCTTCCGACGTGATGCTCACCGACGTGGTCGCGCCGTGCACCGCGTCGAGGAAGTCGAGGTGGAGCTCCGTCTCGAGGTCTTGGCCGCGCTGGGGTCCGACCGGCCCGCGCGCGCGCTGGCCGCGGCCACCGCGTCCACCGAAGAGGTTGCCGAACAGGTCGCCGAGCCCGCCCATGTCGCCGACGTCTTCGAATCTCACGTTCTGGTAGCCACCGCCTGGGCCACCGAACCCCCCGAAGCCGCCTGGACCACCACCGGACGCGACCATCTCGCGCACCTGGTCGTACTCCTTGCGCTTCGTCGCGTCGCCGAGCACGTCGTGCGCGGCCGAGATCTCCTTGAAGCGCTCCTCGGCCGCCTTGTCGCCCGCGTTCGCGTCGGGGTGAAACTGCTTGGCGAGCTTTCGATACGCGCGCGCGATGTCTTTGTCGGTCGCGTCGGACGCGACACCGAGCTCCGCGTAGTAGTCCTTCTCGAACCACTCGCGCTGCGGTTGGCCGGCCGCCATGTCGCTATCCCTCGCGCGTCACGCGCACCATCGCGGGACGCACGACGCGGCCCTTCAGCCGGTACCCGGCGCGCATCGTCTGGGCGACACTCGGCTCCGCGGGACCGTCGTCCTGCATCACCGCCTCGTGCTCGTTGGGATCGAACGCGGTGCCATCGGCGGCCATGCGCTCGAGCCCGTGCTTGGCGAGCACCGCCACGAGTTGCGCGTGGATGCCGGACACGCCGTCGACGAGCTTGTCGGCATCGATCGCGCCCGCGTGTGCGAGCGCACCGTCGAACGAATCGAGCACGGGGAGCAGCTCCTCGACGAGCCGCTCCGTCGCGCGGTCGACGAGGCTGGTCTGCTCGCGGATCACACGTTTGCGGTAGTTCTCGAAGTCGGCCTGCACGCGGCGAAGCGTGTCGACGAGCTCCGAGCGCTCGCTCTGCAACTGCGCGAGATCCGACTCGACGACGGCCGCGGCATCCTCGGCCGCGAGCTCGTCGTCGACGAGCACCTCGTCGCGCTCGTCGCCATCGGGCGGCGGACCGCCGCCCTGGTCGAACGGCGGACCGCCTCCGTGGTCGAACGGCGGAGAGGTGGTCACGCGGACTCTTCGCCGGGCTCGTCGACGATCTCGGCGTCGGCGACGTCGTCGTCACTCGGCGCGCTCGCACCGCCTGCACCCCCACTCGCGCCGCCCGCGTCACCGGCGGCCTGGGAAGCCTGCGCCTGCGCGTAGAGCCGTTGCGCGAAGTCCTGGCTGACGGTCACCAGCTGCTCGTGCCCACGCTTGACGGCTTCGATGTCGGCGCCGGCCAGCGCGTCCTTCAGCTCCTTGAGCGCCGCCTCCATCTTCTCCTTGTCGTCGGCCTGGACCTTGTCGGCCTGGTCCTTCAGCAGCTTCTCGGTCTGGAACACGAGCGAGTCGGCGTTGTTGCGGACTTCGGCCTCTTCACGGCGGACCCGGTCTTCCTCCGCGTGGGTCTCGGCCTCCTTCATCATCCGCTCGATCTCGTCCTTGTTCAGCGCGGTGCCGCCGGTGATGGTCATCTTCTGTTCCTGACCGGTGCCGAGGTCCTTCGCCGACACGTGCACGATGCCGTTGGCGTCGATGTCGAAGGTGACCTCGACCTGCGGGACGCCGCGCGGTGCCGGCGGGATGCCGACGAGCTGGAACGTGCCCAGCAGCTTGTTGCGGTACGCCATGTCGCTCTCGCCCTGGAGCACCTTGATCTCGACGCTGGGCTGGTTGTCGTCGGCGGTGGTGAACACCTCCGAGCGCTTCGTCGGGATCGTGGTGTTGCGCTCGATCAGCTTGGTCATGATCTGACCCTTGGTCTCGATGCCGAGCGACAGGGGTGTGACATCGAGCAGGAGGATGTCCTTCACGTCGCCCTTGAGCACGCCGGCCTGCAGGGAAGCGCCGACCGCGACGGCCTCGTCGGGGTTGACACCCTTGTCGGCCTCCTTGCCGGCGATCTCCTTGACGAGGTCGGCCACCGCGGGCATGCGGGTGGAGCCGCCCACGAGGATCACCTTGTGGATCTCGTCCTTCGTGAGACCGGCGTCGCGGATGGCCTGCTCGAACGGCCCGCGACACGCGTCGAGGAGGTCGGAGGTGAGCTCCTGGAACTTGGCGCGCGTCAGCGAGAGGTCGAGGTGGAGAGGGCCGTCGCTCGTCGCGGTGATGAA
>JBEVIU010000166.1:0-18508 GCA_040510575.1 Acidimicrobiia bacterium | reverse complement strand
CCGACCGCCGGAGCGATCGTGTGCCCCCAGGGGAGTTCGAATCCCCGTTACCGCCTTGAAAGGGCGGCGTCCTGGGCCACTAGACGATGGGGGCGCGGCGTCACCTGAGGCAGGGGATCGTAGCAGTCGCCACCCGTGACCCATCCATGGGGTTCAGGCTGACGAACAGTGGAGGTGAGCACCACGCGGCCCCGCGTCGCGGTGATCGGCGCCGGAGTCTCGGGTCTCACCGCGGCCTACCTCCTGCAGCGGTCCTCCGACGTCACGCTCTATGAAGCGGAGCCCCGGCTCGGTGGGCACGCCCACACCCACGAGGTCGTCGGCGAGACCGGAGCGCCGGTTGCGATCGACAGCGGGTTCATCGTGTTCAACGAGCGCACGTACCCCCACCTGGTGCGGCTCTTCGCCGAGCTCGGTGTGGAGACCCAACCGAGCGAGATGAGCATGTCGGTTCGATGCGACGGCTGCGGGCTCGAGTACGCGGGCGCCCGCGGCCTCGGCGGCGTGTTCGCGCAGCCGGTGCGCGTGGCGAGCCCCTCGTTCTGGCGACTGCTCGTCGACGTCAAGCGGTTTCACCGCCGCGCGCGGCGCATGCTCCTGGAGCATCCCGACGGCACCGCGCCTCTGGTCACGCTGCGCGACTTCCTCGACGAAGGCCGCTTCTCGCCGTACTTCGTGCAGCACTTCATGGTGCCGGTGGTGTCGTGCGTGTGGTCCTGCCCACCGTCGACCGCACTCGAGTACCCCGCGGCATACCTGTTCCAGTTCCTCGAGCACCACGGCTTCCTCAGCATCGGGAACGCGCCGCAGTGGCGGACGGTCGTCGGTGGGTCGCGCTCGTACGTCGAGCGCGCGGCGAAAGAGCTCTCGGCCACGGAGCTGGCGACACCCGTGCGCGCCGTTGCCCGCACGGCCGGGGGCGTGTCGGTGCGCGACGACGCCGACGAGCTGCGTCACTACGAGCACGCAGTGATCGCCACGCACGCCGACGACGCACTCGCCCTTCTTGCCTCGCCCACGTCCGCCGAACGAGCCGTGCTCGGGGCCTTCGGCTATTCGGCGAACCGCACGGTGCTGCACACCGATGCATCGCTGCTGCCGAGCGCCCCTCGGGCGCGCTCGTCGTGGAACTACCGCGTCGACCGGTGCGACGCCGGCACGAGCGGCGACCCAGGCGACGGCGTCCAGCGGGTCGAAGTCAGCTACCACATGAACCGCCTCCAGCAGCTCGAGGCGTCCTGCGACTACCTCGTGACCCTCAACGCCGACGACCGCATCCAAGACCCCGCAGTGGTGGCGGCGATGACGTACACGCATCCCGTGTACACACCGGCGTCGGTGGCGGCGCAGGCGCATCTGGCTGAGCTCGACGACGACCGCATCGCGTTCGCCGGTGCGTACCACGGGTGGGGCTTCCACGAAGACGGCTGTCGGTCCGGTGCGCACGCGGCGCGTCATTTCGGGGTTGCGTGGTGAGCGGCGCTCCGAACGCCGTTCCGAAGACCCCGGCGTTGTTCCGCACGACGGTCCGCCACATGCGGCGCGCACCGCTCCACCACGCGTTCGCCTACCGCCAGCCCATGTGGCTCGTCGATCTCGATGTGCTCCCGCGCGTCGGCCGTCCATTCCGAGCACTGCTGCGCTTCGACGCGCGCGACCACCTGGGGGACCCGAGCGCGAGCATCCGCGCCAACGTGGACGCCTTCTTGGCGCGCGAGGGTGTCGATCGCGCCGATCGGGTGCTCATGCTCGCCAACCCCCGATCATTCGGGCACGCGTTCAATCCCCTCACGGTGTTCTGGTGCCACCGCAGCGACGGCACGGTGCACGCGGTCGTGGCCGAGGTGCACAACACCTACGGCGAGCGCCACTGCTACCTCGTTCGACCCGACCCGCTCGGCCGGGCCGACGCCGACAAGGCGCTGTACGTCTCGCCGTTCTTCCCGGTCGACGGGCGCTACGAACTGCGCGTGTCGAGCCCGTGCGACGGACTCGACGTCGGCATTGCACTCCGCCGGGGCGACGACGTCGTGTTCCACGCTGCACTGACCGCCGGTGCGCCCACCGCGGTGCGGTCGCCGCTGCTCACCGCGCTCCGGCACCCAGCCCCGAGCTGGTGGGTGAGCGCCCGCATCCGGGTACAGGGCATCCGTCTGTGGCGGCGCGGGCTCCCGATCGTTCCCCGACCCGTGCGCAGAGAACCTGTCGTCATCGAGGAGGTTGCGTAGTGGCGCTCGTCGCCCAACCGTTCCGCGGGGAGTATCTGCCCGGGCCGTGGCGGGAGCTGCCGGTCGCGCCCGACCAGCCGGTGCACGCTGCCGTGACCCGTGCGTTGCTGCTGCGCGTCGCCCGTCACCTCCCGGTGCGGGTCGAGCTGCCCGACGGGCGCGTCGTGGGCTCGACCGACCCGGCTGATCCCGTCGTGCGCATCCACCGCGACGCCTTCTTCCATCGGGTCGGTCGCGACGGCCTCATCGGGTTCGGTGAGTCGTACATGGTCGGCGACTGGGATGCCGACGACCTGGGCGCGGCCCTCCGACCCTTCGCGGCGCGCATCGAAGTGCTCGTGCCGCCCTGGATGCAACGGCTCCGCCGCTTCTACGTCCGCCGCCAGCCGAGCGACGACATCAACACGCGCGCGGGTGCGCGTCGCAACATCCAGCGCCACTACGACTTGTCCAATGACCTCTTCGCGTCGTTCCTCGACGACTCGATGACCTACTCGTGTGCACTGTTCGAGCCGGGTGACTCGCTCGAACGTGCGCAGGCCCGCAAGATCGACCGGATGCTCGATGCCGTGCGAGTCGGGCCGGGGACTCGGCTCCTCGAGGTCGGCACCGGATGGGGTGCGCTCGCGGTGCGCGCTGCGCAACGCGGCGCACGGGTCACGACCGTGACCCTGTCGGACGACCAGCGTGACGTGGCGCGGCGGCGCGCGGGTCGCGAGGGTGTCGCCGATCGTGTCGACGTGCAACTGCGCGACTACCGCGACGTCGAGGGCACCTACGACGCGATCGTGAGCGTGGAGATGATCGAGGCGGTGGGCGAGCAGTACTGGCCCGTCTACTTCGAAGCGCTCGAGCAACGCCTGGCGCCGGGAGGCCGGATCGGGCTCCAGTCGATCGTGTTCGAGCACGCCCGCATGCTCGCCACGCGCTCGCAGTACACCTGGATCCACAAGTACATCTTCCCGGGTGGCGCGATCCCGTCGGTGCGGGCGCTGGAGTCGACGCTGGCCACGAGCACGCGCCTGCGGGTGACGGATCGCTTCCACTTCGGGCCGCACTACGCGACCACGTTGCGGGAATGGCGGTCGCGCTTCGACGCCAACGCTGAGTTCGTCGACGCGATCGGATTCGACGCGACCTTCCGCAGGATGTGGGACTTCTACCTCGCCTACTGCGAGGCCGGGTTCGCGACCGGCTACCTCGACGACGTGCAACTCGTGTTGGAAGCGACGTGACACCGGCCGCGGCGGCGACGTTCGCGACGAGCGAGTTCCTCACGGGCCTGGTCGTCACGCTCGCCGCCGTGGTGCTGACCATGGTCGTGGCGTTCGCCATCGGACGGGCTGTCGGTCGCTACAACGTGATCGACACCGCGTGGGGTCTCGGGTTCGTCGTGGTCGCGGTGGTGTCCTTCGCGTGGTCGAGCGGTCAGGGCGACGACACCGTGCGGTTCGTGATGCTCGGGATCGTCGCCGTCTGGGGCGCGCGGCTCACGATCTACCTCGGGTGGCGCAGCCGCGGGAAGGGCGAGGACCCGCGCTACACCGAGATGCTCGAGCGAGCACAGGGGAGCGAGGCCCGGTACGCGGTCGCGCACATCTTCGTGCCGCAGGCGGCGGCCATGTGGTTCATCTCGCTGCCCGTCCAGGTTGCGATGTACCAACAGGATCCCGCCGCCGTCCTCCTCGTGGTCGGGGTGGCCGTCTGGCTGGTGGGGCTCGGGTTCGAGAGTGTCGGCGATCTCCAACTCGCGCGGTTCCGCGCCGATCCCGCCAACCGCTCGCAGGTGATGGACCGGGGGCTCTGGCGCTACACGCGCCATCCCAACTACTTCGGTGATGCATGCGTGTGGTGGGGTGTGTTCCTCGTCGCGTGCGCGCAGTGGCAGGGCGTGCTCACGGTGTTGTCGCCTGTGCTGATGACGTGGACGCTGATGGCGAAGACGGGGAAGCCGTTGCTCGAGAAGGACATGGCCGGCCGGCGGCCCGGCTACACCGACTACGTCGAGCGCACCAGCGGCTTCGTGCCGCGTCGTCCGCGCCGACGGGTCACACCGGTGGTCGGCGCGCCGGGCGCGCCGCCGCGGGGAGCTTGAACGCCGTCCACTCTCGGTCGCACGTGACGCTCGCGCTGGTCATGTCGTGCTCCGTACGGCGAGCCAACTCGTCTTGGGCTCCGTGGTCACGAGCCGGTGGGGAGTGCCGGCGGGGAGCAGTAGCCAATCGCCGGTGCGCAGCTCGCGCAGTTCGGCGTCGACCTCGAGCACCGCTGACCCTGCGAGCACGACGACCCACTCGTCGTGCGCCTGGACGTAGTCGACTCCCTCGGCCAGCGTGCCGCTCAGGATCTGCTCGACCGTGAAGCCGCGCGCGGTGGCGAGCGCGACCGTGCGTTCGCCGACGGCCGGCGCGGTCTCCGGGGCGTCGAGGCGCGCGCCGCTCGTTCGGCGATCGTCGGGTGGCGCCATCGGCAGGACTCTAGAGCCACCGTCGCCTCGCTCGAACCGGAGCGAACGCAGCGCGCGTTCACCTGCGAGAATGATCGGCGGGCCGCTAGCTCAGTTGGCAGAGCATCGGACTTTTAATCCGCTGGTCCAGGGTTCGAGTCCCTGGCGGCCCACCAAGCGCCGGTTCGCGTATCGCCCGATCGTCTAGCCGCCGAAGGTGTGGCGGAGGAATCGCCGGACGCGTCGCCAGGGACGGTGACGCCGGCGACGCAGCCGATGATCACAGTCGGAGCAGATCCAGCCGTGCATCGCGCCCGACTCGTCGGTCACCGGGTAGTCCGCCGGTTGTCCGCAATGAAGGCATCGGCGCGGCTCGCCCACGGCGGTGGTCCCCTCGAGAGTGAATCGGTGCCCGCCTACGACCTGCCCACTCGGGGAGCGCCCACTTCACCCTGCAAGCACGGTAACGCAACGTCGGTCGCCGTGGCCATCGCGGCGCGCCCGGTGTGACGTTCGACCGACGAAGGGGGTGTCGATCTCGTTCGGGGTACCGTTCCGGAGTGATCCCTGGCGACGAGCATGGCGAGCGCATCGCAGCGCTGATACGCGAGCAGCACGGTCTCGTGGAGACGATCGGCGGGCTCGGCCCGGACGACGGCGATCGCCGCCGCGAACTGTGGGCGCGCGTGTTCGAGGTGCAGGAGCTGATTGCGGAACAGATCAACGAGGTCGGGTTCGAGCCCTGAGCCTCGCGTGCGAATTGCGCTTCAGGCGTGGTCGACGAGCTCGAGCAGCTGGGCGGCGCTCGTCATGGGATCGACGAGCGTCGAGTTCACGCTGCCTGCCTGGTGCTGGAGCACGTTCACCAAGCGTGTCGTGATGGTGGCGAGGTCCTTGCGGTTTCGCAGCTCGTTGCACACGATGGCGAAGCGGTCGTCGAAGCGGGCAACCGTGTCGTCAGCGCGCACCACCGACAGCGCGGCGACGGCGATGCGGCGTCGAACCACATCACGCGTCGCGTCGTCGCAGTCGTCGAGCGCAGTCGACGTGATGGAGATGATGCCGAGCGACGTGCGGGATCGCCGGGCTCGAGTGAGCGCGATCGCGCACCGGTCGAGGAACAGGCCACGCCCCGGCAGTCGGGTGACCGGGTCGAGCAGCGCCAGCAGCTCGTCGTCGTGGTCCTTCACCGCGTAGAGCATCGTCATCGTGACCCTCCCGGAATTGCCCGTCGATCCGCCCGACCAGTGCATCGGCATCCACCCCCCGAGTCCTTGAGCCGGGCTGGTTTCGCCCTGCTGGACCGCGGGTAACGGATCGCCATGTCGACCACGATGAACCCGTTGATGCTCGAGCTCGAAGACCAGGCCGTGATCGCCCGCGCCGCAGACGCCGGCTTTCGCCTCGCCCAGTACGAGACCGACCAGGGCCACAGCGTGTGGGAGTGGCGCCACGGCTCGGACCCGCGACCGCAGTTCGTGACCCGGCGCGTCGCCGTGCACTGGATGGCCGAGTTCCTCGAGCGTGACGCCGGCCTGCCGTTCGTCGCCCGCGACGGCCAGGCCTACGAGGATCGGCCGCGTTCCGCAGCCTGACCACCGCTCGGTTCAGCCCGGTGTGAGTGCGGCGCGTCAGCGCTGCACGCCCATGACCAACGTGCCGAGGTAGCCGTTGCCCGACTCGCTCGTCTTCAACGTGGTCGAGGTCCCGCCACCGCTGAAGATGTTGTCCTGGGAGTTGGTGGTCCCCCCGGAGTGTCCCTGATAGGGGGAGCGGGTGAACACCTCGTTGGTGAGGGTCTGGTCGAAGAAGAGCTGGGTGGTGTGCACGGTGTTGCCGTCGTGCACCTTCACGTGGATGTGCACGGTGCGACCCTGGTACCAGCCGGGGTAGATGGTGTTGAACTGGACCTTCCCGTTGGTGTCGGCGTTCTGGCCACCGCGGAGGAAGGTGGTGGTCGAGCCGCCGGCCCCAAAGCCTGAGTACGCGCCCTCGGCGTCGGCGTGCCAGATCTCGACCATCAATCCCGGGATGGGCGTACAGGACGACGCGTCGGCGACCGTGAGGTCGAGCTGCAGTGGGATGCCGGTCTTGCCCTCGGTGACGTCGCGACGGATCACCTGATCGTCGAGGTAGTAGGGGCCTTCGGTCATCTCGGGCGTGAGCACGCAGTCGACGGTGGTGGCCGCGCCGGTCGTGGTCGCGTTCGCGGGGCTCGTGGTGGTTGTCGAGGCGGCCTTCGTCTTCGCGGAGTTCGCCGTTGCGGTGCCCTCCGCGTTGTCGTTGGACCCCCCGTCGGAGCACGCGGCCGCGACCAGCGCCACGCCGGCGACGCCGAACATGCTCAGCGCCTCTCGCCGGCTCAACACGTCCGCACTGTCTCGCAACCAGCTCTTCATGGGTCCCGACCTCGTGCTCCTCGTTGTCTGGTCGACTCCGCTGCGTCTCCAGGGGGTGCTGAGAGTGTGCCCCGCCGGCACTGTGAGCATCCTGAGCCGGGTGTGCAAAGGTGACCGGATGCGCTTCGTCGTGGTGGGTGCGGGTGCGATCGGCGGTGTCGTGGGAGCCAGGCTCCACCAACATGGCAACGACGTGCTGCTCGTGGCGCGCGGTGCGCACCATGATGCCGTCCGCGACGGCGGTCTTCGGCTCGTGGCGCCGGGCGAGGATGTGACGCTCGCGCTCCCGGTGTACGCGTCGCCGGCCGACGTGCCACTGCGCAACGGCGACGTCGTCCTCGTGTGCGTGAAGAGTCAGGACACCGTCGGGGTGTTGCAGGCGCTGCGCGACGTGGCCGCCGTCGACACGCCGATCGTGTGTCTGCAGAACGGGGTGGCGAACGAGCGCGAGGCACTGCGCCACTTCGCGAACGTGTACGCGGTGTGCGTGGTGCTGCCCGCCCTGCACCTCGAAGCCGGCGTGGTCGAAGCGAACGCGGCGCCCGTCACCGGGATCCTCGACATCGGACGCGCGCCGTCGGGAGTCGACGACACCGCGTCCGAGATCGCGAGCATCTTCTCGTCCGCCACGTTCGTGTCCGAGCCCCGCGCCGATGTGATGCGCTGGAAGTATCGGAAGCTCCTCAACAACCTCGGCAACGCGATCGATGCGCTCATCGGCTCCGAGCAGCGAATCGATGGACTGCACGCGCGGGCGCGCGCAGAAGGCGACGCAGTGCTCGCGGCGGCGGGGATCGACGTGGCTTCACGCGACGAAGACGTCGAACGGCGCGGTGACCTGTTCCCGTGGCGCGGGCCGTCGGCCGGCACACGACCGGGCTCGTCGTCGTGGCAGAGCCTGGCGCGCGGAACGGGCGCGATCGAGGCCGACTACCTCAATGGCGAGATCGTGCTCCTCGGACGGCTGCACGGCGTACCGACCCCCGTCAATGCTGCGCTGCAGCGCCTCGCCAACGGTGCCGCACGCCGAGGAGTGGCGCCCGGCGCGACCTCGGCCGACGAAGTGATCCGGGCCGTCGACGGGAGCGAACGATCCGCGGCCCGGGAGCACGCGCCAGGGTCAGAGCGCTAGTGGTCGAGGGGCCAGTTTCAGAGGGGGAGACCGACGTGGATCAGCTCGCAGTGATGACCAAGGTGTTGCAGGAGACGCAGCGGATCGTCGACGGGATCGAGCCCGCGCAGCTCGACAACGCGACACCGTGCGACGACTGGACCGTCCGGGACGTGCTCAACCACATCACGGGCGGGGCGAAGATGTTCGCGCTCGCGGCATCGGAAGGCTCGGTGCCCGACGCGCAGCTCGGCGAGATCATGACGGGCGACAACCTCGGTGCCGACTACAAGGCGGCGTTCAGGGCGGCGTCGGATCAGGCGCTCGACGCGTATTCGCCGCCTGGAGTGCTCGACAAGATGGTCGTGCTGCCCTTCGGCGAGATGCCCGCCGGCGCTGCGCTCGACATCGCGATCTTCGACGTGACCACGCACGCGTGGGACCTGGCGCGGGGCAGCGATCAGGGCATGGAGCTCGACGCCGACGTGCTCGACACGGCGATCGGGATCGCGCAGCAGATGATCAGCACCGACTGGCGCGCCTCGGGCGTGTTCGGCGCCGAGGTGTCGGTCGCCGCCGACGCACCCCTGCAGGACAAGCTCGCGGCGTTCACGGGGCGAACCCCCTGAGCGTCGCAACGAGCTCGATGGGCGCAGTGACCACGGTGAGGCCGTCGGACTCGAGCGTCGCGCGGTTGCGCTGGTGGAGCTCCTCGTCGGCATAGCGATTCAGCGCGACCACGAGCGGGTGCGCGGCGAGCGGTGCGGTCGCGAGCCGCACCGCGTTCACGGAGCCGAGACCGGCGTCGGCAACGAGCACGACGACATCGGGCCGCAGCGCGTCGACCAACGTGACGTTGTCTCCGTCGGACGCCAGAGGCGAGCGAGGTCCGCCGACGCCTTCGACGAGCCCGACGTCGACGATCGGCGGCCACGCCAATTCGCGAACGAGGTCACCCACGCTGAACGGGGGGAGTCCGAGGTGGTCGGCCGCCATCGGGGGCGCCCACGCGACGCGATACGTGCGGTGCGCAGGGGTGACAGCGTCGACGGCCTCGCCCGACGCGGCCGCAAGCGCCTCTGCGTCGGTCGATTCATCAGGATCACACGACTGCACCGGCTTGCGCACTGCAACCGTCGATCCGGCCGCTCGCAGCGCCCGCGCGAGCGCAGCCGTCCACCACGTCTTGCCCACCCCGGTGCCGGTGCCCGCGACGAACCCGAGCTGGGCTGGGCGTGCCGGGCCGTCGCTCACGGGAATCGCGTCGCGAGGGCGCGCGCGAGACGGTCCACCTGCTCGTCGGTGTGCGCGGCGCTGACGGTCACGCGGAGCCGGGACGTGCCCGGCGGGACCGTCGGCGGCCGGATCGCGGTCACGAGGAGCCCTTCGTCGAGCAAGGCGGACGCGGCCTCGAGCGCGGCCCGCTCGTCGCCGCAGAGGTACGGAACGATGGGCGACGGATGACCGGGCCGCAGTCGCTCGACGTGGCCGCGCAGGCGGGCGCGCAGTGCATCGCCCTCGGCCGATCGCACCACGGCGAGCGCGGCCGCCGCGGCCGCCGCGTCGGCCGGCGTCGATGCAGTGGTGAAGATGTACGACCGCGCCTGGTTCACGAGCAGGTCGGTGAAGCGGGTGGGCCCCGCGACGAATCCCCCGAGTGAGCCGAGCGTCTTCGACAGCGTGCCGACGCGCAGCACGTCACCGGGGATCGAGCCCGGATCGGCACCGAGCACCGAATGCGCCTCGTCCAGCACGAGGAGCGCACCGCGGCGAGCGCACACATCGATCAGGTCGTCGATCGGCGCGACATCGCCGTCCATCGAGAACACCGACTCCGACACGACCACCGCACGTGCGGCAGTGGCTGCGCCGAGCAGCTCGTCGACGTGTGCGGCATCGCAGTGGCGGTACACGGCGAGTTGCGCGCCCGCCAGCCTGCGCCCGTCGATGATCGAGGCATGGTTCAGCTCGTCGGAGCACACGAGCACGTCGGGGCCGGCGAAGGTGGTCAGCACGCCGAGGTTGGCCCCGAAGCCAGTACTGAACAGGACGGCTCGTTCGCTGTGCTTCCAGTCGGCGAGCGCCATCTCGAGCTCGGAGTGCACCGGCCGCGAGCCCACGATGAGGCGAGCGGCGCCGGCGCCCGTTCCCCAGCGGTCGAGGGCCGCGTGGGCAGCCGCGATCACTGTCGGGTGCTGGGTCAGCCCGAGGTAGTCGTTCGATGCGAACGACACCACCGCGCGTCCGTCGGTCAGCTTGCCTTCGGGCCCGTCGGCATCGAGATCCACCGGAGCGCGCCACTGACCGCGGCGGCGGATCTCGCCGGCCTCACGCTCGCTCCACTCGCGCCAATTCGCCGGTTCGCGCGTCGCCTCGTTCATGGTGCGACCTCGTCGAGCGCGCCGGCGAGCGCGTGCACGATCCGGTGCAGCTCGGTCGACGTGATCGTGAGCGGCGGCATGAGCACCACGACATCACCGAGCGGCCGGAGCAACACGCCGCGCTCGACTGCCGCCGCGCTGACCCGTCGACCCGCGAGCGCTCCGACGTGCTCGTGCAGCTCGACCCCGCCCATGAGCCCGCAGAGGCGGACGTCGCGCACCGCTGGGTGTGGTGCGATGCGGTCGTCGAGCAGCCCGCGCAGCTCGGCCGATCGGGCGTTCACGTTGTCGAGCACCGACCACGCGGTGAGCAGCTCGAGGTGACGGAGCGCGACGGCCGCGGCGAGGGCGTTCCCCGAGTACGAGTGGCCGTGGGAGAGCGCACGCGCCCCCGGGTCGGGTCCGAGGAAGCTCGAGTAGATCTCGTCGCTCGCGACCGTGGCCGACATCGGGAGGTATCCCGCGGTGAGGCCCTTGCCGAGCACGAGGAGATCGGGGCGGAGCCCGCACTGCTCCGACGCGAACAGGGTGCCGGTGCGGCCGAAGCCGGTGGCCACCTCGTCGCACACGAGCAACACGTCGTGGGCGCGACAGGCATCGCCGAGCGCGCGCAGTCCGTCGGCGTCGGCGAGCTGCATGCCCGCCGCACCTTGGACCAGCGGCTCGACGACCACCGCGGCAAGCTCGGTCGCGTGGCGACGCACCATCTCCGTCGCGACGTCGAAGCACGACGGCTCGCTGAACGCCGGCGCGCGCAGCACTGGAAATCTCAGCGGGTCGAAGATCGCGGTGCCGAAGCTGCCGTCGCCGAGTGAGAGCGCACCGATCGTGTCGCCGTGATACGCACCACCGAAGGCGAGGAAGGAGGTGCGTCCTTCGACGCCGCGGTTCACCCAGTACTGGAACGCGATCTTGAGCGCCTGCTCCACCGCCGATGCGCCGTCGGAGGCGTAGAGGAAGTGCGGACCGTCGACAGGGACCACCGCCGCGAGCGCCTCCGACAGCTCGACAACCACTCGATTGCCGTTGCCCAACATGGTCGAGTGCGCGCCGCGGTCGATCTGCGCTCGGAGTGCCTCGTCGAGCTCGGGGACGCGGTGACCCAGCGTGTTCACCCACAGCGACGAGATCGCGTCGAGGTAACGGCGGCCGTCGACGGCAACGAGCTCGTGCCCGTCGGCATGGTCGACGACGATCGGCGCGTGGTCGCCGTACGTGGCCATCTGCGTGAAGCCGTGCCACACGACGGCCGCGTCACGGTCGATCCAATCGCGCGACGTGTCGCCGGCGGTGTCGCGCATGGTCAGTCAGACACGTGATCGGCGCCGAGGTTACGAAGAGCGGCCCGGATGGCCGCCGCCGCGGCGTCGAGCGAGCCCGGCGGTGGGCTCGGGTCCGCGTTGGCGAACGACAGCTCCACCACCGAGTCGAAGGGGACCACGTGAAGGTGGACGTGCGGCACCTCATCGCCGGCGATGACGACACCGATGCGCCGGGCGCCGAGTGCAGCGTCCTGCGCGCGGCCGATCAACTGCGCGACGCCGAACAGATGGGTCGCGAGGTCGGGCTCGAGGTCGATCCAGTGGTCGACCTCGGCGCGTGGCACCACCAACGTGTGGCCGGGATGCATCGGGTTGATCGAGAGAAAGGCGACGCACTCGGGGTCGCGCCACACGAACACACCCGGGAGCTCGCCGTCGATGATCCGAGTGAAGATCGACGTCACGTCGGGAAGGCTACCGGCGTCGTCGCGCGGCGGGTCAGTGAGGGCCGGAGAGCAACGCGCCCGTGTCGGCCGGCGGTGTGGCGACGCCGCCCCGTCGGCGCACGCTCACGATCAACGACGCGACCGCGAACGACAGCGCGCTCACGAGCACGATGGTTCCCCCCGCGGCGAGGGCCCACTGCCGCGCGGCCGCGAGGCCCAGCACAGCGGAGATCACGCCGACGGCCATGGCGCCGAGGAGCGTCGTTCGGAACGAGCGCGCCAGCAACCGGCTCGTCGCAACGGGCAGCACCATGAGCGCGGCAACCAACAACACACCGACGATGCGCATCGCGGCCACGACCGTGACGGCGGTGAGCACCGCGAGGAGCGCGTTGAGCGCGCGCGCCGGGATCCCGGCGACCCGTGCGGCGTCCTCGTCGAGCACGACGGCGAGCAGCGCCGGACCGGCGATCGCGATCGCGATCACGATCACCGCGCCGAGGCCGACCACGGTCCACACGTCGCCCGGGGTGGCGGTGAGGATGGAACCGAAGAGGTACGGCTCGAGGTTCGTGTTCGTCGCGGAGCGACTGGCGAGCACGACACCGGCCGCGATCCCGCCGTAGAAGACCAGCGCGAGCGCGAGGTCTCCGGACGCGGCCTCTCGCGTGCGCAGCCACTCGATCAACAGCGCGGCCACGACCGCGACCGCGAGCGCGGTCCAGGTCGGTGATGTGCCGAGCAGCAGGCTCGCGCCGACACCGGCGACCGCGACGTGGCCCAGGCCGTCGCCGAGCAGCGACATGCCGCGCTGCACGATGAAGGTGCCGATGAGCGGCGCAGTTGCACCGACGACGACGCCCGCCAGCAGTGCGAGCTGCATGTATTCACGATCGAACGGCCACGGGAGGGCCCACGGCATCCCGAGCATCAGGGCCATTCCTCGGGCCGCAGCTCCTCGAGCCACAGGGGAAGGTCGTCGCGGTGGACGCCGAGGCTCACACCGGTCGCGGCCAACTCCGCCGGTGTGCCGTCGAAGACCACCGATCGCTTGAGCACGATCACGTGATCGAGGTCGTCGGCCACCGCGCCGAGCTCGTGCGACACGAGCAGCACCGCCGCGCCGTGCTCACGGACCAGGTGAACCAACGAGTCGCGGAACAGGCCCTGCGCGTCGACGTCGACACCGGCCACCGGCTCGTCGAGCACCAGGAGCTCCGGTTCCGCCGCGAGCGCTTTGGCGATGAGCACGCGCTGCTGCTGACCACCCGAGAGCTCCGCCATGCGGCGCGAACGCAGGTCGGTGAGCGCGACCGACTCGAGCGCGTGGTCGACCGCCTCGCGATCGCTGCGCCGCGCCCGCCGCCACCACCCCTGCTTCGGGAGACGTCCGGACGTGACCACCTCGTGCACCGTCGCGGGCAGATCCGGTGCGATCCGGAGGCGTTGTGGCACGTACCCGACGCGCCAGCGGTCGCGCAGCGACCGGGGTTCGGACCCGAACGCCTGCACGGTGCCCGAGGACGGGGGAAGGAGCCCGAGCAGGATGCGCAGCAGGGTCGACTTCCCAGACCCGTTGGGCCCGGCCAGCGCGGCGAACTCGCCGGCGCCGACGGCGAGGCTCACGTCGTGCAACACCTCGTCGTTTCCATACCGGAACGACACGTGTTCGGCCGCCAGGACCGGTGCGGCCGGCCTGGAGTCTGCGACGAGCGCCGCGCCGGGCTCCGGCTCCAAGTTGAGCATGATTCTCATTCTGGCATGTCGGTCGGTCTG
Source organism: Acidimicrobiia bacterium (assembly GCA_040510575.1). Lineage (GTDB taxonomy): Bacteria > Actinomycetota > Acidimicrobiia > IMCC26256 > DASPTH01 > DASUMF01. The sequence continues at coordinate 4,459 of JBEVIU010000166.1, read as the reverse complement.
ATCCCACTGCCGCGGCGAGAATCGGGGGCGATGACCGCAGCGCCCACGCCCCACGACGACCACGGGCACCGGCACGCCGGTGGGCACGACCACATCGGGAGTCGCAGCGCGGCCCGCAGCGTGGGCCGGCTCTGGGTCGCGTTCGCCATCACGATCGTGTTCGTCGTGGTCGAGGCCGTGACCGCGTTCGTCGCCGGATCACTCGCGCTGCTCTCCGACGCCGCGCACATGCTCACCGACGGCGCCGCGATCGGGCTCGCGCTGGGCGCGATCATCGTGGCCAACCGCGCCACCACCGACGGCGCCCGGACGTACGGCCTCTTTCGCCTCGAGATCCTCGCGTCGCTCGCCAACGCGCTCCTGCTGTTCGTCGTGGCGGGCTACGTGCTCGTCGAAGGCGTCATACGCCTCGTGAACGGAACAGCCGACGTCGAGGCCGGGCCGATGCTCGTCGTCGCCATCGGTGGCCTGATCGTGAACGGTGTCGTGTTCGCCCTCCTCCGCGAGGGTGCGCGCGGGAGCCTCGCGGTGCGCAGCGCGTACGTGGAGGCGCTGGCCGATGCTGCGGGGTCGATCGGGGTGATCGTCGCCGCGGTCGTGGTGGCCGTCTCCGGTTGGGAGGACATCGACCCGATCGTCGCCATCGGCATCAGCATCTGGATCGTGCCGCGCGCGTGGAACCTCGCCGCGTCAGCGTTGCGGGTGCTCCTGCAGGTCGCGCCCGCGCACGTCGACCTCGATGCGATCAAGGCCGACCTCGGCGCGCTACCCGGAGTGGTCGACGTGCACGATCTCCACGTGTGGACGCTCACGTCGGAGATGGATGTCGCCAGCGCGCACGTGATGGTCGCGCCCACGGCCGATCCGCACGCGGTGCTCGACCAGGCACGCGCGCTGCTCGTGACGCACGAGATCGCGCACGCCACGATCCAGGTGGAGCCCGACGATCACGAAGGATGCGCCGAGCTCAACTGGTGACGGCGGACGATCCCTCGGCTCGTGGGGGCGCGAGCACGCGCAGCCGGAGCCCGGCGGCCACCGTGAGCCCGACGCCGGCGCCGATCGTGAGCGTGACCGCGAGGCGAGCGACCCAGGCGGGGAGCGATGACGGCACCTGCGAGTGCCCGATGGTCGACACGTCACCCAGGCCCGCGGCGATCAACAGGAAGATCGCGGCCACGAGGACGAGGGGCACCGCCGCCTCCACGCCCCGCCGCCACGCCCAGGTCAGCGCGGCGAGGCCGAGGGCGATACCGACGATCCCGTAGAGGCTCTCGGTGAGGCGGGTGCCGAACCCGGCCGAGGTCGCCCCCCAGTGGCCGACGGTGTGCACCGTCGCGGAGAGCACCATGGCGGCGAGCGTGACGACGAGCACGGTCCGCCACCAGCGGGTCCGGCTCATGCCCACCACGAGCGCGGCGATTCCCAGTGCGATCGCCACTGCGGGCCAGGGAGACGGAGGCGGAACCCACTCGAGCACGCCGTGCGCGGCGACGGTCTGCGAGCCCACGCGCAGGGGCACCGTCCACCGGTCGATCAGATGACGGCGATCCGGGTTCCGCTGCACCGCCGGGGGTGCATCGGCACCCATCCAGTGCGCGCGATGGTCGTGCCAGATCGCGACGTTGCCGCCTGACACCTGGCGCCAGACGGGGGCCGCGTCCGAGTCAGCGGACGCGGGTGCCGCCGTGGTGGGTACGCGTGCGCGATTGAGGTACGTGGCGGGACTCTTGCGGTTCTCGAAGACACCGCGCGGGCCGATGCGGAGGTACGGCTCGCCGTCGTAGCCGAGCACGATCACGTCTCGGTCGGTGGTGTTCGTCAGGCGCAGGTTGTTGCCGAGATCGACGACGTCGATCGAGACTCCCGGCACCGGAGGCTCGACGCGTGTGAGCGTGGTCTCGTAGTTGGTCGGAGCCGTGCCGCCGATGCCGTGCGCGCTGGCAGGAGCTGCGAACACCGCGGTGACGGAGCACGCGAGCGCAACGGCGAGCGCCAGGCGCGCCGCGTGGCGCCTCATCCCGCGCCGGCGTCGGTGTCCGCGGCGCGCACGCGGCCGACCAGCTCGACGCGAGCGCGCGCGACACGCGAACGGATGGTGCCGATGCGCACGCCGCACACCTCTGCCGCGTCTGCGTACGAGTACCCGAGCACCTGCGTGAGCACGAAGGCGGCGCGCTGGTCGTGCTCGAGGGAGCTGAGGAGGTCGTCGAGCGCTGATCGTGCGTGCGGATCTTCGGCGATCGGCGCGACCGCGGCCTCGACTCGTGCCCGATCGGCCAGGCGCCGACGGCGCTGGTTGCTTCGGATCGCGTCGGCAGCCGCGCGGCGCGCGATCGAGAGCAACCAGGTGCGGGCGCTCGAGTCGGCGCGGTACTCGGCGAGGGCCCGCCACGCGCGGACGTACGTGTCCTGGGTCACGTCATCGGCCTCGTTCGTGCCGACCAGGTGGGCGACGAAGCGCCACACGTCGGCCTCGCTGGCGCGGATCGCCTCGGTGAGCGCCATCCGGTCGCCGTCGCGTGCCGAAAGGAAGAGGCGCGTCAGCTCGTCCATACCCGCGGGCGACGATACTGAGGGAACCGATCGGGCGTCCCAAACGACTCTTTGGCCATGAGCTGCTCACGCTTCCGCACTGCGATCTCGGCCCGCCTCGACGGTGAGGCCATCGTCGACCCCGGGCCCAGCCCGGCGGGCGTCGCCCCCACCGCGCTCGACGCGCACCTGGCCACCTGCCCGGACTGCCGTGCCTTCGCCACGCGCGCCGAGCAGCTGCATCGCACGGTGCGGCTCGCCCCGGCACCCCAAGTGCCCGATCTCACGCCTCGCATTCTCTCCGCCATCGCGGCCGAACGGGACGCGGCGCCGGCTGCGGGCGAGGCCGCGGGACAGGAGCGCGCGCTGAGGATCGTGCTGGCGGCGATCGCGGTGCTGCAGATCGCGGTGGCGCTCCCGGCGCTGATCCTGGGTGACGACGCCAACCTGCCGGTGCACATCGCGCGGCACCTCGGTTCGTTCGACGTCGCACTCGGCGTCGGTTTCCTCGTTGCCGCGTGGAAGCCCCAGCGCATCGCGGGCATCCTGCCCATCGTGACCGCGCTCGTGCTGTGCCTGGTCGGGTCGTCGCTCCTCGACGTCCTGTCCGGGGCAACCGGTGCGGGCGCCGAATCGCACCACGCGACCGACATCGCCGGCCTCGTGGTCTTGTGGCTCCTCAGCCGCAGCGCGGTCGCGCGGTCCGGCGAACCTCGCCGCGGCCGGGTGCAGCTCGCGTGAGACGCGCCGCGATCGGTCGCGCAGTCGCGGTTGCGGCCTTCGTGGTCGTGGTGCTGGGTGTCACGGCGGTCCCCGCCAGTGCTCACGCCTCGCTGGTGTCGGTCGACCCGCAGCCGGGCGGTGTGTACGACGAGTCGCCGTCCGCGATCAACCTGCGGTTCAACGAACCGGTCGAGATCGCGCTGGGCGGCGTTCGTGTCTTCGATGGTGACGGCGCGCGCGTCGACGCGGGAGCGCCGACCCATCCCGGCGGCCGCGGCGCGGAGGTGCGCACGTCGTTGCCCGACCTCGATGACGGCACCTACGCGGTCACGTGGCGGGTCACCTCGGCCGACGCGCACCCGATCGAAGGTGCCTTCACCTTCCAGGTGGGCCCCGAGGCCACGGTCACCAACGCCGATGGCCTTGCGGCGCGTCTCTTGGCCAAGCAGGGCGGGAGCGCGGTCGTCGGCGTGGTGTATGCAATCGGTCGTGCCGCGGTCTACGCCGCGCTGGCACTGCTGGTCGGAGGAGTGGCGTTCCTCGTCGTGGCCTTCCGCGAGGGCCGGGGCATGCGCCGCGCCGCCCGAGTCGTGTGGACGGGCTGGGGCGTGTTGGCGGTCGCGACGATCGTGGGCGTCGGCCTCGAGGGTGTGTACGCGGCTGCGCTGCCGCTGTCGAAGGTGGTCGATCTCTCGGTGTGGGGCGACGTGCTCGACACGCGGTACGGAAAGGTCGCGCTCCTCCGTCTGGCGCTGCTCGTCGTCGCGATCCCGCTCGTGAGGATGCTGCTGCGTTCCGATCGGAAGCTTCCGCGGTGGTGGTCGCTCCCCGCGGTGGTGGTCGGTGTCGGGCTCGCGGCGACGCCGGGCCTCGGTGGCCACGCGTCGACGGGCGAGTACGTCGGTCTCGCGCTCGTGTCGGACACGCTCCACGTGCTCGCGATGGCGTGTTGGCTCGGAGGCCTCGTGATGCTCGTGGCCATCGTGTTGGTACGGCCGCTGCCGGCCGGCCTGCGTCGGGCCATCAACCGGTTCTCCGCCGTCGCGCTGGGTGCCGTCGCCGTGCTCGTGCTCACCGGCGGATTCCAGGCGTGGCGTCAGGTCGGCAGCATCGATGCGTTGCGTGACACCGACTTCGGACGTTTGCTGCTGGCCAAGCTCGTGGTGTTCGCGGCGATCATGGTGGCCGCCGCGTTCAGCCG
>JBEVIU010000165.1:0-5122 GCA_040510575.1 Acidimicrobiia bacterium | reverse complement strand
ACCGCCCAAGCCGAAGTCGCATCTCGGTGCCATCACGGTGAGTGCACTGCTCGTGCTCGTCGGGGTCGTGTGGCTCCTCGATCTTGCCGACGTGATCACCCTCGACATCGGCGTGACGGTCGCGATCGCGCTGGCGCTGGTCGGCGTGGCCCTGATCACCAGCGCGTGGTACGGCCGCGCGCGCGGGCTCATCGCGCTCGGCGTACTGCTCGCCCTCGTCGTCGGCGCCTTCGGTGTGATCGACGTGCCGCTGCGCGGCGGGATCGGTGACTCCACGTATCGTCCCCGTGCACTCGGCGCCGTCGACCGCTCCTACGAGATGGCGATCGGCCGGCTGACCGTCGATCTGCGCAACGTCGACTTCTCCGGCCATCGACGCACGATGAAAGCCGCGCTCGGGATCGGCAAGCTCGATGTCGTACTGCCCGACGACGTGCGCGTCGTCGTCGACGGCCATGCCGGCGCCGGGACGGTCATCGCGTTCGACCGGAGGACTCGAGACTGTTGCCCCGTCGACGTCCGACGAGTGCATCCCGGCACCCCGGGCGGAGGCACGCTGCGGTTGACCGCGGAGGTCGGCGCCGGTGACGTCGAGATCAGAACGGAGGAGCGCAATGGATCGTCATGAACTCGACCTCATCGCGCTCGTCATGGGCGCGCTGTTCACCGTGCTCGGCCTCGCGTACGTGATCGGCGGATGGACGTGGTTGGACGTCCACGTCGGGTGGGCGCTCGCCAGCCTCCTGATCGCCCTCGGTCTCGCGGGCATCGTCACCGTGTCCCGCCGACACGGCGACCCTCACACCGGGTTGCCGTCCTCGTCGAGGTAGTCGCGGATGACGATGCCGGCAGCCTCGCGCGCCGCGTCGCCAGGTCATCGGCAGGCCACGGAAGGCGTGGCCGATGTGGCGATCGGTGCCCGTCGCCGACGAAGTCGTGGTCTCGCGCGGGGTCGCTTACCCCGCGGACCGGAAGATGGCGGTGCCGATGGCGACGAGCCGGTCGCCCATGCCGCGGTCGATGAGTTGCACCTGCGCGGCGTAGCGCTGGGGCCGCGCGTTCGGTCCGACGACCGTGCCGCTCGCCTCGAACGGCCCGACCCGCCCGGCGGTCGTGTACATCACCGTCCAGTCCTCGATCTGCAGCGCGTCGGTGTCGGCGTGGCCGGCTGCGAGCTCGAACGCGACGTGCTCCAGCACCACCTGCGTGGCGCCGTGGTGCAGGGTGCCCGAGGTCGACGCGTGCTGCAGGTCGAGCTCGGGGAGCTCCCAGAGCCCTCGGTCGTTGCGTTGCGCGCCGAATGCCTCGTGCAGTGGCGGAAGCTCGGGACCGTCGGTGATGCCCGACGGCGCGGGCGGGACGTACTCGTAGCCGGGCGGCGCGTCGGCGATCTTGACGCCCATCCCCTGTGTGAACGCGATGACGCGGTCGCGGTCGTCGGCGTCGACGATCAAGCCGCCGCCGCCGAAGTTCAGCGTGCGACCGCTCTTGCTCGGTCCGTGCATCGGCATCGACACGACGCTGCGCACATCGCGGCCGTCGTCGAGGATGTGCACGGATCCCATCACCGGCGCGGGCACCGCGGTGTCGTCGCCGCGTCCCTCCGCCATGCCGATCGACAGAGGCGCGGCCATGAGACCGCCCGCGGGGTTCCGCATGTCGCGACGCAGGTCCATGTGGCCTTCGAGCGACACCGGATCCTGACGGCAGTTCAAGTAGCGATAGGTCAGGAGCCCGTCGGGGCTCCCCATGACATGGGCGAACTTCGCCCAGAAGTCGCTTTCGTCGACGTTCTGCAACGCGATGACGTTTTCGTCGCTCATGAGTGGAGCTCCTTCTACGGAATGAAGCGCGCGATCGTCGCCGCGAGCTCGATGGGCATGTCTCCCTGGATGCTGTGGCCTGCTTCCTCGAACCGCTCCACCACACCGCCGGGCACCGTCTCGAGGAAGGCGACCTCGTCGTTGTCGCGCAGCACCGAATCGGGCCGCATCCCGCGGGCAAGCAACGTCGGCACCTGGATGCGTGAGGCCGCGTCGAGCAGGTCGTCGAAGAGACCACCGTCGGGTTGGTCGTGACTCTCGCCATCGGTCGGCGCGGCCTGCGCCTCGGCGGCCGCGGCGCGCAGCTGCTCGTACTGCTCGGCCGCCTCGGGGTTCTCGACGCGCCAGCGTGAGTGCCTCCACACCCAGCTCCCGTCGTCGAGTTGCACTGCGTTGTGCAAGATGCCGCGCCGCATCGACGACTCGCTGCGCGTGGGATTGAACTGCATCGTGCGAGCGAGGATGTCCTCGAACTTCGGGAACGTGGCGGGACCGCTGACGAACTCGCCGATGTGGCGAGCATGTTCGGCCTTCAACCCGGGGAACACGTCGACGAGGATCATCCGACGCACCAGCTCAGGGTTCTGGTCGGCCAGCGCGATGGCGGTGAGCCCACCCATCGACATACCGACGACGCCATGCGCGTCGGGCGCCAACGCGCGCACGACCTCCGCGACGTCGGTCGCGGCCGCACGCGGGCCCGCACCAGTGATCTGCTCGTCGCCGGGGCGCGCGGAGTGGCCGTGTCCGGGCAGGTCGATCGCGATGAGCGGCCGGGGGCGCAGCGCCATGGCGACGGTGTCCCAGGTGTGCGCGTTCTGCGACCCCCCGTGCAGGAACACGAGCTCGGGTGCTCCCTCGCCCCACACGAGTGCGCTCAGCGTCCGGCCGGGTTCGACCTCCACTTCCTCGCGCCGCACGACGGGCGGTGAGTCGTACGGGAGTCCGTACTCCTCCGCGTTCTCGTGGAACAGCCCGAACTCGTCGTACTCGATCATCTCGACTGCGCTCATGCCCGCACGGTACCGACCTGCGTCCGGAGCGGCAATCCCGTCGGGACGCGTAGGGTGCGGCCATGGCACTCCTCGATGGCAAGACGGTGATCGTGACGGGCGCGGGACACGGTGTCGGGCGCGGGTACGCGCTCGACATGGCGGCCCAGGGAGCCCGCGTCGTGGTGAACGACCTCGGCGGCGCGCCGTCGGGCGGTGGTGGCGATCAACGGGCGGCCGACGAGGTGGTGGAGGTCATCAAATCGCGCGGTGGTGAGGCGGTCGCGAACTACGCCGACGTCTCCGACTTCGCCGACGCCGAGGCGATGGTTCGCCAGGCTGTCGACACCTTCGGTGGGCTCGACGTGCTCGTGCTCAATGCGGGCATCCTGCGCGACAAGATGATCTTCAACATGGACGAAGGCGACTGGGACGCCGTGGTCAAGGTCCACCTCAAGGGTCACTTCGCGCCCGCGCGTCACGCGTGCGCCTACTGGCGCGACAAGAGCAAGGAGATCGGCGGCAAGGTCGGTGCATCGGTCATCACCACCACGTCGTCGGTCGGGTTGCTCGGCAACACCGGGCAGACGAACTACGCGGCCGCCAAGGGCGGCATCGCGATGTTCACGATCGCGTTGGCACAAGACATGGCGCGCTACGGCGTGCGCGCGAACTCGATCGCCCCATCTGGGACGACCCGCCTCATCGGTGTGACCATGGGCTCCGATCTCGACGCCATCGTCGAGCCCGACCAGTACGAGGGCTTCGAGCTCCGCAACCCAGGCAACGTCGCGCCGCTCGCGGTGTGGCTCGCGTCCGACCTGTCCAGCCACGTGAACGGTCAGGTGTTCTTCTTCGGGCAGGGAACGAAGGTCACGCACTTCCACCCCTGGACACCGAACGCCGTCGTCTCGGTGCCCGGCGGCGACCGCAAGTGGGATCCCGAGGAGCTCGGGCGCGCCGTCGACACCCTGGTGTTCCGGAGCAACCACGGTGGCTTGCGCAGCGGCGCCGAGTTCGGCGGCCAGTCGGCTCTGGGCTAGCCGCTCAGGTCGGGTCGTCGGCGCTCGCGCCGTCGGGGCGGACCGAGCAGCGCTCCTGCTGCTCGGCGACCTTGCGACGGCGCATCTCGTCGGGCATGGTCGGGATCATCCCGCCGAGCAGCTCGGCGCTCACCTCGAACGACTGGAGGGGACCGCGCATCGCGCCCGTGTGCGCGAGGCGACGGGGCAGGAAGCGCAGCACGGTGATCACTGCGATCGCGGCGAGCACGACGCCGACCAACGCCGCCGCGTGCAGCCCGTCGACGAAGGCCTGTTGCGCGGCCGCGGTCAGCTTCTGGGCCGCCGCCGACGGCAGGTTCGCCGCCGACTGCACCGCTCCCGAGATCGACGAGTCGGCGCGGCTGTCGAGGCTCTTCGGCAGGGAGTGCAGCGCGGGTGCGAGTGAGCTCCGGTACACCGACGCCGCGATGCTGCCGAGGATTGCCACGCCGAGTGCGGCGCCGAGCTCACGCGTCGCGTCGTTGGTGGCGGAGCCTGAACCGGCGCGCCGGTCGGGGACCGCTGACATGATCGACGCGGTCATCGGCGACATCGCCAGCGCCATGCCCGCAGCGAGCGGCAGGATCGTGAGGAGTGCCTGCCAGTAGCTGGTGTCGACGCCGAGCGTCTGCACCAGGAGCATCGACGTCGCGATGAGCCCCATCCCGAATGCGACGACCGTGCGCGCGCCGAAGCGGTCGCTGAGCGCGGGCGTGCGCGGCGACAGCAACAGGATCGTGAGTGCGAGTGGGATGAAGCGCACGGACGCCGACAGCGCCGAGTAGTCGAGCACGAGCTGGAAGTACTGCGTCATCAGGAAGAAGACGCCGTACAGCGAGAGGAAGACGAGGATCATCCCGCCCACGCCGGTGCTGAACGCAGGGTTGCGGAAGTAGTGCATGTCGAGCATCGGTTCGTCGTGGTGCAGCTCCCACGCGACGAAGAGCGCGAGTGCAACGACGGCGATGCCGAACGCGGTGAGCGTGGCCGTGCTCGTCCAACCCTTGTCGGGACCCTCGATCAGGCCGTAGACGAGCGCCACGATGCCGATGATCGACAGGATGGCGCCGATCGGGTCGAGCGGCGCTTCTTCGGGGTCGCGCGAGCGGGGCACCAGGACCCACCCGCTGACGAGGGCGGTGATCACGATCGGGATGTTGACGAGGAACACCGAGCCGTACCAGAAGTGGCCGATCAGGAAGCCGCTGGCCACCGGGCCGATGATCCCCGCCGCACCGGTGAGGCTGGCCCAGATCGCGATCGC
>JBEVIU010000164.1:0-17607 GCA_040510575.1 Acidimicrobiia bacterium | reverse complement strand
GGATCTTGGGCATGGGGGCTCCTAGGAGAGGACGGCGAGCACGTCGCGGGCGTTGAGGATCAGGTAGTCCTCACCGTCCTGCGTGATCTCGGTGCCGCCGTACTTCGAGTAGAGGACGATGTCGCCCGCGGCGACATCCATCGGGATCAGGTCGCCCGAGTGCTCCGACCGACGGCCGGGGCCCACCGCGAGGACTTCACCCTGCTGGGGCTTCTCCTTGGCGGTGTCGGGGATGACGAGCCCGCTCACGGTCGTCTCCTCGGCCTCGCTGGGACGAACGACGATGCGGTCCTCGAGCGGTTGCAGGTTCATGAAGGGGTGCCTCCTGCTGGATCTGTCCCGCCTGCTCAGGCGGCGACGATGAAGTGATGGGACATGATGCGATCTGGTCCCCACGAGCATCTGGTGCGGCTCCGGCAGTGCCTGGCAGGCCGTTAGCACTCGTGCTGTAGGAGTGCTAACGGTATCAGCCAGGTGCCGACATCGGCAAGCCCGGAGGCGGCATTGCCGTTCAGCCACGGAGGCGGCATTGCCGTTCTGCCACGGAGGCGGCATCGCCGTTCAGCCACGGAGGCGGCATTGCCGTTCAGACGAGGCGGAGGTTCGGGTCGGTGCCGTGGTCGAGCCGGGTGGGGCCGTTGGCCCGGAGCTGCCACCAGGCAGCTGCGGCGATCATCGCCCCGTTGTCGGTGCACAGCTCGTGGTCGGGCAGGAACACCCCACGCCCGGTCGCCGCCGCGACCTCGGCCACCCGGGCCCGCAGCCGCGAGTTCGCCGCCACCCCACCACCGAGCGCCAGCGTCGGTGCACCGGCCGCATCGGCCGCCGCCACCAACTTGTCGACGAGCTGGTCGACCACCGCCTCCTGGAACGACGCGGCCACGTCGGCGACGTTGCCGTCGGGGTTCCGCCGCACATGGTTCACCACCGCCGTCTTCAAGCCCGCGAACGAGAAGGCGGGCTCACCGGGCATCGCGCGAGGGAACCGGATCGCCGTGGGGTCGCCTGAGGTGGCGAGCCGGTCGATGGCCGGCCCACCGGGGTACCCGAGCCCGAGGAAGCGAGCAACCTTGTCGAACGCCTCGCCGGCCGCGTCGTCGACGGTCTCCGCCGCGATGCGGTAGCGGCCGTGATCCTCCATGATCACGGCCATCGTGTGCCCACCCGACACGATGAGCACCGCGAGCGGAGGCTCGAGGTCCGGGTCGGCGAGCCACGCCGCGTACAGGTGCGCCTCGAGATGGTTCACGCCCACGTACGGCAGGCCGGTCGCCAGGGCGATGGCCTTCGCCGCGCTCACGCCGACGAGCAACGCGCCGGCCAGGCCTGGCCCATGACACGCGGCGATCGCGTCGAGGTCTGCGAGCTCGACGCCCGCTTCGATCGTCGCCTCGGCGATGACGTCGCCGATCAGCTCGACGTGCGCGCGGCTCGCGATCTCGGGCACGACACCGCCGTAGCGCGCGTGCAGGTCGATCTGGCTCGACACCACCGACGAGTGGATGGCACGACCATCCTCGACCACCGCGGCGGCCGTCTCGTCACACGACGTCTCGATCCCGAGGATCCTCATCGCAGGCGGGTCTCGAGGATGGTCTCGCCGGGGATGGCAGCGTCGATCGCGTCGAGCAACGCCTCGTACTCGGGCTGGTCGACCTCGTGGGCCCACATCACGAGCGCGTCCTCGTTGACCTCCTGGTAGTAGTTCTTGCGCACGCCCACCGGCTCGAAGCCGAACTGGCGGTACATCTCCTGTGCGCCCTCGTTCGACATCCGAACCTCGAGCGTGAGGCTCACGGCGCCGCGCGCGATCGCCTCGCGCGCGACCACGACGAGCAGGCGCGACCCGATCTTGTGCCGATGCCACTTCGGATCGACCGCGATGGTGGTGACGTGGCCGTCGTCGAGCGTCATCATCAGCCCGGCATAACCGACCACGTCACGCCCGACCCGCGCGACGAAGTACGCGCGCGTCGACCGCAAGGCGAGCTCGGAATGGAACAGTGACGCGCTCCACGGCCGTGGATACACCTGCTGCTCGATCCGCAGGACGGCGCGCACGTGCCGACGACGCATCGACTGCACGTGCACGGTGAGCGGTTCGACCTCCGGGACCGCCGCCATCAGATCCGCTCCCAGTTGATCTCGGCGTCGCTCTGACGGAGGTACATCGGCAGCACGTCGGCCGATTGCACGAACTCCTCCCGGGCGAGGCGGCCGGTGGCCACCTCCAACAGCGCGACCGCGCTCGGCGCGTCGAACGCGGGTCCTGCCGTCTCGGCGCGCTCGAGCGATGCGAACTCGTCTCGATAGCGGCTCACGCCGTCGCCCACGAGCAACAGCTCGTCGCCGCCCCCTGCGAGCTCGGCCACCAGCTCGCCCGGTGGCAACACCTGGTACTCCGACACTCGCTGCACCCCGCCGGGCACCGGTCGGTACGAGGCGCAGAACACCTCGCGGCGACGGGCGTCGAGCACCGCAACGACCAGCCGCGACGTGAACCGCACCGGGTACGCGACGAGATCGAGGCTCGGCACGGCCACGACCGGTACCCGCAGTGTCTGCGCCAGGATCTTGGCCGTGGTGACCCCCACTCGGAGGCCGGTGAACATGCCGGGGCCGATGCCGACCGCGATCGCGGAGACGTCGGCCACCTCCACGCCGACCTGTTCGCACAGCGAGCGGATCGCAGGGGCGAGCAGCTCGGCGTGACGACGCACACCGCGACCACGGTCGACGCCCGTCGCGAGCTGCAGCTCGGCCACGACGTGACCGTCGTCGCCCAACGCGAGCGACACGCGCGGCGTGGCGGTGTCGATCGCCAGCACGAGCACGTCAGGCCTCCTCGCGGTCGTCGCAGCGATCGTCGCCGAGCGCGGCCGCAAGGGCATCGGCGCGCGCGACCCACGACGAGCCCGACGCGACGAACTCCACCACCCGGCGCTCGTCGTCGTCACCGACTTCGAGCCGCACGTCGAGGCGATCGATCGGCAGGAGGGCGCCGACCCGCTCCCCCCACTCGACGAGCGCGACGGACTCTCCGTCGAGGAGGTCGTCCCATCCGACGTCGTGGAGCTCCTGGATCCGATCCAAGCGGTACACGTCGACGTGCACGAAGCGGATGGTGCCCTCGTACTCGCGCACCACGGTGAAGGTCGGGCTCACCACCGGCTCACTGACGCCGAGCGCGCGTCCGACGCCCTTCGCGAACACCGTCTTCCCCGCGCCCAGGTCGCCCGAGAGCGCGAGCACGTCACCACCGCGCAGCAGCGCGCCGACACGCATCGCGAGCGCGAGGGTCTCCTCGGCGGTGCGCGTCACCGCGACCAGCGCGCTCATGCACGCGCCAGTGCACGCTTGATGGTCACGAAGTCGGCGCGCGCCTCGGCCAGCGCCGCGCCTCCATTGCGCAACACCGCCGATGGATGGAACACCGGGATGACCACCGTGCCCGCATCGTCGAAGGGGAACTCGCGGCCGCGCAGCTTCGTGATCCCGTCCTTCGTGTCGAGGAGCAGCTTGGTGGCGAAGTTCCCGAGGGTCACGATGATGCGGGGCTCGACGAACGCAAGTTGCCCGTCGAGGTACGGACGGCACGTCTCGATCTCGAGCGGCAGTGGGTCGCGGTTGCCCGGAGGGCGACACTTCACCACGTTGGCGATGTAGACCTCGGCCCGGGTGAGCCCGATGCCCTCGATCAAGCTGGTGAGGAGACGACCGGCACGGCCGACGAACGGCTCACCCTGAAGATCCTCCTGCTCACCCGGCCCCTCACCGACGAACATCAGATCAGCGTGCGGATCACCGACGCCGAACACCACCTGCGTGCGGGTCGCCGCGAGCGGGCACCTCGTGCAGGCCAGCGCTGCTCGTTCCAGCTCCGCGAACGACGAGGGCGACGTGAGATCGAGCGGTGACACCGTGGCTCGATGCTACGCGACGGCCGAACGAACCGCTTCGGCCGTGATCTCGGTTGCGAGCACGCGCAAGCGATCGATCTGCACGCCCTCGACCTCCCCCGTGGCCACCGCGAACGCGACGTCGCCGTCGTGGCGGGTGTGCGACGGATGGATCGCCCGCACCAAGCCGTGGTGCGCGCTCTCGGCGAGGAGGCGACACTCCGACTTGGTGCACTTCGCGTTCGTCACGATGGCGACGAGCGTGGTGTGCTCGAACGGCGCCGGCGCTGGGAAGGACGGCGCGTCGGGCGGTGCACTCGACCCGGCCAGCACGGAACCGTCCGCCGCGATCACATCGCCGACGGCGTTCACCACCGCGATCGCGCCGATCATCGCGTCGCCTTCGCGTCCGCTGGCTGTACCGAGCCCGCCGGGGACGGCGTGGTCGCCGCCGCGCCATTTGCCGATCGTCGCGCCCGCGCCCGCGCCGACGCGCCCGATCGGGAACGGGTTCCCCAGACCACGACGCGCCGCATCGGCGAGTGCCATGCGGCCTTCCTCCGGGCCCGGGGGTGCCGTGTTGGCTTCGACCAGGTCGTAGATCGCGGCCGCGGGCACGATCGGTACGGGACCGCCCCGGGTCGGGAACCCTCGCCCGAATTCCGCGAGCGCATGGGCGACGCCGTCGGCCGCGGCGAGACCGAACGCGGACCCACCGGTGAGCACGATGGTGTCGACCCGCTCGACGGTGCGGCCCGGTTCGAGCAGTGCGGTCTCCCGTGTCGCGGGTGCGCCGCCCCGCACCTCGCACGATCCGACCGATTCCGCGGGCACCACGATCACCGTGACGCCCGTGCCCTCACCGGTCCAATGGCCGACCCTGACCCCGGGAACGTCGGTGAGCATCGGGTCAGTGTGCCGCTAGTGGACGCCCGAGCGCACGGCCGATGCCGAGGGGCTGCGCTGGTCGACGCACGCGCGCGCGAACTCCATGACCAGACGGTCCAGCTCCTCGGTGCGTTCGTACATCAGCATGTGGCCGGCGCGGGGGAGCTCCACGAGCTCAGCCCCGGGGACGAGGTCGGCAATCGTGCGCGACTCTCGTGGCGTCGTGAGGAGGTCGGCGGAACCGACGATCACCAGCGTCGGCACGCGGAGCTCGGGCAACTCGTCGGTGAAGTCGAGCTCCAACAGCGCACGTCCCGCCTCGCGCATCGTCTCGCGCGAGGTGCCGCCGAGCATCTGGCGTGTGGCCTCGACGCACCGCGGATCGGGGTCGTCACCGAACCCCGCCCGGGCGATGAGCAGCCCGAGGTTGCGCTGGCGCATCACCGCGCCGACATCGGGCACGAGACCCGCGACTCGTTGGAGCGAGTGGCGGGTGCGATGCGCGTCACTCGCGAACGAACGCGGCGAGGTGGAGAGGAGCACGATCCCGCGCACCCGCTCCGCCAGCACGTCGGGGTGGTGCACCGCGAGCCCCTGCACCGCCATTCCGCCCATCGAGTGACCGACGAGGATCGCGTCGCGGAGATCCAACCGGGTGAGCACGGTCCGGAGGTCTTCGGCCAGGTTCTCGATCGAGTGGCCACTCTCGCCGACCTTCGACTCACCATGACCGCGCCCGTCGAAGGCGATGGCGCGGAAGCCCGCCTCGGGGAACGAGCGGAACTGGCGCGCCCACACCTGCGACGTGAGCGTGATCCCGTGCGCGAACACGATCGGTTGCGAAGCGGCGCCATTTCGTTCAGCGACGGAGGCGCCATTCCGTTCGGCCCCGGAGGCGCCATTCCGTTCAGCGCCGGAGGCGGGGCCCCGCTCGATCACGTAGAGCTCGCCGCCGTCGTGGGTCTCGATCCGCGACATCTCGTCGATCTCGGGCACGAGTGGGTCGTCGACCGGCTCGTCGGGCCCACCGCGTCGGATGCGCGCCGCGATGGCGCGCTCCCCCGCGTACACCGCGCCGGCGACGCCCGCAGCGACGCCGGTGACGACCCCCGCACGCTTGGCGACGCCCCCGAGGTTCATCCCGTGCCCGAATTCATCCTGTACCCGAATTCATCCTGTATAGGTCCTCGGGACCCGTGCGCCGATGCCGGTGACGACCTCGTACGCGATGGTGCCGAGATGTTGGGCCCACTCCGTGGCGGTGATCGCGGCGTCGCCCTGTCGGCCGATGAGCACGACCTCGTCGCCCACGTCGACAGGGGTGTCACCGACGTCGACCATGAGCTGGTCCATGGTCACGACGCCGGCGATCGGAAGACGCCGGCCACTGATGAGGACGTGACCTCCGGAGAGGCCGAGGTTGCGGGGCACCCCGTCGGCATACCCAGCTGACACGGTGGCGATGCGACTCGCGCGTGGAAGCTCGTAGCGCAGCCCGTAGGAGAGGCGCTCCCCCGCGGCGAGCTCGCGCACCATCATCACACGCGCGTGCAGGGAGAGCGCCGGCCGCAGCGCGATCACGTTGTCGAACGTCGGTGCGGGCGACACCCCGTAGGCGGCGATCCCGATGCGCACGAGATCGAAGCGCGCCGCGGGGCACGCGAGCGCGGCGGCCGAGTTCGCAGCGTGCACCAGACCACAATCCCCGACCCTCGCCCGGACCGCGTCCAGCACGTCGGCGAACTGCGCCAGCTGCGTCGCGGTGTACGGGTCGCTCGGGTCGTCGGCCACCGCGAGGTGGGTGCACACGCCGGCGAGCGCGAGCTCGGGACTGGCGTCGATGCGCTCGATGAGATCGAGGGCCTGATCGGGGTCGCAGCCCACGCGGTGCATCCCGGTGTCGATCTTCAGGTGCACCGAGAGGCGGTGGCGACCGCCGTACGCGGCCACCGCCTTCGCGAGCGCTTCCACGCCCGGCACCGTGTACACGACCGGGGTGATCGAATGAGTGACGACGGCTTCCGCCGCCGACACCGGCGCCTCCGACAGCAACAGGATCGGCGCGTCGATCCCGTGGCCACGCAGCTGCACGCCTTCTTCGACGCGCGCGACACCCAGCCAGGCGGCGCCGGCGTCGAGCGCGGCGCGTGCGACCGGCGCGGCACCGTGCCCGTACCCGTTCGCCTTGACCACCGCGAGCACCTCGGCCGGCGCGACCAGCGCGCGCAACGACCCGATGTTCTCGCGGATCGCTTCGAGGTCGACTTCGCTCCACACGGCGCGGCTGCCGCCGCGACGCTCGGTCACGTGGTGTCCGCGAGGTGGCGGACGAGGTCTCCGCGCGCCACGATCCCGACGACGCGCCCGCCGTCGACGACCGGCACGTGGCTCGCAGCCCCATCGTGCATCGCAGTCGCGACCTGCTCGATCGAGTCGGTCGGCGCGACGGTCGGGTATTCGGTGCTCATCACGTCGCGCACCGTCGCCGCCGCAGCCTTCTTGAGCTCCTTCTCCCAGCGTCGCTCCGAGGGCGGCCACACGATGTCGGCGCCGAGGAATTCGATCACGGTGGGCACGTGGAGCTTCGCTTCCGACACGATGAGGTCCTCGTCGCGCAGCAGGCCGACGATCTTGCCGTCCTCCACCACGGGCGCGGCGCCGATCCCGTGCTCGGCGAGCACGTCGGCGGCCTCGGGCACGCTCTGGTCAGGCGACACGGTGACGACGTCAGCCGACATGATCGAGCTGACGGGGGTGTTGCTCGGCATGGAGCCTCCTGCAATCGTGGTCAGGCCAGCGTAGAGCCGAGCGCGTCCACCACGTCACCCGCGACAAGGCCTCCTCCAACCTGATGACCGGCCTGGCGGGCGGCCTCGCCGTGCACCCAGGCACCAGCCGCGGCGGCGTCGAACGCGCCGACGCCGCGGGCCAGGAACGCCGCGACCACGCCGGTGAGGACGTCGCCCGTGCCGGCGGTGGCGAGCAGCGGGGTGCCGGTGAGGTTCAGCACCACGTGATCCGATCCGGGTGCGGCCACCACCGTGGTCGGCCCCTTGAGGAGCACCACGGCGCGCGCCTGTTCGGCCAGCGCCTGCGCGGCCGCGATGCGATCGTCGCCGACCGGGCTGCCCATCAGGCGGCGGTACTCACCGTCGTGGGGCGTCAGCACGGTCACGCCCCCGGCTGCACCACGGTCGGCCAGCACGGAGAGATCGCCGTCGAGCGCATTGAGCCCGTCGGCGTCGAGCACGACCGGCACTGACACCTTCGCGACGAGCTCGCACACCGAGCGGCGCGTGTCGGGGTGACCGCCGAGGCCGGGACCGAGCGCGAGTGCACCGAATCGATCAATCTGCTCGAGCACCACCGCGACCGCCTCCGCGGCGAGCGCGCCGTCGCCGACCGCGGGCAGTGCCCGGGTGATGACTTCGGTGCCCGACGCCTGGCGCGCGGCGTCGGCCCCCGGCAGCTCGCAGAACACCATCCCGGACCCGGACCGCATCGCGGCGCGGCTGGCGAGCAGCGGCGCCCCGGTCATGCCACCCGATCCGCCGACGACCATCACGGCCGCCAGCCACTTGTGCGCGTTCGTCGGCCGCGCCGGAAGCAGGCGCGCGACTTCGAGGCGGCCGAGCATCCGCGCGCCGACGAGGTCGGACTGCAGCGGAATGCCGATGTCGGCGACGTCCACCTCACCGGCGTGGGTGCGACCCGGTTCGAACGCGATCCCCGTCTTGCGGGCGACGAAGGTGAGCGTCGCGTCCGCACGGACTGCGTCGCCCGGCACCGCACCGGTGCGGCCGTCGACGCCCGACGGGATGTCGACCGCGAGCACGGCGGCGTCGCAGGACGACATCACGTCGGCGACCCACGCCGCGTCGCCGTCGAGCGCGCCACGGAAGCCGGTGCCGTACATGGCATCGATCGCGAGGTCGGCGCGTTCGAGTGCCCGAAGCGTGCCGGCACGGGCGACGCCGCGGGCGAGCTCGACCGTGTCGACCCGGACTCCCCAGGAGCGCAGCACACGCGCCGCGACCAGGCCATCGGCACCGTTGTTGCCCTTCCCGCAGACGACCACCACCCGCCGCCCATAGCGACCGTCGAGCATGCGACGCGCCGCCCACGCAACCGCTCGCCCCGCTCGTTCGACGAGCACTGCTTCCGGCGTACCGCTCGCGATCGCTCGGGCGTCCGCCTCTGCCATCGCGACGGGCGTGACGATCGCTTCCATCGACCTCGGGCCTACCCGGTCGCGATCGCGACCGCCATCGCACTGGCGTCGGTGTGCGTGAGCGACAGGTGCCAACCGGTCACGCCGCGCTCGGTCGCAAGACTGCGAGCTTTGCCGTGCAACACGAGCGACGGCGTTCCCGCGTCGTCGTCGCGCACCACCTCGACATCGCGCAGCGCGAAGGACCCGAGGCCGACGCCGAGGGCCTTCATCACCGCTTCCTTCGCCGCGAACCGCGCGGCCAGGCTCTTCGCCGGGTCGCGCTGGCCCTCCGCGTAGCTCCGCTCGGCATCGCTGAACAGGCGCTCCGTGAACGCAGCGCGGCGCTGCATCGCCAGCCGGAAGCGGTCGACCTCCACGAGGTCCGTGCCGAGACCCACGATGCCGCCACCCTGCCGTTCAGGCACGGAGCCGGTCACGACCGGGGCCACCGGTCGGCGAGTGAGTACACCGGTTCGGTGAGCAACTCGACCACGCCGAAGGCCTCCAGCGCGGTGTCGTCGAACTCGGGCACCGTCTCGGTGACCGCGTCCTTGAGCGCGCCGTAGCGCCCCTGGTACCCGGAGAGGATCGTGCGCATGACGTCGCCGGGCAGGTGGTCGGCGAACCGCACGTGCAGCAGGGTGAGGCCGACGGTCTGGTTGCCCTTGATCTCGGGCACGAACAGCACGACGCGCCCGTCGCTGCGGCCGCGGGCGACCGTGACCTCGCGCTGCGTCGCGACGCGGTGCTTCGTGCCCCGCAACGTGGGGTCGGTGAGCGTGCGCGACGGGAAGTCGACGGTCGTGTCGATCACGTACAGCGTCGCGGCGTCGGCGTCGAGATCACCCTCGATGCGGTAGCGGGTGGAGCCCACGACCTCGAGCACGCCGGGATCGAGCGCCACGAGGGTGCGCAGCGACCGGTAGGTGAGCGTGTCGCGGGAGGCGCCGGCCGCGAGCACGCTGCGCACCAGTGCCACCTGCAGCAGCTCCTCGTCGGCACGGGAGATGCCGACGGTGACCGTCTTCGCCTGGTGCTTGATGGTGTCGATCGTTCGGGTGAGCTCGTCGACGCCGGCAGTGAGCGCGACCGTGAGGTCGTCGACCAGCACCGCAGGCGTGCCCACCTTGCCATGGTCGATCTCGTAGAGGTCGAGCGGCACGATGCCGAGCGCGTAGCGGAGCAACGATGCGATGCGCACGGCGGTGGACGCGTCGAGGTTGCCGTCGTAGCTGCCCACGCGGAGTGCGTCGAGGAAGCTCCGCGCCGGCGATGCGAGCGCGGCGGCCAGCGCGGCGAGCACATCGTCAGCCGCGGCGGCCTCCTGCACCGCAGCGCGCGCTTCGCGCAGCGGACGCGCCGAGGTGTCGATCACCAGCGCGGCCTCGTAGCCGAACAGGTGCCCGGCCATCGCCGAGAGCACGAAGCCGAGCTCCGCGTGCACCGGTGGCACGTGGATCACCTCGACCGCGCTCGTGAAGCGATCCTCGCCGTGGTTGGCGATCACGATCGGCGCCGCGCGGTGCGCACGGTGGTACGCGACCTCCTTGGCCACGTCGTCGGCGTTCGAGCCCTCGAGGCCGGCCGCGCACACGAGGATCAGCGGCTCGGTGCAGAGGTCGATGTGCTTCTTGTCCTCCGCGATGTCGGACGAGATGGAGCGATAGCAGAGCTCCGACAGCTTGATGCGCAGCTCGTTGGCGGCGATGCGGTTGAGCCCGTTGCCGACGACCGTCCAGTACCGGCGCGCCGGCACGTGGCGCGCCGCGATCGCCGCGATCGCCTCACGCTCGGCGAGGACCGTGTGCATGGCGTCGGGAAGCGCCTGGAGACCGCGCAACAGCGAAGTGGTCTCGGCAGGCGAGACGGCGCCGATCTCGGTGGCGATCGCCAGCGCGAGGAGGTACCCCGCAGCCACCTGTGCGTAGAACGCCTTCGTCGACGGCACCGCCATCTCGAGGTCGCGCCCGTCCGACGTGTAGAGCACGCCGTCGGATTTGTCGACGAGATCGCTGTTGCGCCGGTTCACGATCGCGAGCACCGACGCGCCGCGTCCGCGCACGAGGTCGACGGTGCGGTTCGTGTCGGTGGTGGTGCCACTCTGGCTGATCGCGACCACGAGGGTGTCGCGCATGTCGTCGCCGAGCTCGAACCCGGACAGCTCCGTGGCCGCCATCGAGTCGGAGCGGAGGCGGTTGCCGCTCAGTCGCTGCAGGATCGCGGCAGCACTCTGCGCGGCGATCGCGGCGGTGCCCTGTCCGACCGCGACGACGCGCGTGATCTCGCCGCTGCGCACTCGCGCGACGATGTCGTCGGGCAGGGTCTCGGGCCCGAGCACGACGCGGAGCTCGTCGCCGTCTTCGAGGATGCGGCCGCGCAGTGTCGTGCGGAACGACGCGGGCGCTTCAGAGATCTCTTTGAGGAGGAAGTGGGGGAAGGCGCCGCGATCGATGTCGCGGGTGGTGATCTCCGCGGTGACGATCTCGCTGGGGTCGACCGGCAACGAGGTGCCGTCGAACGCGGTGCGCACGATGCCGTCGAGCGTGCCGGCGTGCGCCGTGTCGACCACCACGACCTGCCCGCGGGTCGACGATGCACGGGTGGGATCGGCCGGCGTCTCGCCGTCGAGGCGCAGGTAGCTCGACGTCTCCTCGATGAGGCCGTAGGGCTCGCTGGTGATCACGTACGCGTCTTCCGCCAACCCGACGTAGAGCGCCTGCCCGCTGCCCCGCAGCGAGAGGAGCAGCACGCCGGGTTCCGCCGCGGCCTGCGCGCCGATGGCGAGCGATCCCTCCAACTCGCGCACGGTGCTGCGGAACGCATCCTCGAGCGGTTGACGTTCGAGCTTGCGCGACACCAGCGCGGGGATGACCTGCGTGTCGGTGGTGATCTCGGTGAACGGGTGGAGACCCTCGAGCTCTCGAAGGTCGAGGTAGTTGTCGACGTCGCCGTTGAGCGCGCCCACCACGTAGGCACCGACGCGGTCGACCTCTTCCTGGTTCAACGGGTGGGCGTTGGCCTCAGAGATCACGCCGACACTCGCCCAACGCGTGTGTCCGAGCACCGCGGTGGTGGCCGAGTCGTTCTCGAGTGCGCGGCGCAGAAGGTCGTCACCGGCGATCGCGGCCCGGAGCACCGCGGTGTTGTCGCCCAGCTCACCGATCTCCGCCGCGGCCTTGTACACGAACGAGAGGGTGCGCTCCCCCGCGCGCCGCACCGAGCCGGAGCGGAACAGTGGGTCGGCGGATCGGCGTTCGATCTCCGCCTGCACGTCGGCCGCGTCGAGGTCGACGGCCGGGTCGTGGATCATGAGGTGCAACCCCGCCGAGTCGCGACCACGCACTTCGAGGCGATCGAGCGCGGCGAGCGCGACCTGGATCGACAAGTAGCCGTCGAGCGCGCCGGCGTGCGCCCAGCTGGTGCCGGCGAGGCCGCCGACGGCGCGCACCGTACCCAGGCGGTCGTGCCCCAGCGCCCACACCGCGTCGCGCGCACGCACCAGGGCCGAGTTGATGGCCTCGAGCTCGACCGGCTCCGTGACCGGGCCCGAGTCGAGCTCGGCCGCGAAGCGATCGATCACCTGAGTGACGTGCTCGACGCGGGCGGCGATGCCGGTGGCGGCGGACGGATCCGCGAGCAACGCGAACAGGCCGGGTGAGCCGCGCAGCACCGCATCGGCGGCTTCGAAGCCGGTCGCGACCTCGACCAGACGTGCGCTCAACGCATCCGGCCCGTCGAGCCGGGCCACGGCGTCGTCGAGGGTCTGCAGGAGCTCACCGACGTCGGGAGGAAGCCTCGACGCGCGGCGGCGGACGACGCCGACGATGCCGCACATGGCAGCGAATTCTACGGCGTCGCCGGGACGGACCGGCGCGCCGCGTGCTCGACGAGGTCGACGAGCCGGGTGGCCGCAGCGTCCGCGTCGGCCGCATCGCCGGCCTCCACCATCACCCGCACCACCGGCTCGGTCCCCGAGGGTCGCACGAGCACCCGACCGTCGTCGCCGAGCTCGTCGTCGACGTCGCGCACCCGGTTCCAGAACGTGGCGTCGGCGTTGAGCGCGGCGGGGTTGCCCACCGCGACGTTGCGCAGCACCTGGGGCACCCGCGACATGACCGACGCGAGCTCGGACAGCGGCCGGCGCCGCCGCACCATGGTGTCGAGGAGGAGCAGGCCGGTGAGCGTGCCGTCGCCGGTGGTCGAATGCAGGGTGTTGATCACGTGCCCCGACTGCTCACCGCCGAGTGCGAGGTTGCGACGCTCCAACTCGTCGAGCACGTTGCGGTCACCGACGGGAGTCTCGACGAGGTCGATGCCGTAGGGCTCGAGCGCACGCCGAAGCCCGAGGTTCGACATCACCGTGGCGACGATCGTGTCGCCACGCAGCAGGCCACGATCGTGGAGGTCGATGGCCGCGACCGCGAGCATCTGGTCGCCGTCGACCTCGTTGCCCTTCTCGTCGACCGCGATCACTCGGTCGGCGTCGCCGTCGAACGCGAGCCCCGCGCTCGCACGCGACAGCAGGACCGCGTCGCGCAGCTCGGTGGTGTCGGTGGAGCCACAGGCCCGGTTGATGTTCGTACCGTCGGGCGAGGCGTGGAGGACGTCGACGTCGGCGCCGAGCGCGCGCAACGCTGCCGGCGCGGCACGGAAGGCCGCGCCGTTGCCGCAGTCGATCACGAGGGTGACACCGTCGAGGCGACGACCTTCGAGGGCTTCGACGAGATGCGCGACGTAGTCGTCGAACGCGTTTCGGTGCTCGCTCGCGACGCCGACGGCCACTCCCGCGGCCACGGTGTCGGGGGTCTCGGTGGCGAGGAAACGCAGCTCCTCTTCAACCTGGGTCTCGAGGTGCTCGGGGATCTTGCGACCGCCAGGCGCGAACAGCTTGATGCCGTTGTCCTCGAAGGAGTTGTGGCTGGCCGAGATGACGGCGGCCGGAGCGGCACGCTCGTGCGCGAGCAGGGCGACCCCGGGGGTGGGGAGCACGCCGACCAGCGACACGTCGGCGCCTTCGGCACAGATCCCCGCCACCAACGCCGCTTCGAGCATCGGCCCGGAGCGGCGCGTGTCGCGTCCGACCACGAACGGGACCTCGGCGCCGAGCACACGCACGGCGGCGCGCCCCAGCGCGGTGACGAGTTCGACAGTGAGCTCGGTGTTCGCGACGCCTCGCACGCCGTCGGTGCCGAAACGGAGCGTCATCGCGATGACCTCACGAAGAGGCGAGCGAAGCGATCCAAGCGACTCAGCGCTTCGAGTACTGCGGCGCCTTGCGGGCCTTCTTGAGGCCGTACTTGCGCCGCTCCTTCTCGCGTGCGTCACGCGTGAGGAGCCCGGCCTTCTTGAGCGACGGGCGCGCTTCCTCGTCGAGGTCGACGAGTGCACGCGCGATGCCCAGGCGCAACGCGCCGGCCTGACCGCTCACGCCGCCACCGTCGAGGGTGGCGTCGACGTCGTAGACCTCGGCCGTCTGCGTGAGACGCAGCGGCTCCAGGGCGATGACGCGGTGGGTGAGGATCGGGAAGTACTGCTCGAAGGTGCGACCGTTCACGGTGATCGCGCCGGTGCCGGGGCGCAGCCGCACGCGCGCGACGGCTTCCTTGCGGCGACCGGTGGTCTGGACGAGAGGCTTGGGCAACGGAGCTCCTGCTGCGATCGAGGTGCCTGGATCAGGCAGCCGGTTCGGTCCGCTTGGACGCGACCACGAACGGCTCTGGCTTCTGGGCGGAGTGCGGGTGCTCGGCGCCGGCGTACACGCGCAGCTTCTTGAGCTGCTGGCGACCGAGGCGGTTCTTCGGGAGCATGCCCCGCACCGCGATGCGGACCACGCGCTCAGGGTCGCGGGCGAGCAGGTGCTCGAGCGACTCGGTCGTGAGACCGCCCGGGTAACCGGAGTGGCGGTGGTACTCCTTGTCGGCGAGCTTGCGAGCGCTCAGGTCGAGCTTGGCCGCGTTGACGATGATGACGTGGTCACCGGTGTCGACGTGCGGCGCGTAGATCGGCTTGTGCTTGCCCTTCAGCAGCGTGGCGGCCTGGGTGGCGACCTTGCCGAGGACCGCGCCTTCGGCATCGATGACGTGCCAGGAGCGGGTGATGTCGCCGGGCTTGGGAGTGAACGTGCGCAACGGAAGTCCCGAATTCTCGAACGGAGATCGAAGGCCGGAGCCGAGAGGCGGCTCCAGGCGCGAACGATCAATTTAGTCGCCCGAGAGTCCCCCCAGCAATCGGAGCCTCCCGGGATAGCGTTCGGGGGTGCCGTCCAGCCGCGATCGGGCCTTGTCGGTCCTCCTCGACCCTGGCCTCTCGCCGATCGTCGACATGGTGCTCTGGTCACCTCAGCTCGATCGCTACGAGGTGGCCAGTGCCGACGGCCGGGTGCGCTTCACCCGCGGGGCCGACGGGTTCACCATCGATTCGGTCGAGGGCGACGACCCGCTCGCCGACCAGTCGCCCGGGCTCCTCGCCGGTCTTCCCGCCGAGCTGGCCGACCCCCACCCGGAGCGCGCCACGAACTCCTACCCGTACGCGTTCGAGCAGGTGGCGCAGCTCTTCGACCACTCGGCGGCGCCCGACCTCTGCGTGGTGCACTCGGCCGCCCACAACTGGGAGGACGCCGGTGGCCATGCCGGCGAGCACGGCTCGCTCGGCGTGGTGCAGGCACGAGCGCCCTTCGTGATCGCGGGCGCGGGGGTGCGCGCGGACGGTGTCGTGCCCCGGGCCGGCCGTCTGGTCGACGTCGCCCCCACCGTGTGTGCGCTCCTCGGCGTCACGCCGTATCCCGACGGCACGTACCTGCGCGGTCAGGACGGCGACGTGCGCGCCGACGTGCTCGATCCGTCGTCACGACCGAAGCACGTGGTCGGGTTCCTGCTCGACGGCGCGAACCCGAACGTGCTGTACGCGCTCGCCGCGGCCGGCATCGCGCCGAACATCGGCCGGTTGATGACGTTGGGCACCTCATACGGGCACGGCGCGATGGCGGGGCTCCCGACCGTCACGCTCGCCAACCACACGTCGATCATCACCGGGCGCTACCCCGGCCACCACGGGATCCTGCACAACGCCTGGTACGACCGCGCCACCGGCGAGCAGATCATCACCAACTCGCAGGCCACGTGGCCGTGGTCGATGCAGCACTGCGTCGACGGAGTCGAGTCGATCCACGACGCGGTGCACCGCACCTGGCCCGACGCGTTCACTGCGTCGGTGAACGAGCCGTGCGACATCGGTGCCGACTACTCGACCTTCGACTTCTTCCGGAAGGGCGAGGTGCCGCCGATCCCTGACACCCCCGACGGCCTCCCGCACGTCACCGAACGGTGGGTGCGCCCGCACAAGGACTACTCGTGGTCGACGGTCGTCGATCACATGGGCACCGAGCAGTCGGTGGGCATCTGGAGCGGTCACTACCGCGACGTCACGTACCCGAGGCCCACCTTCATGTGGTGCAACTACACGCTCACGGATTCGGCGTTCCACATCGGTGGACCGCACTCGGAGATCGCCGACGCCTCGGTGCGCGACACCGATGCCCGCATCGGCGACGTGCTTGCGGCGGTCGAGCGCGCCGGCGTGTTCGAC
Source organism: Acidimicrobiia bacterium (assembly GCA_040510575.1). Classification (GTDB taxonomy): domain Bacteria; phylum Actinomycetota; class Acidimicrobiia; order IMCC26256; family DASPTH01; genus DASUMF01. Next base: position 1,023 of record JBEVIU010000164.1, on the reverse strand, counting down.
GACACCGCGTTCGTGCTCGTCGCCGACCACGGGATGCAGCAGACCGATCCGACCGTCACCGGCGACTGGGACGTCGCTCTGCGCGACGCAGGCGTGCGCTTCCGCGACGAGGGCTACGGCTTCCTCTACCTCGACGAAGACTGAGCTGGCGCTCCCCCCATTCATTCCGTTTTGGCGTACCTCAACCACCGCATCGGTGGGTCCGGGTACGCCAAATGAGAGCGCGGCGCGAGATCAGACGTTGGCGCCGACGGCGGAACCGACGCCGAAGGTGATCGCGGCGACGGCCGCGCCGATGAGCGCCATGCGCAGGCCGGAGCGGCCGGCGTGGCGTCCGGTGAAGATCGACGTGGCTGCGCCCACCGCGAACAGCGCGAGCACCGACACGATTGCCGACACCGCGATCGCCGCCGCGCCGCTGCCGAAGAAGAACGGCACGATCGGGAGCAGTGCTCCGAGTGCGAATGCGAGGAACGACGAGATCGCAGCCACCCAGGGCGACCCGAGCTTCGACGGGTCGAGTCCGAGCTCCTCGCGGGCGAGTGTGTCGAGCGCGACGTCACCCTGCTCCATGATCGTGGCCACGAGCTCGTGTGCCGCGGTCGGCGACACCCCTTTGGCCCGGTAGATGAGCTCGAGCTCCTCGCGCTCTTCCTCGGGGAACGCGGCGAGCTCCTCGCGCTCGATGCGGAGCTCGTTCTCGTAGAGCTCGCGCTGCGAGCGCACCGAGATCCACTCGCCCGACGCCATCGAGAACGCACCGGCCACGAGCCCAGCGACACCCGCGAGCAACACGAACGTCTGATTCGACGTGCCGCCGGCGACGCCCATCACGAGCGAGAAGTTCGACACCAACCCGTCGTTGACGCCGAACACCGAAGCCCGCAACGCGCCTCCGACACCGGCGCGGTGACGGCCCTCCGAACGCGCGATGCGGCCACCGGCCGGGATGCCCTGCATCGCGGCGATGGCGCGACCGGCCGCCGCTTCCTGTTGCACCATCTGGGTGGTGGCTTCGGCGTC
>JBEVIU010000163.1:0-10248 GCA_040510575.1 Acidimicrobiia bacterium | reverse complement strand
ACGCGGAACCAAACTGCTCCCACGACGCCTCAGGACACCGCCGTGGTCACGGCGGTCGCGCCATCACTCTCGGTCACGATGCTGCCGTCGCGCATGCGCACGATTCGGTCTGCGGCGGCCGCGACCTCGTCGTCGTGGGTGACCATCAGGATCGCCTGGCCCCCGGCGTGGAGTCGCCGGAACAGCTCGAGCACCTCGCGTCCGCCTTCGGAGTCGAGCGCGCCGGTCGGCTCGTCGGCCAGCAGGAGCGTCGGCTCGTTGGCCAACGCGCGGGCGATCGCGAGTCGTTGCCGCTGCCCGCCGGAGAGCACGCCCGGCGCGTCGGGCGCCTTGTCGGCGAGGCCGAGCAGGTCGAGCAGATCGCGAGCGCGCGTCTCGGCCCGCTTGCGCGGGGCGCCGGCGATCACCGCGGGCAGGGTCACGTTCTCGAGCACGCTCATGCCCTCGAGCAGGTTGAAGAACTGGAACACGATCCCGATGTGACGGCGGCGCATGATCGCGAGCTCGTCCTCGCTGCGCCCGACCAACGTCTCACCGGCAACCGCCACGTCGCCGTCGGTCGGCGTGTCGAGCCCCGCGATCACGTTGAGGAGGGTCGACTTCCCGCAGCCCGATGGCCCCATGACCGCCACGAACTCACCCGGCGTCATCGTGAAGTCGACGCCCCGGAGCGCGCGCACTGGCGCGCCCTCTGACTCGAACGTCTTGCGCAGACCACGCGTGACCACGACCGCCTGATCGCGGACCTGCTCTGCGGGCTCGTTCATCGGGTTCCCTCCGCGTTGTCGTCCGAGGTGTCAGCGTTCACGGCGATCACCCACGCGTGCACCGGTGTGGTCCGACCCTTGACGAGGGTCTCGCCCATCGCCTCGCAATCGGGCACCGCCGTGAGCGCATCGCGCGTGGTCTCGTTCATCACGATTCGCCCCGCAGGCCGCGCGAGGTCTTGCAACCGCTGGGCGAGGTTCACCGTGTCGCCGACCAGCGTGTACTCCATGCGCTCCTCCGACCCGAGCAGCGCGGCTGCGACCGGCCCGGTCGACACGCCGATGCCGAGGCCGAACGCGGGTCGGCCGTCGGTCGCCCACTCGCCGTCGAGCACGCGCTGGAGCTCGATCATCGCCATCGCCGCCGCGATCGCCCGGTCGGCATGGTCGTCGACGGGCACGGGCGCACCGAAGCACGCCATCACCGCGTCGCCGACGAACTGCATCACCGTGCCGCCCTCCGCGAGGATCGCCCGGTTCATCTGCGCGCGGTGCTCGCTGAGCTGCGTCGCGAGATCGGTCGGCTCGATCTGCTCCGCAATCGTGGTGTAGCCGCGGATGTCGCCCATGAGCACGGTCACGTCGAGCCGTTCGCTCTCGCCGATGTGGCGGCCGTCGCGACGGAGCTTGTCGGCCAACCCGCTCGGCAACAACCGGCTGAGCTGCTCGCCCTGCTCTTCGCGGTCGACGATCGCCTGGTGCAACATCCGGAGCCGCTTGAGCGCACCCGAGGTGCCGGTGCTCGCGCCGGCCGACAGCTTCAGGAACAGGTCTTCGACCGCGCTCGACACCGACGCCGCCGTCGTGCCCTGCGCGACCGCGATGGCCTTGATCGGTCGTCCTGCCGCGATCTCGTGCAGCAGTTCTTCGTCGGACTCGGTGAGCCCCGCGTCGTCGGTGACCGGCGTGACCAGCGCCTCGACGATCTTCGGGTCGAGCACCGAGCCGCCGGTCGCGACTGCGCGCACGGCCCGCGCGAGCTGGTCACCTTCCCCGACCCGGTCCTTGAGGAGATAGGCGTAGCCCGCGGCGCCGTCGCCGAGCAACGACACCGCGTAGTCGGGGTCGTCGTACTGCGACAGCACGACCACGCCCGTGCCCGGGTGACGCTTGCGCAGCTCCTTCGCGGCCTGGATGCCCTCCTGCTGGAACGAGGGCGGCATGCGGATGTCGGTGATGAGCACCTGCGGCGCGGCGGCTTCGGCGCCCGCGAGGAGGCTGTCGTAGTCGTCGGCGGTCCCGACGACCTCGAGGTCGGGCTCGAGCGCGAGCAGCGCGCGCACACCCTCGCGCACGATCAAGTTGTCGTCGGCCAGGAACACCGTGATCCGCCGGTCCCTCGCCCCGCTCGCGCCGCCCTCCATGGGCTCCATTCACCCGCGATTCGCTCGATTCCACAAGGTGGGAGAGCACCCCACCTCGGGGAGGCTGCCACCCCGAAGCCCCGCGGGCTGTCACCCTCGCCTCCGCGGAGCAGGAAACCGTACCGTGAAGCCGACGGGTCGGGCCCGTCGCGGCAGGAGATCGAGGAGCATTCATGCGCATCGAGTCGTCGGTCACCAGCGTGTCGTGGATCCCGTCGGAAGCCGTGACCGGGCCGGTCATGAAGGGCACGTTCGATGTCGGGTTCACGCACTACGACGATCCGCCCCCCGACGTCATCACCGACCTCGAGCAGATGCGCGACGACGGCTGCTTCCGGTTCGCCAACCATCTCGCCGCCTGGGTGGAGGTGAAGGGCGGTGAGATCGTCGACGCCGGGTACGCGGGCGGCGGGATGATGGGACGCACCACGGTGCGACTGGCCAAGCTCCGCACCACGTTCGAACCCGTGCCGCTGACGGACATCCGCCACGAGCCCGAGCGCTCCGCCACCGCTGTTCGCTTCGTGCAGACCACGGGCGGTCGGACCGGGCTTCCGGCGCCGCGCCGGGTGAAGCACCCGCCGTTCGTCCAGTTCAAGGCGCCGACCGTGTGGACGACGCTCGCCCTGACGATCCGCGCCGACGGCACGAGCCACTCGGAGGTGCTCGGCGCGAGCACGTTCCCCCGCCACTGGGTGTACGGCGACGACGGCGCGCTCACCGCCAAGGTCGGCCTCGCCGACTTCAAGAACTGGTACCGCGACGCGTTCGGCAAGTACACGCCATGGGGCGACCGTGATTCGGCGGCGCTGGTCACCGCGGTCGAGACCGCACTCGAACGCGAGCTCAGCACGATGATCATGCACCGCGACACCAAGCCCGAGATCCGCGCGATCAAGAAGGGGACGACCCTCGTCGAGCAGGGTGACACGGGCACCGACCTGTTCCTCCTGCTCGACGGCGTGCTCCGCGTGGTGATCGACACCGAGCCCGTGGCCGAGCTCGGCCCCGGCGCGATCCTCGGCGAGCGCTCGGTGCTCGAAGGCGGCCGACGAACCGCGTCACTCGTCGCCGCCACTGCGTGTCGGGTGGCGGTTGCGCGCGCAGACCAGATCGACCGCGCCGCACTCGAACGGCTGGCGGAGGGCCACCGCCGCGAAGCCTGAGCCGGGTAGCGTCCGAATCCATGCGCATCGCGACGTGGAACGTGAATTCGCTGAAGGCCCGCCAGGAGCGCGTCGAGGAGTGGCTCGGGTACGCACGGCCCGACGTGCTGTGCCTCCAGGAGACGAAGCTCAGCGACGACGCGTTCCCGCATCTCGCCTTCTCCGCTCTCGGCTACGACAGCGTGCACCACGGTCACAACCAATGGAACGGCGTCGCCATCCTGTCGAAGGTCGGCATCGAAGCGGTGACCACGGGCTTCGACGAGGGCATCGTCGATCCGTACGAGGGGGACGCCCGCCTGCTCGCGGCCACCTGCGACGGTGTCCGGGTCGTGAGTGTCTACGTGCCGAACGGACGCGAGGTCGGCACCGAGTTCTACGAGCGCAAGCTCGAGTGGTTCGGCCTCCTGCACGACTGGCTTGCCGCGAACGAGACACCCGACCACGAGGTCGCGGTGCTCGGCGACTTCAACGTCGCCCCGGAAGACCGCGACGTGTGGTCGGTGAAGGCGTTCGCCGGCGCCACGCACGTGACCGTGCCCGAGCGGGCCGCCGTGGCCCGGCTGGAGGAGTGGGGCTTCGTCGACGCGTTCCGCCACTGCTACGACGACGATGGCTTGTTCACGTACTGGGACTACCGCGGCGGTGCGTTCCATCAGCACCGCGGCATGCGGATCGATCTCGCGCTCGTGACCGCACCGCTCGCGGAGCGCATCAGCTGGTCGGCCATCGATCGAAACGCGCGGAAGGGCAAGCAACCGTCTGATCACGCCCCGCTGATCGTCGACTTCGCGCCGCGCGCGTCATGACGACCAAACGCTGGCTCTGGGGACTCGGCAGCCTGGTCGTGGTCCTCGCGATCGCGCTCGTGGTGGTGCTCGTCACGCGCGACGACGATTCGTCGTCGACGAGCTCGAGCACGACCACCAGCACCACCACCACCGCGCCGGGCAGCACGTCGACGACAACGACGACCTCGACGTCGACCACGACCACGACCACGACGCTTCCTCCGATCACCGACGATCCCCAGAGCTACGCCGAGTTCCTCTTCGCGGCGTGGCAACACGCGAACCAGACCGCGGCCGGCGAAGTGGCGAGTCCGGAGGCCGTCGGCCAGATGTTCGCCGAGGCGTACGCGCCGGCGGTCACGTGGACGTTCCAGATGTGCGGCCCGGCCGCCGGCTCCTTGTACTGCACGTGGAACGGATCGAACGCCACGACGATCACCATGACCGTGCGCACCCTCACCGGCGGCCTGCCCGTCCAGGTGGTCGCGGTCCAGCGGGAGGGTTAGCGACTCCTCGTGCGCGGGTAGGCCGCCTCCGTGGCCGTCGAGCACGTCTCCCCCTACCCCATCGCCGTCGCGATGGGTGCAGCAATGGTCGGATTCTGCGTGCTCCTCCCGTGGCTGGTCCACGAGTCGCGGCGCCCGCTGCACGTCCACGTTCCACGCCACCGCGCGCCGCGCCCGCACACCGCGCTGCCAACGTTCGCGCTGTGTGTGCGCGCGGTCGCGGCGTCGCTGTCGCCCGCTCGGGTCCGTCCCGAGCCCGCCGAGGCCGCGGCGCGTTGGCGCCACGCGTTCGCGGACTTGCTCCAGCGTGAGCGTGAGCGTGAGCCCGCAGCCCGTTCCGAGACACCGATGCCGTCAGACGCCCCCGTTGCAGACACCCCCGTTGTGCAGATGATGCCAACGCGCGTTCGTCCGCGATCAGCGAACACGCCGGTGCCGCGATCGGCCCGGCCGCAATCGACCCGACAGGAGCATGACCGATGCCACCTCGTGCATGGAGCAAGAAGCGCGAACGTCAGTACGAGCACATCAAGGAAGGCCTCGAAGCCAGCGGTCGCCCTGAGGACGTCGCCGAGGAGATCGCCGCGCGCACGGTGAACAAGGAACGTGCCCGCGCCGGCGAAGCGAAGGAGTCGAGCCGCTCGTCGACCGACGACATCTCTTCCGGCCGGCGCGGCGGGTTGCGGTCGCACCGCGGCCCGGGTGGTCGCACGAAGCAGCAGCTCTACAACGAAGCGCGCCACAAGAACATCAAGGGCCGCTCGAAGATGAACAAGGCGCAGCTGCAGCGCGCCGTCGACCGTTAGCGACGCCTGGAGCGACGATCGGCCTCGGCCTTCGTGGCCGAGTCGTCGACCTCACCGAGGAACATCCGGTAGCTCGCCAGTCGTTCCCGCTGGAGTGACCCGTCGGCCACCGCGGCGATGACCGCACAGTCGGGCTCGTGGTCGTGGGCGCAGTCGGCGAAGCGGCAGCCGCGGGCGAGCTCTTCGATGTCCGCGAACGCGAGCGCAATGCCCTCGTCGCCGATGAGCCCGAGGCTGCGCAGGCCCGGCGTGTCGACGAGCACGCCGCCGCTCGGCACCACGACGAGCTCGCGGCTCGTGGTGGTGTGACGACCGCGCCCGTCGGAATCGCGCACCGCACCGGTCGCGAGCCGGTCCTCACCGAGGATGGCGTTGACCAGGGTCGATTTCCCCGCGCCTGACGGCCCGATCAGCACCGCGGTTCGACTCGGCGCGAGCAGCGCCACCACCGCGTCGAGCCCATCACCGTTGACGCTCGATGTGACGATCACGTCGACGTCGTGGAGCCGACGCTCGAGATCAGCGCGGAGCTCGGGCGCCGCCACGTCTCCCTTGGTGACGACGACGACCGGACGGGCGCCACTCTCCCAGGCGAGCACCGACTCCCGTTCGACGCGGGCGAGATTCGGCCGGTCGCCGGGCACGGTCATGAGCACGAGATCGACGTTCGCCGCCAGCACCTGCGCCTGGCCGGTGTCGACGTCGCGGCGAGCCAGTTCCGACCAACGTTCGATCACGCCGACGACGGCCGCGTCACCGCCGTCGAGCTCGGCGATCGCGACCCAGTCACCCACTGCGGGCAACGTCGTCGCCGACACGACCACATCGCGCGCGCCGGTGGCGACGAGACACGAGGAGCGCTCGACGCGCGCGATACGGCCGGCCACGAGCGTGCTCGCGTCGTCGAGCGCGAGCTGCTCGAACCGTTCGGCGACGCGCGAGTCCCACCCGAAGGAGGTGAGGAACGCGTCGACCTCGAGCATCGGGCGGACCCTACGATCCAAGCATGGGGTCCGTCGAGCTCGTCGTCACCGATCTCGACGGCACGTTGTGGGCCTACGACAGCGTCCACCAGCCGCACGAGGCGACGCTCGCCGCGTGGCACGAGCTCGAACGACGCGGCATCCCAGTGCTCGTCGCGACCGGGCGGCGGGTGACCTCCACGCGTGATCCGCTCGCGGCGCTCGGCCTCGCCCCGTCGGCCGTCGTGCTCAACGGCTCACTGGCGCTCGACCTCGCCACCGGCGAGCTGTTCCACCGCCACCACTACGAGCCCGACGCGGCCGTCGCGGTGCTCGCCGCCTTCCGCGCCCACGGGCTCGATCCGTGCATCTACGTCGACCATGCCGACATCGACGCATACGTCAGTGACGAGCCGTCGACATCGCCCGAGCACCTCGCCGCGATGGGTGCGCGTGCGTGCCCGGCTGACCTCGACGCGGTCGTCACCTCCGCGTCGGTGCTGTCGTTCGGCGTGTTCGGTCACGACGCCGACGTCCTTGCCCTGGTCGCGGCCGACATGGACGCGACCCACTCGACGCCGATGATCCTCACCGACATGTGGAGCGCGGGTTCGGCGCTGGCCGTCGCCCCCTTCGGGCTGTCGAAGTGGACGGGGGTGCTCGCCTACTGCGCCCTTCACGACATCGACCCGGACCGTGTGCTCGCGATCGGCGACGAGGTGAACGACGTCGAGCTGATCACCCGCGCCGCGATCGGCGTGGCCGTGGCCGACGCTCCACCCACCGTGCGCGCCGCGGCCGACCACGAGGTCCCACCCGCGTCCGAGGGCGGTTGGGCCGAGATCCTCGACCTCGTCTGAGTGGCTCGGGGTTGACGCCTACTTGGCTTTGAGGGCTTCGATGAGCGCGGGCACGACCTTGTGCACGTCGCCGACCACACCGAGGTCGGCGATCCCGAAGATCGGTGCCTCGGCGTCCTTGTTCACGGCGATGATGTTGTCGGAGCCCTTCATGCCGACCATGTGCTGCGTGGCACCGGAGATGCCGAGCGCGATGTAGAGCTTCGGCTTCACGACCTTGCCGGTCTGGCCGACCTGCTTCGAGTAGGGCACCCAACCCGCGTCGACGATCGCGCGCGACGCACCCGATGCACCCTGGAGCAGCTTGGCCAGCTCGTCGACGAGCGGACCGTACGCCTCGGCGCTGCCGATGCCGCGCCCACCCGAGACCACGACCGCAGCCTCTTCGAGCTTCGGACCCTCGCGCTCCTCGACGTGACGTTCGAGCACCTTCGCCTCGCCGGCGCGGCCGGCGTCGGGCGTCGGTACCGCGACCACCGAGGCCGCGCTTCCGCTGCCCGGCTCGGCCGGGAACGACTTGGGCCGGATGGCGGCGAGGAACGGAGCCTCGCCCTCGAACTCGGTGTCGACGAGCGTGTTGCCACCGAAGATGGCGGTGCCGACGATGAGCTTGTCGCCGTCGACCCGCAGGCCGACGCCGTTGGTGAGCACCGGACGATCGAGCTTCACCGACAGGCGCGCCAGCGCGTCGCGCCCGTCGTAGCTCTGCGCGACGAGCAGCGCGTCGGGCGAGTGCTCGCCGATCAACGCTTCGAGTGCCGCGGCGCCGATCGGGCCCGGCAGTGCATCGCCCGGGTCGATCGCGTACACCGTCGTGGCGCCGTACTCGCCGAGCGTGCCCGCGAGCGCGTCGGCATTCGCGCCGACGTACACCGCTTCGAGCGTGTCGGCCAGCTCACGCGCCTTGCTGAGCAGCTCCAGCGTGCTGGTGGCCGGCGTGTCGCCGTCGGCCTCTGCGAACACCCAGATCTTCGAGATCGCCACTTTGTGTTCCTCTTCTCGTTCTCGTCGCCGTCCGGCCGATGCGGGCGGAACGGTGCGCGATGTCGCGCGGTGTGGACTTCAGGCTCGCTGGTCAGACGACCTTGAGCTGCTCGAGGTACTGCACGATGCGTTGGTACGCCTCGCCGTCGTCTTCGACCTTCTCGCCGGCCTGACGCTCCGGTGCCGCGCCGACCGAGGTGATCTGCTGGCGGGCGCCCGTCCAACCGACCTGGTCGTTCCCGAGGCCGAGGTCGGCGACCGTGACCGCGTCGACCGGCTTGTTCTTGGCCGCCATGATCCCCTTGAACGACGGGTACCGCGGCTCGACCACACCGGCGGTCACGCTCACGACCGCAGGCAGCGACGCCTCCACGACGTCGTAGCCGTTCTCGGTCTGGCGCTGGATGGTGACCTTGCCGTCGCCCAGCTCGACGTGCTTGGCGAACGTGAGCGAGGGCCAGCCGAGCAGCTCCGCGACCTGCGCGGGGATGGTGCCCGTGTAGCCGTCGGACGACTCGGTCGCGGTCACGAGGAGGTCGACCCCGCCGGCGCGCTCGACGGCCTTGGCGATCACCTTCGCCGTCGAGAGCGAGTCGGAGCCCGCGAGCGCGTCGTCGGACACGAGCACGGCACGGGCCGCGCCCATCGCGAGCGCGGTGCGGAGGCCCTTGACCGCGCCGCCCGGCGCCATCGAGATCAGGATCACCTCGCCCCCGCCCGACTTGTCGGCCAGCTGCAGCGCCATCTCGACGCCGTACGCGTCGGAATCGTCGAGGATCGGCTCGCCCGACCGGTCGAGGGTGTGGTCGGCGTCGAGCTTCCCGGGTACCGCCGGGTCGGGGATCTGCTTCACGCAGACTGCGATGTTCATGTGCGTCGGCTCCCAGTGGTGTCCATCTCGGGCCCGATCCGAAGTCCGGTCGTCCCGCCACGCCGGTCCGGCGCGCGTGGAGAAAGGGCAGTGCAGTCTGGCTCCCGAGGCGCTTCCGATCCAAACCGGCACGGGGGGTACCGTCGCCCGGTGACCGCGCCCGTCGATTGCGAAGTCCTCGTGGTCGGTGCAGGGCCGTCGGGTGTCGCCGCCGGCATCACCGCCCGGCGCCTGGGCCTCGACGCGCTGGTGATCGACAAGGCCCGCTTCCCCCGCGACAAGACGTGTGGTGACGGCCTCACTGCCGGTGCGCTGCGGGCGCTCGAAGCCCTCGACTTCGACGTGCGCGGCCTGCCCTCGTACGTGCGCGTCGACGAGGCCGTGCTCGTGTCGCCGTCGGGGCGCCGGGTGTCGCTGCCGCTCCCGACCGAAGGCGAGCACGCCGGTGTGGTGCCCCGCGCCGAGCTCGACGACGCACTGGTGCGTCATGCGCGCGCGTGCGGCGTCGACATCCGTGAAGGCATCGGCCTCGCAGGCCTGGTCGAGCGCGACGACACGGTGGTCGCGACGCTCGACGACGGCACGACGATCTCCGCCCGTTGGGTGGTCGGCGCCGACGGTCACTACTCCCCCGTACGTCGACACCTCGCGGCCGACGACGCGGCCGCCCCGCCTGCCACGGCCGCGCCCGAGAACATCGAGCTCGGGACGTGGCACGCGTTCCGTCAGTACTTCGACGGCGTCGACGACCCGCGCCTGTGGGTGCTCTTCGATGCCGATCTGCTGCCGGGGTACGCGTGGGTGTTCCCCGTTGGCGGCGGGCGTGCCAACGTCGGCTTCGGCGTGTTGCGCGACCGAGGTCAGGACGCGCCGAGCGGCAAGCGCCTCGCGGCGCAGTGGCGGACGTTGCTCGCGAGCCCGGCACTGCGCGACGTGCTCGGATCGAATGCCGCCCCCGCGGCGACACATCGGGCGTGGCCGATCCCCGCGTCGTTCGACGGCGCGCGCCTCGCGTCAGGTCGCGTGCTGTTCGTCGGCGACGCCGCGAGCGTCGTCGACCCGATGACCGGGGAAGGCATCGCCCAGGCGCTCGACACCGGCGTGCTCGCGGCGCGTGCGATCGCACGCGATGCGACGCCACGAGCAGTCGGCGCTCGGTACCGCCACGACG
>JBEVIU010000162.1:0-24243 GCA_040510575.1 Acidimicrobiia bacterium | reverse complement strand
TGAGGCCTACGCCGAGGACGCCGGCGGTGTCTCCGATCCGGCGTCGGGATCGAATCCGCCGCCTGACGCTCCGACTGCCGAGTAGCTGAAGCCCTGGCCGAATTCCATGTGGTAGGCGGGCAGGCCATGGCAGTAGATGTCGATGCCCTCGAGCTCCGCTTCCTTCGACAGTCGCAGGTTCCAACTGCCTCGAATGCTGCGGAGCGTGTACATCAGGATCAATGCCAGGACGCCCGCACAGAGGATCGCGCTCACGTTGCCGACGATCTGGGCGATGAGCTGGCCGGTCCCGCCGCCGTAGAAGAGCCCGGTCACCGGGTTGGAGTTGTCGGCGCCCGTCGAGGTGGGGATGCCGAACTCGCCAGTGGCGAAGAGGCCGACCGCAATCGTGCCCCAGATCCCGCACGCGAGGTGGACCGGTACGGCACCGACGGGGTCGTCGATCCGTAGATGCTCGATGAGGTCGGTGGCCAGTGGCACGAGGATCCCGGCGAGTGCACCGATGATGAACGCGCCCGTCGGGCTGATCCAATAGCACGGCGCGGTCACGGCCACGAGCCCGCCGAGGAAGCCGTTGATCGCCATCCCCACGTCCCACTTCTTCGATCGGGGATAGGTGAAGAAGACCGCCGTGAGACCACCGGCAGCGGCCGCCAGGGTCGTCATGAACGCGACCCGGCCGATGCCTTCCCAGTCCATCGCGGACAACGTCGAGCCGGGGTTGAAGCCGTACCAGCCGAACCACAGCAGCACAGCGCCGATCGCGGCGATGTTGATGTCGTGCGGCGGGAGTGGGCCGCCGCCGTCGCGAGCGAACCGACGACCGAGCCGCGGTCCGAGTGCGATCGCACCCACGAGCGCGATGATTCCACCGACCGTGTGCACGGCGGTCGAGCCTGCGAAGTCGCGGAACACGGTGCCGTCGGGCACGAGGCCGGAGAACCAACCCATCGTGTTCCCGAGCCAACCGCCCGGTCCCCAGATCCAGTGCACGGTGATCGGGTAGATCAACCCGGACACGAAGAGGCTGTAGATGATGTCGCCCTTGAAGCTCGTACGTCCGACCATCGCGCCCGACGTGATGGTCGACGCGGTGTCGGCAAAGGCGAACTGGAACAGCACGAAGGCGTAGAACGCAATGCCCGTGCCGTTGTAGTCAGCCCCGTTGTGGTGCAGGAAGAAGAAGGAGTGGCCGATGATGCTGTTGCCGATCCCGAACTCGAAGGCGAATCCCACCGCCCAGTACAAGACCCCGCACAGACACGTGTCGAAGATGCACTCCATCATCACGTTGACGGACTCCTTCGACCGGGCGAAGCCGGCCTCGAGAGCCATGAACCCTGCTTGCATGAAGAACACCAGGAACGCGGCGACGAGCACCCAGACCGTGTTCAGCGGATTGATGATGTCGACGGCCTTCGTCGTCGCCTGAGCAGGCGCGGCGCCGGCCGCGGTCTCGAACAAGAAGAACGCCAGCGCCACGACGCCGACGGCGATCGCGACGCCGCCGAGCTTCGCGATCAACAACTGGCCGAAGCGCTTCTGTGTGTCGCGTTCCTTGAAGGAACTGATCGGGAGACGTTGTCGTCGGCGATCGACAGGCCTCGGAGGAACCGTGGTCGGTTGCAGTCGAGTGAGTTCCGCTGTGGGTTGTGTCATGAACGCGCACGCTAAATACGCTCCATTTCGAGTCGAACGCCGTCACGTCACAGTCAGGGTTCGAGCTGGAGCACGTTGCAAGCACGTTGCATGATCCGAATCTTTCAGAGATCCGGAGGTCGTGACGGTCGCCTCGCGGACCACGGCGTGGCGATCGGATACGCCACGCGCGCGAGGGGTCGTAGCGAGCGCGCTGGTCAACGACGCGCGTCGGCACACTCGATGCACAGCTCGGTGCTCGGAAGCGCTCCGAGCCGTTCGGCGCCGATCGGATTGCCGCACCCCGCACACCGGCCGTACGTGCCTGCGTCCATTCGAGCGGTCGCAGCGTCCAACGCGTCGAGATGTCGCTGGGCGTTGTCGATGAGGCCGGAGATCTGCGCGCGTTCGAAAGCGACGGTGACACCTTCGGGGTCGTGCTCGTCGTCGATGTTGGCTGTGTCTGCCGAACGCACCATGTCCTCGAACGTCGCGACCAGCGCCGCAAGGCGATCGCGGGTGGCTGAGCGCTCGCGATCAAGATCACCCCGGCTCACCTCGTGACCTTCTCGAGCCGGCGTCATCCGAAGAACGTACTGAGCGTCGAGCGAAGCCGATGCACCGACGCGGCCGTAGCGACAGACGTCCACGTCGAATCGTTCCCCGCGCGGCACCGAACCTCCAGTCGAGTCCTGCGATACCGTCCTCTGCGACGGGGGAGCCGTGTATGGGTCGCGCGAGCGAAGCCGCGCTCGAGTACTTCCGCTGCGCTGCGCGGCATCGAGGAGATCCGCACGTTCTTCGAAGACGTCGTGTGTCGGAGCTGCGCATCTACTCGGGCCGATGAGTTCGCGCGGCGGAGGCGGTCGAAGGTAGCGATCCCGAGACAGAGGAGCGTGCGATGCGAGTCGTGGTGACCGAGTTCATGAGCCTGGACGGTGTGGTGCAGGCGCCAGGCGGCCCCGAAGAGGACACTGACGGCGGCTTCGCCCACGGCGGCTGGTCGCACCCGTACTTCGATCCCGAGGTGATGGGCGCGGCGATCGGCGACGGGATGAGCACGGCAGAGGCGCTGCTCTTCGGCCGGCGCACCTGGCAGGGGATGGCCGCCGCGTGGCCGGACCGCGCGGGAGACCCGTACGCGGATCAGATGAACGCGATCAAGAAGTACGTGGCGTCACGCACGCTCACCGAAGCCGACATGACATGGAACTCCACGTTGCTGTCGGCCGACGACGCTGTCGCAGACATCGCGACGCTGCGCACACAGGACGGCGGTGACCTGTTGATCTGGGGAAGTGCGAGCCTCGCTTCGACGTTGCTCGCCGGCGGTCTCGTCGATGAGCTCAACCTGATGATCGAGCCGGTCCTGCTGGGTGGTGGCAAGCGGATCTTCCCCGACGACGGCATGGCCCGACCGATGGAGCTCGTCAGCAGCGTGACCGCCAGCACCGGCGTGCACGTCTGCACCTACCGCCCGACGCCGTAGGACCGCGCGTGATCACGATCGACGACGTCGAACAGATGGCGGCAGCGCTTCCGCAGGTGACGGAAGGCAGTCGGCACGGCAACCGCACCTGGTTCGTTGCCGGCAAGGCCTTCGCGTGGGAGCGACCGTTCAGCAAAGCCGACATCAAGCGCTTCGGACTCGATCACGTGAGGGCAGCGCGCGCCTCGATCTCGACCTGCTGTGACGCCGGGACGGCGTACTGGGCACCGCGCCCGTCCTGCACGCCGACGATGCCCCATGTTCGTGTCGTGAAATCGACCCACGGATAGAACCCTTCACCGCCATTTCCGCTCACGACCACCGTCGCCCCCGCGTCGTCCTGCACGTCGGGCCAACAGCCAAGGCCGTAGCGAGGAATCTGCGTGAGGCCGACCGAGTAGTCATGTGACGTGTCGTACGCCGACACCTGGTTCGTGATCATCTGGCGCACGGCACTCGATGACAGCACGCGCTTTCCGTTCGACACGCCGTCGTGCAGGATCATCTGGAGGAGCTTCCCGTAGTCGTCGACGGTCACCTGAGCGCCGAACGCGGGGCTCGCGGCAGACGGTGCACCCGGCCAGGTCGTGTCGTCCATCGCGAGGGGACCGGTGAGCTGCGCATGCACCACCGTCGCGAAGTCGGCGCCGCCGAGCACCTCGATGAGCCGTCCGACGACGAGGAAGGGCGAGTTGCCGTAGGAGAACGCAGAGCCAGCCGGGAACTCACGGGGCGACGTGGCCA
The DNA here is from genome assembly GCA_040510575.1 of Acidimicrobiia bacterium. Lineage (GTDB taxonomy): Bacteria > Actinomycetota > Acidimicrobiia > IMCC26256 > DASPTH01 > DASUMF01. Next base: position 20,372 of record JBEVIU010000162.1, on the reverse strand, counting down.
GTGTCTGCACGCACGCGGCGAGTGGGGCTCCGGCGTTCTGGCACGGGTTGTCGTGCACGCCCGACGTGTGATCGAGAAGTTGCCGCGCCGTGATCGGTGGGTCGGAGTCGGCGAACTCCGGGAGCCACGCCGCGATGTCGTCGTCGAGCGCGATCTCGTTCCGATCGACGAACGTCATGAAGGTGGCGGCCGTGAGCCACTTCGTCGACGACGCGATCGAGATTCGGGTGGCGCCCGACATCCCGCCGATCGTGTGCTCGTGGATCACCGCACCGTCGTCGCCGACGACGCGGATCATGCCGGCCGACAACCCGGCTGTGCGCACGCGCTCCTCGAGCAAGATGTCGGTGGTGTCGAACGCGTCGGGCGCAAGTTCCTTGCGAACCGCCGCCGTCGTCGTGGCGGGCGCCGGGATCGAGCTGGGGGACAGGCTCGTCGTCGAACTCGGACGGATCGACTCGCTCGCCGAGTCGGCGCCCGACCCGCCGCAACCGGCGAGCAGGAGTCCCATGGTGAAGCACGCGGCCACCCCACGTCTCCACACGGACGCAAACTTCGCCGACGACCCGACACCATGTCCAGTCGGGCGCTGTTTCGCGTGGCGGACCTGCTTGTCTGGAACGGTGACCGACGGGGCGAGCGGCGAACCGGTGCGGGGCGGATCCGTCGATCTGTATTGGATCCCTCTTGGGTCGGGCGCGCATCTTGCGAGGCTCGGCGGAAGGCTCTACGAGGCTGCATCCGCCCGTGCCCAACGGCGTCGCTCCCGCGACCTCTACCACAGCGCACTCGTCGTGCACGTGCCCGAAGGGCAGTTCGTGGTCGAGCAGACACCCGTGCCCGATCGACACGGCGAGCGGCGCGGCGTCGTCGCCACGGGTGCCGTTGGGATTCGATCGGCGAAGCGATTTCGGCTCTTTCGCTACGAGATCAGACGCTGGCGGGACGGGGAGATCCCCGACATGCGCGAGGCGGTCGCGAGCCCTGTCCGCGTGGCCGACGACATCCTGACCGTCCGACGCGTGCTGGAGGTCGTGGCATCAGTGCCCACGCCCACGTGGGGGCGCGACGAGCTGCACGCCGGCGAGATGTGGAACTCGAACTCGATCACCGCGTGGGTGCTGACGACGAGCGGCATCGACGCCAGCAACGTGCACCCGCCGGAGGGCGGTCGCGCGCCCGGGTGGGACGCCGGCATCGTCGTCGCGGGGAGACGCGATTGCGTTACTGGTCGAGCTGGGGCATGAACGGCGGGATGTCGGTGCTGCGATCGGCGAAGAGCACGTCGCGCGACTTCTCCAACCCTTCGACCGTCCACCACTCACCGCCGGACTCGAGCTGCGTGACCGGGTTCCAGCCCTGGAGGAGCTGGATCCGGCGACCGTCGACCGCGAACACCTGACCGTTGACGTCGTGGGCGAGGTCTGAGGCCAGCCACGCCGCGAGTGGCGCAATCGCACGAGGCGACATCGCCGACCACTCGTCGGAGTCTTCGACTGGCGCGGCGCCTTCCGTGTCTCCGCCCGGCATCACGGTGGCGAGCAGGCGGGTGACCGCACCGGGGCAGATGGCGTTGGCGCGCACGCCGATGCGCGAGAGGTCGCGCGCCATGGTGATGGTCATCGCGGCGAGACCGGCCTTGGCCGATCCGTAGTTCGCCTGTCCGCTGTTGCCGTAGAGGCCGGCTTCCGACGACGTGTTCACGATTGCAGCGTTGACGGGCTCACCGGTCTGCTTGTTGAGCGCCTTCCAGTAGGCCGCGGCATGACGCGACGGCGCGAAGTGGCCCTTGAGCACCACGTTGACGACGACGTCGAACTCTTCCTCGGTCATGTTGAAGGTGAGGCGGTCGCGGAGGATGCCCGCGTTGTTCACGAGGATGTCGAGCTTGCCGAAGGTGTCGACGGCCTGCTGGATCATCGCCTCGGCCGCGTCCCAGTCGGCGACGTTCGCGCCGTTGACGACGGCGCGGCCCCCACCGGCTTCGATCTCGGCGACGACTTCCTGCGCCGGTGTGAGGTCAGCTCCCTCGCCACGGCCGCTCGCACCCAGGTCGTTCACGACGATGTCGGCGCCCTCTTTGGCCATCAGCAACGCGTGCTGGCGGCCGATGCCGCGCCCACCTCCGGTGACGATCGCGACCTTGCCGTCGAGCAGACCCATGAGTCGGCGTTCCTTCCGTGTGTTCGTGTGTGCGTGACCGTGTTCGGCTGCGGGGACGGTAGCGGAACCGCGCTGCTGCGCCACCGCTCGGGCTCGCGATGGCGGGGGACTCGGCAACCCCCTCGGCGGCCAGGCGCGTCACTCCACGGGTGCGGCGAAGTCTTCCCAGAGCGAGGTCGTGGAGGCCAGGCCGGTGGCCCGCAGCCTGCCCGCTCGGTGCTCGGTGATGCCAGGCGGCGTTCCATCACGCGCAGCGGCACGCCACGGTCTGCTCGAGGACCTGCCAGCGGAACTGGACGGTGGCTGACTTCTGGCCGCACCCTGTGCAGCTGAGCCTCCATGCCGATCCGACGCGTGCGATCTCGAGTGGCATCTGGCCGGTCGACAGTCGTCGCGGCTCGATCTTGGGCTTGGCGATCTCGGGCAGGTTGGTGAGCTCGAGCGGGAGGTAGGTGGGCGTGCTGGTCGGCTCCGGGAGTCGAAGCCCGAGCGCGCGGATCGCCGCGACTTCGCCTACATCGGACTGGGTGCGCGACCCGAAGCTGAGGAGCGCGTACGCCTCCTCGACGCCGACCGTGCCGGCCAAGGCCTCGACCATCGCGGTGTCGAGTGGAGCACCCAGCTCGATGCCGGCGTCGGCGGCGGCGCGTTGGTAGCGCTCGAGATGCTCGGGTTCGGGAACGGTCTCGGGCCCGGGCGCGGCGAGGAACGCATCGAGCGCTTCGACGTTGACGCTGTCGAAGACGCCCATCGCATCAGCGATGCGCTCGATCTCGTCGAGGAAGCCGTCGCGCTCGACGCGCACCGACGGGTCTTCGAGGGTGTCCTTGGCGAACATGATCACGAATCGCGCTGCGACGCCCGGGCGCTTGCGCCGCAGGATCCGTCCCATCCGTTGGATCATCTGGCGCCGGGTGCGGCTGGCGCTCATGACGATGCCGAGGTTTGCGTCCGGGACGTCGATGCCTTCGTCGAGCACCCGCGGTGCAGCGACGGCGTCGAGCTTGCGCACCCGCAGATCATCAAGGATCTCTCGGCGTTGACGACGCGCCGTCGATCCGGTGATCAGGTCGATCGACACCAACGGGTCGAGGCGGTTGATGGCGTGGTTCGCGGCGCGCACCGTCTCGGTGAACACGAGGGCGCCCTCGGCGTCCTTGATGGCCGGTGCCAGGCTGCCGAGCAACTCGTACTTGGCCACGGTCTGCGCAACGATCTGACGGCGCTTCGAGAACGCGTCGAGATACTCACGCGCGGCACGGCCGTCGGGGCCGGCATCTCGTTCGGCGAGGTGCGCAACCGCGGCGAGGAAGTCGCCGAACGGATCGAACGGCATGTCCTTCACCGACCGGAGGTGCTGACGCGCGCTCACGAGGCGTTGCTCGATCGCGACGTACTCGGCTCGCTCGTCGTCGGAGAGCGCCACGCCGACGAACGCGACACGTGGCCGGGCGCACACGCCGTCGGCGATGGCTTCCTCGAACCCGTAGCGATAGCAGATGCCACCGAAGTACGGGAGCAACAGCGTGGCGACGGCGTCGTCGCTGCGTTCGAGGGTGGCAGTGAGCCCGAGTCGCTCGGCGTACTGCGGGAGGAGGGCTCGACGCAGGATCCCGCCGCCGAGGCCGTGGCACTCGTCGGCGATGAGCAGGCCTGCGCCGCGGCCGGGCGGTTTGGGCTTGTACGCCGCGGCCGAGTGACGGGTGGCGACGAGCACGTCGCAGCCGGTGGGCGCGTCCTTGCCGCTGTCGCCCAACCGGCCGATGCGTGCGCCCGGGAGCGCTTCGGTCAGACGGCCGTGCCATTGCTCCATCAGGACCCGGGACGGGACGACCACCAGCACGAAGCGGCCGCGTCGCAGAGCGTCGGCGGCGGCGGCGATCGCCACATCGGTCTTCCCTGAACCCGTGACCGCTTCGATCACGCCGCGACGGCCGCACTGCAACCAGCTGACGAGTGCGTCGTGCTGCCAGCGGTAGAGCGCGCGATCGGTGGACTCGAGGCGGGTGGGCACCGCTCAGCGACAGCGTGGCGCAGACATGGGCGTACCAGGATACCGGCCGCACGATCGGCGAGGCCGCCCCGCCGAGACTTCTACCAGGAGAGGGTGAGGTCCTTCACGTGACGCAGGCCTTGGGGGTACTCGAGTGTCTCGTGTCCGGGCTTGATCCGGTACTCCGGGATACGTCGGTGCCATTCGCGCAGGGCCACGCGCAGCTCGCGCCGCGCGAGGTGCGATCCGAGGCAACGGTGCACGCCGCCGCCGAACGCGATGTGCGGGTTCGACTCGCGGTCGAAGCGCACCTCGAAGGGGTCGTCGTAGGCGGAGGGGTCGACGTTCGCAGCGCCGAAGCTCGGCATCACGGCCGTGCCCTTCGACACCTTCACACCCGACGGGAGCTCGACGTCCTCGACGCACACGCGCGGCATCCCCGACGGCACAGGCGACTCCCAGCGGAGCAGCTCTTCGACCGCGCTCGGGATGATCGCCGGGTCGTCGACGATCTGCATGCGGTGCTCGGGGTGGGTCGCGAGGAACGCGTACGAACAGGTGAGGGTGTCGCTCACCGTGTCGAGTCCGGCGATGAGGAACAGGAAGAAGAGGTCGAGGATCTCGTCCGTCGAGAGCTTCTCGCCGTCGATCTCCGCCGCGAGGAACTTGGTGACGATGTCGTTGGCGGGCTTCTGGCGTCGCTCGTCGACCAGCTTGCCGAAGTACTCGTAGATCTCGGCGGCGGCGGCCTGCGACACCGCGATGCGCTTCTCCGGCGCGCTGAGTGCTTCGGGGTCCCACTTCTCGGGATGCAGGATCCCGTCGCGCATGCGCAGGAACATGCCGAGCTCTTCTTCGGGGAGCCCCATGAGTCCGAGGAACACCGACGACGGGAACAGCTCCGCGAACTCCTCAGTGAAGTTGCACTCGCCCCGATCGATGAAGGTGTCGATGTAGCCGTTGACGCGCCGTGTGATGTCGGCTTCCTGCTCGTCCATCCGCTTGGGAGCGAACAACGGATCGAGCAGCTTGCGGTACTTGCCGTGCCGCGGCGGGTCGACGTTCAACGGCACGAGCGGTCGCAGACCGGCGCCGAAGCTCTCGGCGTGGTTCGAGAAAAACTCGTTGTGGCGCAACACGAACTCGGTGTTCTCACGCTTGAAGCTCAAGCCCATCCCAGGCATCGCCTCGACATAGCCGCCCTCGTCGATCAGCTTCTTGTAGTTGGGCTGCGGAGCGGCGAGATCGAACATGACCTGCATGCCCATGTTCGCGTACATGGCCTCGACCGGGGACGCCTCCCCTCTGTCCACGGTCTCGGTCGCGTCGGTCGTGTCGGTCATGATTCCCCCGCAATCGTGGATTGGCTCACTGTGCCACGCTACTCGCAGGGTTCATCCCGCGCGGCGGGCCTGCGGTCGTTGATCCCGCAGCAGGCGGAGGAGCAGCGCCCGCTCGAGATTGCCCACCTCGACGAACTCGACGCCTGCCCTCACCTGCGCGCCCTCGTCGCAGCGGGTGTGGCGGACGACGCCCGTGAGCCGGATGCTCGCGCCCCGGTTGTGCTCACTCAGGTGGAGATCGAGGACCACGCAGTCGCCCACCGCGACGTTGGCGCTCGGAAGCTCGAGACCGGCGCCCGCGAGCGAGAGATCGTTGACCACACAGGGCGCGTGGTCGGAGTCAGCGAAGAAGGTGCGTGACTCGTCGCGGACGACGTACTGGCTCCGCCAGCCGAGGGGCTGTCGAACCGCGGCACGGCGATCGCGTCGCGGTCCGCTGTGATCTGCCGACGCCGGTCGGCCCCGTTTGAACATCATGATCCGATCTCTGCCCGTGCGCTGTCGTGGAGTCCTCGGTTCGGCACCACCCGGAAGGTCCTTGACAGCGCCGTGACGTGCGGCACGTGTGCCGTGTGGCCGACTTCGTACGAGCCCGGCCCTCGAGGAGCCGGCGACCCGATCAGTCACCGGTTCGGTCGAAGCGCGTCACGATCTCAACATGGTGGGTGTGGGGGAAGAGGTCGATGACGATCGAGTCCACCGGCTCGTATCCCTCGCCGGCGAGGAGCAACAGGTCGCGCCCCGCCGCGGCCGCGTCGCAGCTCACGAGCACCAGCCGCTCGGCGCGGGTCGCGGCAACGGCTTTCGTGCCCGAACGACCGAGACCGGCGCGCGAAGGGTCAGCGATCACAAGGTGGGCGCGCGACGCGCGAGCGCGTTCCACGGGTGTCGCCACGACCCGGGCGTCGATGTCGGCGAGGTTGATGCGCGCATCGGCGGCCGCGGACAGGTTGCTCTCGATCGCGACCGCCCTCCACCCGCGGCGGCCGTCGAGCAGCGCGCCGGCGAACAGGCCGACGCCGCTGTAGAGATCGTGCATGGTGCGAACCGAATCCGTGGCGACCGGTTCGGCATCGAGAACATCGGCCGAGAGCTCCCGCACGACGTCGACGAGCGCCGCCGCTCCATCGGGTCGGGTCTGGAAGAAGGACTCAGCCGAGATGCGCCACCGTCGTCCGACGACGACGTCGTGGATCCATGCCCGCTTCCCGGAAGCGAGCTCGTCGGCACCGACGACCCTGACGTCGTCGGGAAGGTGCACGCCATCGCGGTTGGGTGAGACGAGCGCGAGGCGCTCACCGGTCGTGGCCCCGACGCGCAACGTCACCTCGGTCGCGCCCGCGTACCTGCCGTCGACGATCAACTCGTCGAGCAACGGATGTGCCACTGCGCAATGGTCGATCTCGACGATGTCGTTGCTCGCGGTCTGTCGTAGCCCCGCCCTGCCGTGTTGCACCGCGAGTCGCATGGTGGTGCGGAAACCCCACGGATCGAGTGGTGGACCGGTGCGTACGGCGGGCTCGCTCCACTTCCCGAGCCGTCGGAACGAGTCGACGACGAGCTCGATCTTGGCTCGCTGCTGCTGCGCGTGTCCGAGATCGGCGAGGTCGCACCCGCCACATCGCTGCGCCACATGGGGACACGCTGGGGCGATCCGATCCGCCGACGGCTCGAGCACGCGCTGCAAGGCCCCCCGCGCTGCACCGTGCTGCGCGGCAACGGAAACCTCCACCAGCTCGCCGGGCAGCGCGCCGCGCACGAGGACGATCTCCCCATCGTCGCGCCGCGACAACGCTGCACCGCCGGCGACGAGGCGTTCGGCGCGCACGATCACGGTGTCCCGGTCCTCACTCGTGCTCGACACGGTCGCAGCGTAGGGGTCGGGTGCGGCTCGCTCTACGTGCCGGCTAGGTCGAGCTCACCTCGTCTTCCGTCGGGCGGAACGCGTCGCGTAGACGTGGCACGAGTGCGGGCGCCGAGAGCGACCCCTCGGCGCCGTCGACCAACACGCTCTCGGCGCGTCCGCGGGTCAACCGGCCGATCCAACCGTCGTCCGCTGCCAACACCGCGCCGGCGCACGCGCCGACCAGGATGCAGATCGCGGCGCCCGAGAACCAGGTGACCAGCGCCAGCGCCACGCCGAAGAATCCGAACTGGTTCTGGTTGCGGGTGATGACCTCGGGCATCCAGATGCTCGCGGAGACCGCGTAGCCCAACATCGCGACCGCCGTGACCAAGCCGGTCGGCACGAGCGCGCGCCACCGCACCTGGCCCATCAGCATGAACCACGCGGTGAACCACCAGAGCCCCGCCACGGCGAGCAGCGACACGACGGCGAAGACTGCGACCAATGCGCCGGTGTCGAGCACGCCGCGCAGCGCGCCGAGGAGCGCCATGTCGGCCAGGATCACGAGGAACCACGCCGGACCGCGCAGGTACTGACCAGCCTTCCTGCCCGGAGGGCGACGCCACGCGCGGAGGTACACGCGCTGCAGCGCGGTCGTGAACGAGCTCGCGAAGAAGATCGTGAGGAGCAGACCGAGAAACCCGGTTGCCCGTCGGACATCGTCGGAAGACTTGAAGGCCTGCTTCGCACTCGCCAGCGCGTCCCCTTCGATGCCGAGGCGATGGGTCAACGTCGTGTAGATCGAGTGACGGATGCTCGCCGACATGAACGACGCCACGACGATGACGAGCGGAAAGAACGACACGAACGCCTTCCCCGCAAGCGCGACGCTGCGGTCGACGAACTCGATCTCGAGCATCCGTTCCCACACCTGCCAGACGAGTGTGCGCTCCGCCCGCGCGCGTGCGCCGGTGACCACGCTTCGCACGCCCGCGACGCCGTGACTCGTACGCGACGGCTCATCTGCCATCGGAGACGATCAGAACGTGGACGTGGGTCGCTCGGTCGAGACGTCCGATGGCACGGGGGCACCCATCGCCTGCACGGGCAACCGCAGCTCACACAGCACGTATCCCTGCGCGCGATACATGTCGGCGGCCTCGGCGGTGAGTGTTCGGTCGCCCCACATGATCGCCGTGCCAGGCGACAGCTCGGGGAGAGCTTGCGAGATGATCTCCACCGGGCCGAGTGGCCGAAGTGCGTTGGTGCAGGCCACGAAGCAGCACCGTTCGTAGTGGGCGTCGACATCGGCGAGCTGTGGCTCGGTGGCCAGCTCCCAGAACACGAGGTGTGACCCGGTCATCTCACAGCCATCGGGGAGCGGCACGGCGCAGCCTCCTGTTCGGGCTCGGACTCAACGGTCCCACCGTACCGGGATCACGCCGAAGCGGCGCGCGCCTCGGCCACCATGGCGACCATGGCGCGGCGGACCTCGTCGCCGGTGGTGCAGTCGTCGGGAAACTCGAGTCGCACCGCCGCCCGGCCCGCGTCGCTGATCGCGATCATCTCGAAGCCGTAGCGGTCGACGGCCGACATGCTGGCGGCGGTGGTGTCGGGGCGCTGCCCGAAGTGGCGACAGAACAGGACCTGCGCTTCCGCGTGATCCGCGTTCATGTGCTCGATGATCCCGGCCGCGGCGTCGACGAGCGGATCCGACTCGGCGCTCGCATACTCGGCAGGGTCGACCCAGCTCATGCGTCCGTACCCACCGACGTACCGGATGCTCTGGACTGTGAGGCGGTAGAAGGCGAAGTCACCGAAGTCGATGTAGTACGACGCCGCCGGGTTCGCGGCGAGGTAACGGTCACGCGCGATCGCCCGATCGTCGTCGGCAACGGGCAGGAGGTCACCGAGCAGCGTGACCCGACCGCTCGCCAGGGGATCCGCGCCTTCGGGAACCGGTTCGGCCGCGAGGAGGCTGGCGCGCGGGTCGCGCAGCGCGTTCTGCGTGTGCTCGGCCATCGAGCTCACGAAGAGCAGCGGGTTCCCGAGGTCGTCGAGGCCATAGCTGGCCACTGACCCGTACGGGTAGCCAGCAGGTTCGGTGGCGATCGTGGAGAGCGCTCCGCGGCGTGCGGACGCGACGAGCGTGCGGCACCGCTCCGCGTGCGACGGCTCGCGCGGCGGTACGGCAGGGGAATCGACCGACCCGCCTTCCGCTCCCGTCGGTACCTGGTGACCCGATGGACGTTCGTTCATGCGGGCCAGGGTAGGGGAGCGGCTGCGCGCTCCTCAGTGCCGATCGCGGCGATTCGGCAGGTGGCAGACACGCGATCTGTGGACACGGAAGCTCCTGTCGGCGACGGCGACGGCGGCGTCGAACCTGTCGAATCGCGACCTCAGCGATGATTTCAACCTGGCGGCACGGTCTGCAGGACCGAACGGACGACCCGTAGGTCGAGACGAGGAGCGACGTCATGCCCAAGATCACCCCGAACCTCTGGTTCGACACCAACGGCCTCGACGCGGCCGAGTTCTACGTGTCGGTGTTCCCCAACTCGCAGGTGACCAACGTGACCCACTACGGCGAAGCAGGTCCGCGTGAAGCGGGCACGGTGCTGACGGTCGACTTCGTGCTCGACGGCCAGCCGTACACCGCGATCAACGGTGGTCCCGAGTTCACCTTCGACGAAGCGATCTCACTGCTCGTCAACTGCGCCGACCAGGAGGAGGTCGACTACTACTGGAATGCCCTCTGCGATGGTGGCGAGGAGAGCCAGTGCGGTTGGCTGAAGGACAAGTACGGCCTGTCATGGCAGATCGTGCCCGAGGGCATGGAAGCCGTGCTGAACGACCCCGACCCGGCACGCGGGCAGCGAGCGATGAAGGCGATGTTGGGAATGAAGAAGCTCGACCTCGCCGAGTTGCTGGCAGCGGCTGACGGCTGACACCAGCCGTCAGGCGGACACCGCGATGCCGAGCGAGTCGGCGCCTGCGAACTTGGGCGCGCCCTTTTCGTAGAACTCGTCGAGCTCGGTGATCGCGAACCCGGCCTCGCTGACGAGATCGACGATCGGTCGCGTCAGATGGCAGCCGCCGAACAGTCGTTGCTCGAGCGGGTCGAGACGCCGCTGCCACCGGCGGACGTTCTCGTCGGGCGCTCGGCCGTGCTCGAGGAAGTGAAGCCTGCCGCCAGGCTTGAGCACGCGACGGACCTCTCCGAGCGCGGCGACCACATCAGAGATGGTGCACAGCGTCCACGTCGAGAGCACGGCGTCGTAGCTGTCGTCGGCGAACGGCAGCGACGCACCGTCGAGCCCCGCACGTTCCACCGGGACGTTCGATGCGGCGACGCGTTCGCTCGCGAGCTTCCACGACGTATCCGACGGCTCGACCGCCACGACCCGTGTGACCGCGTCGGGGTAGAAGGGGACGTTGTGGCCGGTGCCGAACCCGAGCTCGACCACATCACCCGACAATGCTGCGCAGACCCGGCGTCGGTACGGCTGGGCCGACTTGGCGCCGCACGCCACGTTGATGACGTGGGGGAGCACCCGCTCTCTGTACACACCCATGCGCCCTCCTCGGTTCGCGGTTGTTGGACAGTGCCGCCGACCCGCCCGCCGTTACAGCCGGCGCCCGGACGCATCGGGCGATCGGATCGTGGGCACCTGGGATGTCGATACGTGAGTGAGCGCTCACTCATGTATGCTCCTGCGGATGAGCCCCACCCGATCAGGCGCCACGCTGAGCGAGGTCGAGCCGCAGGATGCGGCAACGGCGCGGGCGCGGGCCTCCGCGATGCCCCCTGAGGAGCGCCGAGCGGCGATCCTCGACGCAACGGTGCCGCTGTTGTTCGAACACGGGACGGCGATCACCACACGCCAGATCGCCGCGGCGGCCGGCGTTGCCGAAGGCACCATCTTCCGGGTCTTCGCCGACAAGGACACCCTGATCCAAGCCGCCGTCGAGCAGGCCTTCGACCCCGCGCCGGTCGCAGCCGAGCTCGTCGCGATCGACCCGAACCTCGATCTCGACGAACGTTGTGTGGCCGCGGTGTCGATCCTCCAGCATCGTGTCGCATCGATGTGGCGCATCCTCACCGCAGTGGGTGTGGCCAACTTGCCCGAAGGCCAGCGCACCAAGACCAAGCAGCCCCAGACGATCCTCGATGCGCTGGCAACCGTGCTCGAACCCGATCGGGCGCAGCTGAAGACCGATCCCTTGCGCGCCGCCGACATGCTGCGCGGCCTCACGCACGCGAGCTGTCACCCTGCACTCACAGGCGATGTGCCGCTCACACCCCGAGAGATCGTCTCGGTGGTGCTCGACGGCATCCGAACCGATTCCTCCGGTGGACCCTCATGTTGATGCTCCAACTCCTCAGGAAGTACCTGTTGCCGTATCGCAGCCTGTTGCTGGCGGTGCTCGCGTTCCAGTTCGTGCAGACGATCCTCACGCTCCTCCTGCCGACCATCAACGCCGACATCATCAACAATGGTGTGATCACCGGTGACACCGACTACATCTCCCGCGTCGGAGCCCTCATGTTGGGTGTGACGCTGATACAGGTCGTGTTCGCGGTCATCGCGATCTACTTCGGCGCCAAGGCCGCGATGTCGTTCGGTCGCGATGTGCGCGGTGCGCTGTTCCGGGGCGTCACCGCGTTCTCGACCGCCGACGTCAACACCTTCGGCGCGTCGTCGCTCATCACGCGTATCACCAACGACGTGCAGCAGGTGCAGATGCTCGTCGTGATGATCTGCACGCTGTTCGTCAGTGCGCCGATCATGATCATCGGGGGACTGTTCTTCGCCATCCGCGAAGACGGCCCGCTCTCGCTGATCCTCGTCGTGGCCATCCCCGCCCTCGTGATGAGCGTCGGCGTGGTCGTCATCCGACTCATCCCGCAGTTCGAGTTCATGCAGGTCCGCATCGACCGTGTGAACCAGGTCATGCGCGAGCAGATCACCGGCATGCGCGTGGTGCGCGCGTTCGTCCGGGAGCCCGAAGAAGGCGTGCGCTTCGGCGTCGCCAACGCAGACCTCACCGAGACCTCGTTGAAGGCCGGACGCCTGCAGGCGTTCATGTTCCCGAGCGTGATGCTGGTGCTGAACGTCTCGAGTGTTGCCGCAGTCTGGTTCGGCGCTGCTCGCGTGGACGCGGGCGAGATGCAGATCGGGACGATGATCGCGTTCCTCACCTACCTGATCCAGATTCTCACCGCAGTGATGATGGCGACCTTCGTCGCGGTGATGTGGCCCCGAGCCGCGGTCTGCGCCGCCCGCATCGCCGAGGTGCTCAACACGGAGGCGTCGATCCACGCACCCGCGACTCCGGTCGTCGACCTGCCGACCCGTGGTTCGTTCGAGATGCGCAACGTGAGCTTCAGCTACGCGGGGGCCGAGGAGCCGGTGCTCAACGACATCTCGTTCCGGGTCGACGCCGGGCAGAAGCTCGCGGTCGTCGGGAGCACGGGCGCAGGGAAGACGACCTTGATCAGCCTGGGGCCGCGCCTCTACGACACGACGGGCGGATCGGTGCTGATCGACGGCGTCGACGTGCGCGAGCTCGATCCTGAGCTCTTGTGGAGCCACATCGGGCTCGTCCCTCAGAAGCCCTTCCTCTTCACCGGCACGATCGCCAGCAACCTGCGGTACGGCCGGGCCGACGCCAGCGACGACGAGCTGTGGGAAGCGTTGGAGGTCGCGCAGGCACGCGACTTCGTCGCGGCGATGCCGAGAGGCCTCGACTCGCGGATCGCGCAGGGCGGCACCAACGTGTCGGGCGGTCAGCGGCAGCGGCTCGCGATCGCTCGCGCGCTGGTGAAGAAACCCGACGTCTACCTGTTCGACGACTCGTTCTCGGCCCTCGACCTCGCGACCGACGCGCGGCTGCGCGCCGCGCTCGAGCCCGTCATCCGCGAAGCGGCGGTCGTCATCGTGGCGCAGCGAATCTCCACCATCCTCGACGCCGATCAGATCCTCGTGATCGACGAGGGCCGCAACGTCGGGCTCGGCACCCACGAGGAGCTGCTCGAGACCTGTCCCACCTACGTCGAGATCGTGGAGTCCCAGATGGCGCAGGAGGCGGCGTGACCTCCGAAGAGGAGCCGGTGCAAGAGCCGGACGACGACAAGGAGATCAAGCCGCCGCCGCTTCCGGCGACGCCGTTCGGCCGCATGGGCATGGCGGGCGTCCCATTGGAGCGTTCCGAGAACTTCCGCGGCTCGGTCGTCCGCCTCATGGCGCGGCTGCGCGTCGAAGGGTTGAAGATCGGTGGCGTGGTCGCGCTCGCCGTGATGAGCGTGATCCTGCTGGTCCTCGGCCCGAAGGTGCTGGGTTCGGCCACCAACGTGATCGTCGACGGGGTGCAGAGCCCGACGGGGATCGACTTCAGCGAGCTCCACCGGTACCTGCTGTTCGCGCTCGGCCTCTACGTGACCTCCGCTGCGCTGGCCTACACCCAGGCCTATGTGCTCGCCGGCGTGGTGCAGCGGACGATGTCGCGGATGCGCACCGAGGTGGAGGAGAAGCTGAACCGGCTCCCGCTCCGCGACGTCGACCGCATGCCGCGTGGTGACCTCCTCAGCCGCGTCACCAACGACATCGACAACTTGGCCCAGAGCCTGCAGCAGACCCTGAGCCAGATGCTCACGTCCGCGCTCACGATCGTGGGCGTCATGATCATGATGATCACGATCTCGCCGTTGCTCTCACTGGTGGCGATCGTCACGATCCCGGTCTCGCTGATGACCATCTCGTTCATCACGCGGCGCTCGAGGGTCAAGTTCATCGCGCAGTGGGACCACACCGGCACGCTCAACGCGCACGTCGAAGAGGTCTTCACGGGCCACGAGCTGGTGAAGGTGTTCGGTCGCCAGCACGAGGTCGAGCACGAGTTCGACGACACCAACGAGCAGATGTTCCAGGCGAGCTTCGGTGCACAGTTCATCTCCGGCACGATCCAACCGGTGATGATGTTCATCGGCAACCTGAACTACGTGGCGATCGCGGTGCTCGGCGGGTTGCGGGTGGCGTCTGGCGCGATGAGCCTCGGCGACATCCAGGCGTTCATCCAGTACTCGCGCCAGTACACGCAGCCGCTCACGCAGTTGGCGTCGATGGCGAACCTGCTGCAGTCAGGCATCGCGTCGGCCGAGCGGGTGTTCGAGCTCCTCGACTCGCCCGAGGAGTCGGCCGACCCCCAGGTGCCACTCTTCGACGAGCACCCGCGGGGCAAGGTCGAATTCGACCACGTGCAGTTCTCGTACGACCCGAAGAACCCGCTCATCGAGGACCTCTCATTGGTGGCGGAGCCCGGCCAGACGGTCGCGATCGTCGGACCCACCGGCGCCGGCAAGACCACGCTCGTGAACCTGATCATGCGGTTCTACGAGATCGACGGCGGTGCGATCCTGCTCGACGGCAACGACATCTCCAAGATGCGACGGCGCGATCTGCGCTCGAACATCGGGATGGTGCTCCAAGACACCTGGCTGTTCGGCGGCACCATCAAGGAGAACATCGCCTTCGGGAACCTGGAAGCCACCGACGAGCAGATCCTCGAGGCGGCACGGGCCACGTATGTCGACCGTTTCGTGCACACGTTGGCGGAGGGATACGAGACCGTGCTCGACGACGAGCGGGGGAGCGTGAGCGCAGGGGAGAAGCAGCTGCTGACGATCGCTCGAGCGTTCCTCGCCAACCCGACGATCCTGATCCTCGACGAGGCGACCAGCTCGGTCGACACGCGCACGGAGGTACTGATCCAACGGGCGATGGCAGCGTTGCGATCGAACCGCACGAGCTTCGTGATCGCGCACCGCCTGTCGACGATCCGCGACGCCGACATCATCCTGGTGATGGAGTCGGGCAGCATCGTCGAGCAGGGAAACCACGAGGAGTTGCTCGCCAAACGTGGTGCGTACCACGCCCTCTACAACGCACAGTTCGCCGCCGCCGCGGTCGAGGTCGCCTGACCGATCAAGCTGGGCCCATCAAGCTGGACGGATGAAGCCTTCCTGCACGAGCGATGCGAGCAACGCACCCTGCTCGTCGTGCACGGTGCCGCGGCTCACGTAGCGGCCGCTCGCCTCACTGAGCGGCAGGCATTCGAAGAGCATCCAATCGTTCGCGTCGAACGGCCGGTGGAACCACAACGTGTGCTCGAGCGTGAAGCTCTGTAGACCGTCGCCGTCCCCCGATCCAGGCTCGAACGGCGAGTGGATCACGCGGTAGTCCGACATGAACGCGAGGGCGGCCGCGTGCAGCGCCGGATCAGCCGGCATCGCTTCACGGGTGCGCGCCCAGAACGGGTGGAAGCGATCGGTGCCGGCGACGGCGTCGGCGCGAATCGGCCGTACTTCGAACGGATCAACCATCTCGGATGAGCCGAACATGAGATGCACGGATTGGAGTGCAGACGGAGGCTCGACGACCGGGGGCGGTGCGTGCTGGACGTCTCGACCGCTCTCAGGGCGATGGAAGGTGAGATCGGCGACCGCGACGAGCCGGTCCGCCTGCTCGAGCCGACACCGAACGGTCGCGAACGACCGACTCGATTTGACGCGCTCGACCGCGACCTCGGTCGGGCCCCACTCACCGAAGGTCAGGAAGTTGCATCGGAGCACCATCGGGACGAGACCGTCGTCGACGGTCGCTGCCGCGGGCGCGAGCGCCATGGCCATCGTGAGACCGCCGTAGAGGAAGCCGCGACCGACGGGCTCGACCCGGAACCGTTGGTCGCCGAGCGGATGCACTGCCAGGAGCTCGTCGAAGCGAGTCGTCATCGGAGCGCAGTCTGGCAGCAACACCGCGGTGGGACGGTTGCGCGCGATCAGCCGGTCCGTCATCCTGGCAAGAGCGATCTGGAAGGAGGCCCTGATGGCCCCGGACCGGTATGACGTCGTCGTCGTCGGCGCGCGGTGCGCCGGCGCTCCGACTGCGATGTTGCTCGCCCGCCGCGGTCTCGATGTGCTGCTCGTCGATCGGGCGACGTTTCCGAGCGACACGCTCTCCACGCACCTCGTGCACCCACCGGGGATCGCGGCGATGCGCGACTGGGGCCTGCTCGATCGTCTGGTCGCCACCGGGTGCCCGCCGATCGGTACCTATTCCTTCGACTTCGGCGCGTTCAGCATCTCCGGCGCACCAGGCACCGTCGACTCGCCCGTTGCGTACTGCCCGCGTCGTACCGTGCTCGATGCTTTGCTGGTGGACGCGGCAGCAGAGGCGGGTGTCGACGTCCGAGAGGCATTCACCGTCGACGAACTCGTCGTCGAGCACGACCGGGTGGTCGGGATTCGGGGTCACGCGCCCGGCGGCGCGACGGTCACGGAGCATGCCGACGTGGTCGTCGGCGCGGACGGCCGGTTCTCGTTCGTCGCGAAGTCGGTCGCGGCGGAGCAGTACCACGAGCGACCCCCGATCCTGTGTGGCTACTACAGCTACTGGAGCGACCTCCCGGCCGAAGGCACCTTCGCCGTGTACTCGAGGCCGGGACGCGGGTGGGCGGTGGCGCCGACCCACGACGATCTCACCCTCGTGGTCGCGGGTTGGCCGTACGCCGAGTACGAAGCCAACAAACACGATGTCGAGGGGAACTACCTCGCAATGTTCGAGACCGCCCCGGAGTTCGCCGAGCGCATCCGCGGGGCAACGCGCGAAGCGCGGTTCGCGGGCACGTCGGTCGAGAACTACTTCCGCACCCCCTTCGGTCCGGGATGGGCGCTGGTCGGTGACGCGGGATACAACAAGGACTTCATCACGGCCCAAGGGATCTCGGACGCATTCCGAGACGCAGCGTCGTGCGCGTCGGCCATCCACGATGCGTTGTCCGGCGCTCGCTCGTACGACGAGGCGATGGGCGAGTACCAAGCGGCACGTGACGCGCACGTGCTCCCGATGTTCGAGTTCACGTGCCAGCTTGCGGCGCTCGAGCCCCCTCCTCCGGAGACGCAGCAGCTCTTGGCGGCCGTCACGGGGAATCAGGACGCGATGGACGGGTTCGCCCGACTGAACGCCGGCGTGACCTCGCCGGCAGAGTTCTTCTCCGAGGAGAACGTGGGCCGCATCTTCGCAGCGGCCAGCTGAGGATCGGGGCCTGAGTACGCTCTCCGCCGATGGCGAAGCTGCGTGTCCACAACTTTTCCGTCTCACTCGACGGGTACGGAGCCGGGCCCGACCAGAGCCCGGACGATCCGCTCGGCGTCGGCGGGACCCGGCTGCACGACTGGATCTTCGAGACCGTGCACGGTCGAGAGATGCTCGGTCTCGACGGCGGCGACGAAGGGCTCGATGACGACCTGATCGCGCGGGGCGAGCACGGCATCGGCGCGACGATCATGGGACGGAACATGTTCGGCCCGATCCGCGGCCCGTGGACCGACGAGGAGTGGAAGGGCTGGTGGGGAGACGATCCGCCCTATCACCATCCCGTCTTCGTGCTCACGCACCACCCGCGTCCCCCGCTCGAGATGGACGGCGGCACGACCTTTCACTTCGTCGACGACAGCCTCGACGTGGCACTCGAACGCGCGGCCGAAGCAGCTGACGGTCACGACGTGCGGCTCGGCGGCGGCGTGGCGACGGTTCGCGAGTTCCTCAACGCCGGGCTCGTCGACGAGTTGCACCTGGCTGTCGTCCCGATTCTGCTCGGACGGGGTGAACGGCTGTTCGAGGACGTCGACGCGGCGATCGCGCGGTACGAGTGCATCGAGGTCACGAGCTCGCCGGCGGTGGCGCACGTTCGCTTCGAACGCATCGCTGATCCTCAGCGGTCACGCTCGGCGAAGTCCTCGTAGGTCTCGATCGCACGAACCGCGACCTCGGTCGCGTCGACGGGACGCGTGTCGCGATCCTGCGCCACGGACGCGGCGGCGGCGTGTACGGCATCTCGCAGCGTTCGATCCAGTGCGGTCGGGTATTCGAAGCGCCATCGACGCACTCGTGCTGCGATGTCGGTCGCGTTCACTCCGTTCGGCTCGACACCAGCCGCGGTGAAGACGCGGCAGTCGTAGGTGCGACAGGCGCGGGGGCGATGCTCATAGATCGAGCACCGCGCGTCGACGAGCATCGGGCAGCAACCGCGTTCGTCGTACCCCATCACCCGATGGCCGGGAGCGAGCCCCGGTGCTGGGAACAGCAGCGCCGTGGGAATGTGGGCCAGCGTGTCCAGCTCGTCGGCGCCCACGTGCACGAACTGCGACGCGGTGCAGCACGCGGTGCAGTCACCGCACGGGACCTCGGCGTCGCGTTCGCCGCGCAGCGCTGCCCGCATCTCGGTGAGCCAGGCCGTGAGCGGGCCCGCCGCGAGCGCGGCGCCGTCGGCGTCGTGCGGCACGGCATCCATCATCGGACCATGTTGCCCGGCGGCACTTCAGCCTTGCTTGATAGAACGGTGGTCTCTACTGCTGGGAGGCGACCATGGCCTGGGATTTCTCGACCGACCCGGAATGGCAGGAGCAGCTCGACTGGATCGAGCGGTTCTGCCGTGAGGAGATCGAGCCCCTCGTGCTCGCTTTCCCTGCTGCGCTCTACAGCCGGACGCATGCGCCGGCGGCGATCCGGGAGCTCGTCGACGGGCTGAAGCAGCAGGTGAAGGACCAGGGTCTCTGGGGGATCTTCCTCGACAAGGAGATCGGCGGCCCCGGGTTCGGCCAGCTCAAACTCGCGCTCGTGAACGAGATCCTCGGGCGCTACTCGGCTGCGCCGGCGATCTTCGGCTGCCAGGCGCCCGACACCGGCAACATGGACATCATCGCCAAGTACGGCACCGAGTATCAGAAGAAGAAGTGGCTCGAACCGCTGTTCGCGCAGGAGATGCGTTCCTGTTACTCGATGACGGAACCCCAAGGGGGCAGCGACACCCGCAACTTCAAGACCCACGCGGAGAAGGACGGCGACGAGTGGGTCATCAACGGTGAGAAGTGGTTCTCGAGCTTCGGGAAGACCGCCGACATCCTGATCGTGATGTGCAACAACGGCATGTTCATCGTCGAGCAGGGCACACCAGGGCTGGAGTTCCTCGAGGGTGCGGGCATCCACGCGCACATTCGATACAACAACGTGCGGGTACCGGCCGAGAACCTCCTCGGGCCCGAAGGCGGCGCGCACCAGGTGGCGCAGTTCCGGCTCGGTGGTGGCCGCATCCACCACGCGATGCGCGCCGTCGCACAGGTGAAGCTCGCGCTCGACATGATGTGCGAACGCGCCATCTCGCGCTACTCGCGCGGTGTGCTCATCGGTGAGCACCAGATGGTGCAGAACGACATCGCTGAGTCGTACATGGAGGTCGAGATGCTGCGCCTCCTCGTGTTGCAGACGGCGTGGAAGATCGACAACACCGACGGGCGAGAGACGCGGGCCGACATCGGTGCGTGCAAGATCATGGCAGCCAAGACGCTGCGCGACGTCGTGTATCGCGCCAACCACATCCACGGCGCGTTGGGGACGACGAACCTCACGCCGTTGCAGGGCATGTGGGAGACGGCTCCGTACATGTCGATGATGGACGGCCCGGACGAGGTCCACAAGGTGGTGATCGCCAACGCCTTGATGAAGCGCTACACGCCCCACGAGGGCCTGTTCCCACGCGAGTACATCCCCGCGAAGCGCGCCGCGGCCCGCGAGAAGTTCCAGCACATTATCGACAGCGATCCCGAGGTCAAGGAGCACGTCGAGCAGATGGACCGCTACGCCGAGATGAAGGTGGCCGGCCCGACGTGATCGGCCTCGGGGGTCAGGTCGAGCAGTCGCGCGACTTCTTCGGCCTGCTGCGGCTCCGTCCAGTAGTCCGAGTGTGCGCTCACCTTCCCTCGACCTGAATACACCGATCGCGACGGTCGGCGGGGCGCAAACGCGACGGGGAGGACGTCAGGCGAGGTATTCGCGGGCCGACGAGAGGAGCCAGTCGTCGCTGTTGTCGACCGGCTGCACGGGGGCCCCTCGACGGCGCGCATTGCGGGTGATGAATGCGCCGGCGGAGAACTGCTTGTAGCGCACCAGCGCCCGGAACCAGTCGAGGT
>JBEVIU010000161.1:0-17564 GCA_040510575.1 Acidimicrobiia bacterium | reverse complement strand
CTCTGGGGCGACGACGTGATGTTCCTCACCGGCACCGACGAGCACGGGCTGAAGGTGCAGCGGTCGGCCGAGGCCAACGGCACGACCCCGGCCGAATGGGCCGAGCTCAACAGCGGACGCTTCCGCGACGCGTGGCGTGACCTCGACATCACCAATGACGACTTCATCCGCACCACGGAGCCCCGGCATCGCCGCGCCGTCGAGGAGTTCCTCCAGCGGGTCTACGACCACGGCGACATCGAGCTCGACTCCTACGAGGGCCTCTACTGCGTCGGCTGCGAGCTCTATTACAAGGAGGACGAGCTCGACGCCGGCAACTGCCCGATCCACGGCACGCCGGTCGAGCACGTCATCGAGGAGAACTACTTCTTCCGACTCTCCCGCTACGAAGACCGGCTGCTGGAGCACTACTCCGCGCACCCGGAGGCCATGCAACCCGACGGGAAGCGCAACGAGGTGCTCGGCCTCATCAAGGGCGGCCTCCAGGACTTCTCGATCAGCCGCACGTCGATCACCTGGGGCATCCCGTTGCCCTGGGACCCGGCGCACGTCGCGTACGTGTGGTTCGACGCGCTGATCAACTACTGCACCGCCGTCGGGTATCCCGACGACCCGGAGCGCTTCGCGCGCTTCTGGCCCGCCGACTACCACCTCATCGGCAAGGACATCCTGCGCCAGCACGCGGTGTACTGGCCCGCGATGCTGATGGCCGCGGGGCTCGAGCCGCCCAAGCACGTGTTCGCGCACGGGTACCTCACCGTGGGTGGCGAGAAGATGTCGAAGTCGAAGTTCAACCAGATCGTCCCCGCCGACCTCGTGGCCGAGTTCGGGATCGACGGTTTCCGCTACCACTTCCTGCGCGACCAACGCTTCGGGCCCGACGGCGAGTTCAGCTACGAGGCGATGGTGGCGCGCTACAACGCGGACCTCGCGAACAACTTCGGCAACCTCGCGAATCGCGTGCTCAACATGGCGGTCAGCTATTGCGACGGCGCGGTGCCCGACGCGCGCGCGAACGGTCCGCTCGTCGAAGCGTCCGCGCAGGCGTTCGACACGCTCACCGACTGCATGGCGCGACTCGATTTCGAGCGCGGCTTCGGCGCGGTGTGGGATCTGATCCGCGCCGCCAACTCCTACATCGAAGATCAACAGCCGTGGGCGCTCAACAAGGCGGGCGACACCGCCGCGGTCGCGGCAGTGCTCGGCGACTGCCTCGAAGCGCTCCGCATCGTCGCGCTCCTCGCGTCGCCGTTGATCCCCCACGCGTCGGCCGAGCTGTGGCGCCGCCTGGGCTTCACCGACACCCCGGAGGAGCAGCGTCTCCCCGACGCGGCCGCGTGGGGTCTGCTCGCCGCTGGCTCGCCGCTCGAGAAGGGCGATCCGCTCTTCCCGCGCCTCGAGCCCTCGTGACCAGGCGCTGGATCGACAGCCACTGCCACCTCCCGTCGCTCGAGGAGCCCGACGCGGCCCTTGCCGCCGCTCGGGATGCCGGGGTGGCGGCGATCGTGTGCGTGGGCACGGATCTGGCCTCGTCGCAGGCTGCCGTCGACCTCGCGGCACGGGAGCCCGACGTGTGGGCGACCGTCGGCCTGCACCCGCACGACGCCTCCCACCTCGACGAGGAGTGGGCGGCGCTCGAAGCGCTCGCTGGTGCGCCGCGGGTCGTCGGCGTGGGCGAGGCCGGCTTCGACCTCTTCTACGAGCACTCAGCTCGTGACGACCAAGAGGCCGCGTTCCGACGCCAGGTGGAGCTCGCCCATCGCCTCGACCGCGCGCTCGTGATCCACTCGCGCGATGCGTGGGACGACACCTTCCGCGTCCTCGACGACCTCGGCGCGCCGCGTCGCACGGTGTTCCACTGCTTCACCGGCGGAACACGCGAAGCGCGTCGCGCGCTCGACCTCGATGCGTACCTGTCGTTCAGTGGGATCGTCTCGTTCAAGAACGCGGAAGACGTGCGCGCTGCCGCCCAACTCGCGCCCATCGACCGCGTGCTCGTCGAGACCGACGCGCCGTACCTCGCGCCGGTGCCACACCGCGGACAGTCGAATCGTCCCGCGTGGGTGACCGACGTGGGTGCCGCGCTCGCTGACGCGCGCGACGAACCGGTCGACAGGATCGCGTCAGCCACCGCCGCCAATGCGACCGTCGTGTTCGACCTCGCCTGACCCGGTCGCGCCCGTTCTCGCGAGCGGGCAGGGCACCTGACCTGCCCCGATCCGCCGGTCGTTGCCCGCCCATCCACGCATTGGCTACCGTGCGACCTTCGGCGCCCGGGCCCTCTGCATGGTCGGCGCCGCATCCATCACCTGCGACCAGGGCGGAACCCGATCGCCGAGCACACGAGTCGACCCGCGAGTCGCGGCCATCGCGCACCGAGCCACGCTCGGCGCCGGAACGCGCCGCTGCCCGCACATGTGACGCGCGCGATCAAGCCGTCGCCCGCGCGCGCCGAGCCGCACGATGCGACCGCTTGGTTCCCGGTTCCTGACGCGAGCGCGCTGCCGAGCATCCAGGCGCTGCTCGACGCGGCCATCGCCACCTCGCACGACCCGGTGCTCGACGCCGCGCTCGACACGATGCCGCTCGACGAGATCGACCTGGTCGCCCTCGAGGCGCTGGTCTCGCTCACGCCGGCCCGGGCCGAACCGCACGATGCGGCCGCGTGGTTGCCGCTCCCCGGCGACCTCGACTCGCTCCCCGAGCTCGGCGACATGCTGGAGCCGTCGGCCCAGGTGCGGGCAGCCGTGGTCGCCGAAGCCGAGGCCGTGATCAGCGACGCCTCGGCCGCTGCGGAAGCTGCAGTCGCGCCCTCACCGGCCCGCGCCGAGCCCCACGACTCCGCGTCGTGGCTCCCGCTGCCCGATCCCGCCTCGCTCGAGCCCCTGGCGGGGTTGAGCCCCCCCAACGTCTCCCGGCCCTCGCGGCGCCATCGGGTGGGGGCAACAGCCCGCCGGCCCCGCACCTGGATCCTCCTGACGCTCGTCGTCGTCACCGTGGTTGCGGGCATGCGGCTCACCGCCGAGCCCACGCCCGTTGCCGTGGCCGGCGTCGCTCCCATCCGCGTCTCCGTCGATCTCGACGGCGCGGTGACCACGATCTCCACCACCGCGCGCTCGGCGGCGGGCCTTGCGAAGCAACTCGACGTGGGCAAGCTCGTTGCCGTCAGACACGCGCCGACGCGACTCGCGCCCGGCTCGACCGTGGTGTTGCGCACGCGCAAGTCGGGTCAGCTCGACGTCGACGGCCAGGTGCTGCCCTACGACTCGCCGTCGCTCACCGTCGCCGAGCTGCTCTCCGCCTACGGCATCGCGCTCGACGGAGACGACACGTCGAGTCCGACGCCCGACTCCGTGTTGGCCGACGGCACCGCGGTGCAGGTGATCCGCGTGGGCGCGGCCACCAGGCAGACCCAGGAGGCGATTCCGTTCGCCGAGGAAGTCGTCGACGACCCCACGATTCCGATCGGCGAGGAGCGTGAGATCCGCGCCGGCGTCCCCGGGGTCGCGACCGTCACGTGGCGCGCCCGCATCGAGAACGGTGTCGAGGTCGGGCAGGTGCCGCTCTCGAAGGTGCCGACCACCGAGCCGGTGTCCCGCGTGGTCGGCCGCGGCACCAGCGCCGATTGGCACTGGGACGCGCTGGCCAACTGCGAGTCGGGCGGCCGTTGGGGCACGGTCGACGGCGGGAGCCCGTCGTACGACGGCGGCCTCGGGATCCTGCGGGAGAACTGGGTCCACTACGGCGGCCTGCAGTTCGCACCCAACGCCGGTCTCGCGACCCGAGAAGAGCAGATCGTGATCGCCCAGCGGATCTACGACCAGTACGGCTGGGACCCATGGGGCTGCGCCCGCACGCTCCACTGGCCGATCTGACCGGGCACGTGACGGCGCTCACGCCGGACGCTGGGTAGCGTCAGCGGCGATGGACCTCCTGACCCCGACGTCGATCCGCGCCCTCCTCGATCGCCACGGGATCGCGCCGAAGAAGAGCCTCGGTCAGAATTTCCTCGCCGATCCCAACACCGCGCGCCGGATCGCGACCCTCGCCGCCCTGTCGCCGGGCGACGCGGTGCTCGAGATCGGCCCTGGACTCGGTTCACTCACGCTGGCGCTGCTCGAGCGCGGCGCCGAGGTCCGCGCCGTCGAGCTCGACCAACGGTTGGCGCTCGCGCTCGCCGATGTGCTCGGTCCCGACACCGAGGTCGACGTGCGCGTGGCCGACGCCTTGCACGCGCCGCTCGATCAACTCCTGGCCCGAGATGACGGGCGCGGTTGGACGTGCGTGTCGAACCTCCCGTACAACGTCGCGGTCCCGGTGGTGATCAGGCTCCTCGAGGAGGCGCCCGACGTCGAACGAGTGGTGGTGCTGGTGCAACGAGAGGTGGGGGAGCGCCTGGCGGCGGGTCCCGGCGACGCGCAGTACGGCGCCGTGTCGGTGAAGGTCGCCTACTACTCGGAGGCGTCGCTGCTCGGCGTGGTGCCGCCCACGGTGTTCATGCCCCGCCCGAAGGTCGACTCCGTGCTGGTCGGGTTGGTGCGCCGGGCCGCGCCGCCCGTCGACGTGCCGGAGGTCGCCGCCCTGTTCGGGCTGGTGCGCAGCGGCTTCGGTCAGCGGCGCAAGATGCTGCGGCGCTCGTTGCAGCCGGTGCTCGGTGCCCGCACCGAGGCCGTGCTCGACGCGGCGGGCATCGCCCCGACCGCACGGGCCGAGACGCTCGGCCTCGAGCAGTGGGCTGCCGTCGCCCGTTCGGCCGCGGTTGCTGCATGAGGCTCGCCCGGGTCCGCGCCACGGCGTATCCCAAGCTGACGCTCTCGCTGCGGGTCACGGGCGTGCGCGACGACGGCTATCACGATCTCGACGCGCTCGTCGTGTCGCTCGGTCAGCCGCACGACGTGCTCGAGGCGTACGCGGTTCCATCGCCCGGAGGAGTGCAGGTCGAGCTCGCTCCCGACGACCCGGAGTCGGCCGGGATCCCGACCGATCACACCAACCTCGCGTTCATCGCGGCGGAGAAGTTGCTGGTGCGCGCCGGTCGGTCGGGCCACGGCGTGCGCATCGTGTTGCGCAAGCGGATCCCGGCCGGCGCGGGCCTCGGTGGCGGCTCCGCCGACGCGGCGGCCGCACTGCTCGCCGTGCGGCGCCTGCTCGACGTCGACATCGACGACGCAGGCGTGCTCGCGCTCGCGGCCGAGATCGGCTCCGACGTGTCGTTCTGCGTGCGCGGAGGCGCGGCATGGATGCGTGGCAGCGGCGCGGACCTCGAGCCCATCGACCTCCCGACCGGGCTCGCCTTCCTCGTCGCGATCCCGCCGTTTCGCCTCGCCACCCCGGACGTCTACCGGGCGTGGGACCGCATGGGCGGCCCGGTGTCGGAACGGGGCGTGCGCGCGCCGCGCAGAGTTGCGGAATTCCTGCCCGAGCTGTTCAACGACCTGGAGCCGGCGGCTGAGGCGATCGAGCCACGCCTCGTGGAGTTCCGGACCGCGCTCGAAGCGACCGTTGCGCGGCCGGCGATCCTCGCGGGAAGCGGCTCGGCCTACGTGGTGCCGGTGAACAACGCCCGTGACCTGCCGCAGTTGGTGGGCGAGGTGGGGCGTCGGCTGCGCGTGCCCGTGGTCGGGACCACGAGCGTGAGCCGCGGCGTGCGCCTAGGTGTCGGATAGCGCCGGCGTCGGAGAGCGCCGGTGTCGGAGAGCGCCGACGCCCGGAGCGCCAGCGGGTCGCGCTAGCGACCCTGCTGACGGCGCTGCCAACGTGTGCGCTTCAAGAGCTTCTTGTGCTTCTTCTTGCGCATGCGCTTACGGCGCTTCTTGATCAGGGATCCCATGGCGGCGCTCAAGGTAGCCGTTCGATGTGTGAACGGCACATCGAGGTCCGACGGGTATCGTCGTCACCCAGACGGTCGGGGGTGGTGTAACGGCAGCACGGGGTCCTTTGGAGTCCCAAGTCGAGGTTCGAAACCTCGCCCCCGAGCCACGGTGCACCTGCTCCGCCCGCAGTGATCGAGAAATCCCGAATTCCGAGAGCGGAGGAGTCAATGGCAGCCGCCCGCCGTCGACCCGTGTCAGCCGTCGTCCTCGCGGCAGGCGAGGGCACGCGGATGCGCTCGTCCACGCCCAAGGTCCTGCACGAGCTCTGCGGGCGTCCCATGCTCATGTGGGTGCTCGACGCGCTCGCCGCGCTGCCCCTCGACCGGATCGTGGTGGTCGTCGGCCACGGCGCCGAAGACGTCACGAAGACCGTGCAGGAACGACTCGTCAGCAGCGAGGTGCCGGTCGAGTTCGTGGAGCAGACGGTGCTGCGCGGCACCGGCGACGCCGCGGCGGTCGCGCTCACCGCGTTCGCCGACGACCTCGACGCCGACGACGACCTCCTCGTGCTCCTCGCCGATGCTCCGCTCATCCGGCCGGAGACGCTCGCCATGCTGGCCACGGAGCACCGCCTCGGTGATTCGGCCGCCACGATGCTCACCGCCCGGCTCGACGATCCGACCGGCTACGGCCGCGTCGTGCGAGACGAACGCGGCAACGTGGCGCGGATCGTCGAACAGCGCGATGCCCGGCCCGACGAGCTCGAGATCGACGAGGTGAACCCGTCGTTCTACTGCTTCCGCCGTGCCTACCTCGCGCCCGCGTTGCGCCGCCTCAGCCCCGAGAACGCGCAGGGCCAGTACTACCTCACCGACGTGGTCGGGGTGCTGCGTGATGCCGGCCACCTGGTGGCGGGCATCGAAGCCGAGGATGCCACCGAGGTGCTCTCGATCAACGACCGTGCCCAGCTCGCCTCGGTGGAGGGTGAGCTGCGCCAGCGCATCAACGCTCACTGGATGCGTGAAGGCGTCACCATGGTCGACCCTGCGACCACGTACGTCGACGCCGGCGTGCAGCTCGAGCCGGATGTGCGCATCCTGCCCAACACGATGCTGAGCGGCGTGACGGTCGTACGCAGCGGAGCAACCGTCGGACCCGACTGCGATCTGGTCGACACGGTCGTGGGGCGTGACGCGGTCGTGCGCCAGACCGTCGCACGCGAGTCGATGATCGACGACGGCGCGACCGTCGGCCCCTACGTGTCGTTGCGACCAGGCACGCACCTCGCGGCCGGCGCGCACGTCGGCACCTTCGTGGAGATCAAGAACAGCGAGATCGGTGAGGGCGCGAAGGTGCCGCACCTGGCATACGTGGGCGACGCCGAGGTCGGTGAGCGGGCCAACATCGGCGCCGGCAACATCACGGCGAACTACGACGGCCGAGCGAAGCACCGCACGAAGATCGGCCGCGACGTGCGATCCGGGTCGAACACGGTGTTCGTCGCGCCGGTGGAGGTGGGCGCCGGTGCCTACACCGCGGCGGGCGCGGTGGTGAACCGCGACGTGCCTCCTGGCGCGTTGGCGAAGGGTGTGCCCGCAACGATCGAAGAAGGATGGGTCGATCGGCGCGACAATGGCGACGACGACGACTCGCCGGCGGAAGGCTGATCCATGGACCTGGTCTCGCAGAAGAAGCTCATGCTCTTCTCCGGGCAGGGGCACCCCGAGCTGGCGTCGGAGATCGCCGCTGAGCTCGACGTCCCGCTGGGCGACATCAAGTTGTCGACCTTCTCGAGCGGTGAGACCTACGTGCGCTACGGCGAGAACATCCGTGGGCGCGACGTGTTCCTCGTGCAGACGCACTGCGCACCGATCAACGACTGCATCATGGAGCAGTTGCTGATGATCGATGCCGCAAAGCGGGCGTCGGCGCATCGCATCACCGCGGTCTGCCCGTACTACGGGTACGCCCGTCAAGATCGCAAGGCCGAGGGGCGCGAGCCGATCAGCGCGCGGCTCCTCGCCGACATGCTCTCCGCGGCCGGCGCCGACCGCGTCGTCACCGTCGACCTCCACACGGGGCAGATCCAGGGGTTCTTCAACTTCCCGGTCGATCACCTCACCGCGGTGCCGTTGCTCGCAGAGCACATCCGCAGCCTCGTCGCCGGCGACGACGTCACCGTCGTCGCACCGGATGCCGGCGGCGGCAAGCTCGCGCACCGGTTCATCGAGTGCATGGGCGGCGACGAGCTGATCGAGATCGCCTACGTCGACAAGCACCGCCCGAAGGGCACCCACAACGTGGCTGTCGCCAATCAGGTCGTCGGAAAGATCGAGGGCCGCACGTGTGTGCTGGTCGACGACATGATCGACACCGGGGGCACCCTCGCCAGTGCCGCGGAGCTGCTGATGGAGCGCGGTGCGGAGTCGATCATCATCGGCGCCACCCACGGTCTGTTGTCGGGTCCTGCCGTCGACCGGCTCAAGAACGCCCGCGTGCGCGACGTGGTCGTCACCAACACGTTGCCGATCTCGAGCGAGAAGCACTTCGACAGCCTCACCGTGCTGTCGATCGCGCCGATCGTCGCCAAGGCCATCAGCGCGGTGTTCCGCGACGCCAGCGTCAGCGAGCTGTTCAGCGGCGACAACACCTGAACCTCATCCACCTTCGAGCTGCGCGCGGAACGCGGTGAGGTTCTCGACCGCGCGGTCGCGGTGTTCGAGGTACGCACCGATCGCAGGCCCGACACCCGGCTCACCCGCGTGCGCGATCACGCCGGCCGAGATGTTCAGCCGCGACCGTTCGAGCCACTCGGCGACGTCCGGCGTGTGGTCCCACGTGGTCTGTGCCACGAGGCCGAGCTGGCGAATGCGGATCCAGTCGGTCGCGGCATCGGGGTAGGCATTCGGCGGCGCGAGCGCGTTCTGCTCGTCGACGTCGTCGCGGGACGCTTCGAGGTATCCGATGAGTGCCGCGTTGAACGTCGGGCTGGTCTCGCGCACCTGTTGGATGGTGACGCGGTGCGGCTCGAAGATCGGCCGGGACGGCGGGCGGCCGAGCCCTTCTGCAGTGCAGTCGACGTGGAGACGGTCGGTGCGGGTCGCGACAACGCCGCCGTCGAGCACGATGCGGTCGGCCTGGATGCGACGGACCCGTCCGGAGCGGACGACCTGCTCGATGCTGCGGAGCTGTCCGATCTCGAGCTCGCTCAGCGTTCCGGCGCGGTACATCGTCGGCTCGACCGAGGTGTCGACCCGGCAGAGGTGCCCGCACTCCTCCAGACGACCGAACAGGTCCGGGATCGAGGTCGCCGTCGCCGCGGCTTCGATGCTCGCCGCCCAGCCGATCATGAACCGACCCACCTGATCACGTGGCTGCCAGTACGCCCGGTCGAGCGCCCACGTCTCGCGCGGCTTGACCCAGGCGATCTCGGCCGGGTCGACGCCGTTGTCGAGCAGCCAGGTGCACGCGTCCATCCCCGTCTTGCCCGCACCCATCACGACGTAGCCGCCCGCAGGGTGACTCGCGTGCGTGAGCTCGCTCACCGGAAGGCACTGCACGCCGTCGTCGACCGTGAAGGCGGGCGTGTGCGTTGCCGGGATCGTGCCCTCCAGGTAGCGCGCGTCGACGACCTTGCGCCGCACGACGATCTCCTGTTCCACGCCGGTCAACTGGGCAGTCGCGTGGACCCGATCGGATCCGTTCACCGCGCAGGTCGTCATCGGCAGGAACTCGACCTGGCCCGACGCGAGGAGGCGGTCGTGCATCACCGCCTGGAAGTAGTGGCAGATCTCGGCCGCAGTCGCACGCTCGTAGAGGCCGGCGTTCGGCCCGCTGGCGTCGATCCGGTCGTCGCCCAGGTTGCGCGAGTTCACGCCGTAGAACGCGGAGGGCTGGTGCAGCCGGACGAACGGGTAGGCGTCGTTCCAGTGCCCGCCGGGGCCGTGCCGGCGATCGACCATCAGGACGGAGGCATCCGAGACCTCGATGAGGGCGTCGGTGAAGGCCATCCCGGCTGCGCCGGCGCCGATCACGAGGTAGTCCACCTCGATCGATCCGCGGCTCATGGGCGCGGAGCCTACCGACGGCGTTCCGCGCCGGGAAGCGACGCCAAACGACGGAAAATGCCACTTCGGACCCCGCTGACTTGGAGGTTCACGGCTCCAGCGACCAGAATGGCTGGCTCCCTCGTTTCGGAAAGGCCGTCCCTGTCATGCCCGACATCACGCTCACGTCAGAGCCGCGCTCAGAGCTCGGTTCTCGCCCGTCGGGGCGCATCCGTCGCCAGGGCAACGTGCCCGCCGTCGTCTACGGGCTCGGCAACGACCCGGTCCAGATCACGGTGCCGGCACGCGAGCTCGGCCACATCCTCGCCGGGGAGAGCGGCGCCAACACGCTGATCTCGCTGTCGGTCGACGGCGACGACGTGCTCACGCTCGTCCGCCAGATCCAACGCCACGCCACTCGCGGCGACCTCCTGCACGTCGACTTCGTACGGATCAGCCGCGACATCGCGGTGAGCGCCGAGGTGCCGCTGCACGTCACCGGTGAGGCACCCGGCGTGCGCGACGGCGGCCTGCTCGAGCAGCTCATCTTCTCGATCACCGTCGAGGCGATGCCGGGCAACATCCCGGTCGCGCTCGAGCTCGCGGTCGACACGCTCGACATCGGCGACCAGAAGCGCATGTCCGACCTCGAGCTGCCCGATGGCGTCGCGGTGCAACTCGACCCCGAGACCGTGCTCGTCATGGTCACCGCACCCCGTGTCGCCACCGAAGGCGAAGAGGGCGAAGAGGGCGAGGGCGAAGAGGGCGAGGGCGGCGACGCTGCCGCCGAGGGTTCCGAAGGCTCCGCGAGCGAGGAGTAGCGCGTGCTGCGGCGCGGCCGCGAACGCGCGGCGCGCCAAGGGACGCCGTCCGACCTGCTCGTGGTCGGGCTCGGCAATCCGGGCGACGAGTACGCGCACACGCGCCACAACGTCGGTGCCGACACCGTCGAGCTCCTTGCCGCGCGTCATGGCGCCAAGCTGAAGAAGGGCAAGGAGCGCGCGCGCGTCGGCGACGTGCGCATCGGTGGTCGGCTCGTCACACTCGCAGTGCCGCTCACCTACATGAACGATTCCGGATCGGCGGTGGTCGCGCTGGTCCGCCGCTACGGAGTCACTCCGGAGCAACTCGTCATCGTCCACGACGAGCTCGACCTGCCGACCGCCGCGCTCAAGCTCAAGTCGGGCGGCGGGCTCGCCGGCCACAACGGTCTCCGCTCGATCGTCTCGCACCTGAAGGACGATTCGTTCGCGCGCGTGCGCATCGGCGTGAACAAGCCCGTCTCGAAGGAGCACGGCGCCGATCACGTGTTGAAGAAGTTCTCCAAGCGCGAACGCACCGAGATCGACGTGACGCTCGAGCAGGCCGCTGACGCGGTCGAGTGCATCGCCACCGACGGCATCGACGCCGCCATGAACCGCTTCAACTGACCGGCGCGTAGTCTGGTGACCCCGGGTGCGGCTTCGCATCCGGCCTTCGTCGCGTCTGCACGCGGACCGGGAGCCCAGCCTGAGCCTGACCACCACGACCCCTGACACCGGCGCCCCGCTGACCGCGCTGGCCGATCTCCTCACCGCCGAGCCGGCGCTCCGGGCGGTGATGGCGCGCGAGCCGATGGTCGCGGTGCCCGACCCGGCGCGGGCGTTGTTCGTCGCCGCGCTCGCCGCGACCACCACTCGTCGGCCGCTCCTCGTGGCGACGCCCACCGACGCCGAGGCGGAGCGTCTGGCTCGCGACCTCGGCCAGTTCCTCGGTCCCGAGCACGTCGAGCACTTCCCGGCGTGGGAGACCCTGCCGTTCGAGCGGGTGTCGCCGTCGCTCGAAACCATGGGCCGCAGGCTCCGGGTGCTCTGGAAGCTGCGGGCCGGCGGGGAGCACCTGCCGACGGTCGTGGTCGCACCGGTGCGCGCGCTGGTGCAACGGCTGGGACCGCACGTGGAGGCGATCGAACCGGTGGTGGTGCGCGCCGGTGACCGCCTCGACCGCGACGAGGTGGTGGCCCGGCTGGTGGCTTCCGGGTACCGCCGCGAGTACCAGGTCGAATCGCGCGGCGAGGTGGCGGTGCGGGGCTCGATCATCGACGTCTACCCGTCGACCGACGACCACCCGGTGCGCATCGATCTCTGGGGCGACGAGGTCGAGCGGCTCTCAGGCTTCTCCGTCGCCGACCAGCGCTCCACCCACGACGTCGACGCCGCGTGGATCTTCCCGACCCGCGAGCTCCTCCCGACCGACGAGGTGCGCGAACGCGCCCGCGCGCTCCTCAACACCGAGCCGTGGGGCCGTGAGCAGTGGGAGCGCCTGGCCGAAGGGCAGGTGTTCGACGGCATGGAGTCGTGGTTGCCGTGGCTCACCGAGCGCGAGCACCTGCTGCCCGACCTCCTCGGGGACACGGCCCTTGCACTGCTCGTGGAGCCCAAGCGCATGCGCGACCGCGCGCAGGAGCTGCTCGACGAGGAAGCGTCGCTTGCCGCCACGCTCGCCGGCACGTGGGGCGCGCGCGTCGACGCGTCGATGCCGCGCCTGTCGCTCGAATTCGATCGGCTGCTCGCGCACACGAAGGCGGGCGCGACGTCGTTGCTGTCGACGCCCGAGAATCCCGACACGCCACGCGTCGCAGCAACCGCGTTCGACCCCGTCGTCGGCGACACCGACGCGCTCGCTCGGCGCTTGCGCGCGCTCGCGGCGGAGGGCTACCGCGTCGTCCTCGCCGCAGAGGGCACTGGATCCGCGCAGCGCCTGCACGACATCCTCGCTGGTGAGGGCCTCGACGCCGCGCCCGGCGAGGCAGCCCCCGGCGCGGTCCGACTCGTCGTCGCGCCGCTCGAACGGGGCGCGATCCTTCCGTCGGTGAAGTTGGCGCTCGTCGCCGAAGCCGACCTCACCGGCCGACGACGTGTGCACCGCCGCGCACGGGGCGCGCGCAAGGGCGTCGACTACTACGACGCGCTCGAGCCCGGCAACTACGTCGTGCACTACCAGCACGGCGTCGGGCGCTACCTCGAGATGAAGCCGCTCACGATGGCAGGCATCGAGCGCGACTACCTCTGGCTGGAGTTCAAGGACGGCAAGGTCTACGTCCCCACCGACCAGGTCGGGCTCGTCCGGAAGTACACCGGCGGTGAGACGCCGTCGCTCAACCGCATGGGCGGCGCCGACTTCGAGCGCCAGCGCGCCAAGGTGCGCAGTGCCGTCCGTGAGATCGCCGAAGAGCTCGTCGTGCTCTACCGCCAGCGTCTCGCCACGCCCGGCCACGCGTTCGCGCCGGACACGCCGTGGCAGCACGAGGTCGAGGAGGCCTTCCCGTTCGAGGAGACGCCCGACCAGATGCAGGCCATCATCGACGTGAAGGCCGACATGGAGCGCGAGATCCCCATGGACCGCCTCATCTGCGGTGACGTCGGATACGGCAAGACCGAAGTCGCGGTGCGCGCCGCGTTCAAGGCGGTGCAGGACGGCAAGCAGGTGATCGTGCTGGTGCCGACCACGTTGCTCGCGGGCCAGCACGGCCAGACCTTCCGTGAGCGGTTCGCCAACTACCCGGTGCGCGTCGAGGTGTTGTCGCGCTTCTTGTCGGCGAAAGAGCAGTCAGCAGTCGTGCGCGACCTCGAAGCCGGCGCGGTCGACATCGTGATCGGCACGCACCGCCTGCTCTCCGACGACATCAAGGTGCCGCGCCTCGGGTTGCTCGTCGTCGACGAGGAGCAGCGTTTCGGGGTGCAGCACAAGGAGCGCATCAAGCAGATCCGCACCAACGTCGACGTGCTCACGCTCACCGCCACGCCGATCCCGCGCACGCTCGAGCTGTCGCTCACCGGCATTCGCGACCTGTCGCTCGTGAACACACCGCCCGAAGACCGACAGCCGATCCTCACGTACGTCGGCGAGTACGACGACCGCGCCGCGGCCGAAGCGATCCGGCGCGAGCTGCTGCGCGAAGGTCAGGTGTTCTACGTGCACAACCGGGTGCGCGACATCGAGCTCGTCGCGGAGAACATTCGTGCGCTGGTTCCCGAGGCGCGCGTCGCCGTCGCGCACGGCCAGATGGACGAGTCGCGACTCGAGCGAGTGGTGCAGGACTTCTGGGACCGCGAAGCCGACGTGCTCGTGTGCACGACCATCGTGGAGAGCGGCATCGACATGCCGACGGTGAACACGCTCGTGGTCGACCGCTCCGACCTGCTCGGCCTCGCGCAGCTCTACCAGTTGCGCGGCCGGGTCGGTCGACGCGGTCAACGGGCGTACGCCTACCTGTTGCACCCGCCGGATCGTGTTCTCTCCGAAGAGGCGTACGAGCGGCTGAAGACGATCGGCGAATTCACCGACCTCGGCTCCGGGTTCAAGATCGCCATGCGAGACCTCGAGATCCGGGGCGCGGGCAACCTGTTGGGTGCGTCGCAGTCGGGCCACATCGCCGCAGTCGGCTTCGACCTCTACTGTCAGATGGTCACCGAGGCGGTCGGCGAGCTCAAGGGCGAGCCCGTGATCGAGCCCGTCGACATCACGATCGACGTGCCGGTCGATGCGAACCTGCCCCGCGACTACGTCGCCCGGGACGACGTGCGGATGGAGGCGTATCGACGTCTCGCGGCGGTCGTCACCGACGCCGATGTCGACGACATCCGCGACGAGTGGCAGGACCGGTACGGCGCACCCCCGGCGTCCGCGGTCGCGCTGCTCGACGTTGCACGCCTGCGCGTCGTCGCGCTGCGGCTCGGGATTCGCTCGATCACGGTGCAGCGTGGCACCGCGCGCATCAGCGGACTGTCGCTGCGCGAGTCGCAGAAGGTGCGTCTCCGGCGCCTCGCGCCGAAGTCGGTTGCGAAGGACGACGGCGAGGTCGCGGTGCCGCTCGCGGCGCGCCCGGCGGAGGTCGCGGCCCGGTTGGTCGAGTTGCTCGACGAGCTCGTGCCGGCCGAGCCCGTTGAGGGCAGCGCGCTAGCCTCCGCAACGCCATGACCGACGATTCCGCTGTCATCGACACCCCAGTCGACGCCCCAGTCGACGCCGTCACTGACGACACTGCCGAAACTCACGACGGTGCCGACGCGCCCCGGCCCTCGCTCGGCCCGGTCATCGCACTCGGGCTCGCGGCGGCCGTCGCGATCGCCGCGATCGTGGTTGCGATCGTCGGGGGCGACGCGGTGAGTCCGACCGCGGTGCGGGTCAACACGCGTGAGGTGTCGCAGAAGACGTTCGACGGCCAGCTCGGTGAGCTCGCGTCCGCCGTGCGCACCCAGCAGGTCCAGGCGGGGGCACCGGTCACAGCTACCGACGCATACCTGCCGGCAGCGTCGACCGCGCAGCTCGCAGGCCTCCACGTGCGCGCACTGCTCTTGTCCGACGAGCTCGATCGTCTCGGTGTCACCATCACCGACGACGATCTGAAGTCGTTCGAGCAGGCGAACCGTCAGGAGCTGAGCGCGTACAGCGGCTCGCTCCGCGACTTCATCGTCGAGGTCAACGTGTTGCAGAGCGCGTTCGTCGAAAAGGTCGGTGAGGACCGCGCGGGCCCCGTCTTCACCCGCGCCGCTCGCCGTGCCGACATCCGCGTCGACCCGCGCTACGGCTTCTGGAACCCGGCGCGCGGCGAGGTCTGCCCGCCCACTGGCTGCGCCGCCGCGTCCTCGACCGACACGGGTTCCTCGACCGACGCGGGTTCCTCGACCGACACGGGGTCCGCAACCGACTCCGGTTCCCCGCCTGACTCGTCGTCGTCAACGGCGGGCGGCGGGTAGGTACCGATGCCCGGTCGCGTCACCGTCGTGGGCCTCGGGCCGGCCGGTGCCGATCACCTCCTCCCGGCGGCGCGCCATGCCCTCGAGGGTGCGGGTCGGCGCTTCGTGCGCACCCGCCGTCATCCGGCCGTGGTCGAGCTCGAAGCGGAGGGCATGCACTTCGCATCCTTCGACGACGTGTACGACAGCTCACCCGATCTGGACACCGCGTACACGCGCATGGTCGACGTCGTGCTGAGCGCCGCGGCCACTTCGCACGTCGTGTACGCCGTGCCGGGAAGCCCCGCGGTAGCGGAGCGGACCGTCGAGCTGCTCCGCGCGCGCGTCGCGCACGGACCGTTGAGGTTCGATGTCGTTCCGGGCCTCTCGTTCGCGGATCTCGCATGGGCGCGGCTCGGCGTCGACCCGATGACCGACGACGCGCGCGTGGTCGACGCCCGCGCGATCGACGATGCGGAGCTCGCGGGGGCGCTGCTCATCGCGCAGTGCGATCACGCGCTCGTCGTGTCCGACGTGAAGCTCGCGCTGCTCGAGCATCTCGCTCCTGACACTGTCGTCACCGTGCTGCAACGGCTCGGGTTGCCCGACG
This sequence comes from Acidimicrobiia bacterium, assembly GCA_040510575.1. GTDB lineage: Bacteria > Actinomycetota > Acidimicrobiia > IMCC26256 > DASPTH01 > DASUMF01. The sequence goes on along the minus strand of JBEVIU010000161.1, from coordinate 1,378 downwards.
AGCACGTCGGCACGGTCGCGCTCGCCGAGCTCGATCACGACATCGAGACCGACCACCTCACGTCGCTGTTCGTCGACGCCGGCGCGACCGGCGCCGCACACGAGATGGTGCGCCTGTTCCAGTTGGCGAAGCGGCTGCGCGATCCGGGCGGGTGCCCGTGGGATGCCGAACAGACGCACCACTCGCTCACCCGGTACCTCCTCGAGGAGTCGTACGAGGTGGTGGAGGCGGTCGAGTCGTTGCCGATCGACGCTCCACAGGGTGGCGCGCCGGTGGGCGACGACGCTTACGCCGCGCTGGCCGACGAGCTGGGCGATCTCCTGTACCAGGTCGTCTTCCACGCCGTGCTCGCGCAGGAGGCCGACGCGTTCACCATGGCCGACGTGGCGCGCGGCGTGCACGACAAGCTCGTGCGTCGTCACCCGCACGTGTTCGGCGACGTCGTGGCCGACGACATACCTGATGTCATGCGCAACTGGGAGCAGATCAAGCTCGAGGAAAAGGGCACCACGTCGCTGGTCGACGGGATCACGCCCGGGCTCCCATCCCTGCTCTACACGAACAAGTTGTTCCGCAAGGCCGCGTCGATCGGGCTCGAGCCCGGCTCGCTCGCCGAGGCCCTCACGCGAGTCGACCTCGCGGTCGAGCGCATGCGCGCCAGCGACGCGACCCTCGAGGCCGACCTCGCCCAACTGCTCGCCGCCGCGGTCGTCGTCGCCCGCGCGGGCGGCGTCGACGCCGAGTCCGCGCTGCGCGGCTGGGCGGCCCGCTACCGCGACCGCTTCGCCGCCATGGAGGCCCTGGCCATCGCGCGCGACGTCGACCTCGCGACCTCCGACGAAGCCACCGTCGCCGCCCTCTGGCTCGAAGCCGCGATGTGACGGTCGATGAGCCTCACCGTCGACGCATCTGACGGTCAGCGTTGGAAGGTCCGGCGCCGTTGGCCAGGTGACCGCGGATTGAAGGTCGTCGACGGCTGCGCGCGCCTGCGGCGACGCGTGACCGCAGGACTCACCCGCGCGAGTCGAGCGGCGTCCTGGGAGGCGAGGTCCGCACCCTCGGCCCCCGTCGGGAATGCGACGGTCGAGGTCGTGGCGAATCCGGCTGGGTGCAACGCGATCGGCGTCGGGCTCGTCGCCCTTGTGGGTTTGCTCTTCCTGCTCGTCGTCGACGCGCTCGTGCGCATCGTCGTGATGCCGATCGCACTCGTCGCGCACCTGGCGTTTCGTCGGCCCTGGCTCGTCGAGGCGACCACCGAGTGGTCGGAGCCGGTCCACCGTCAGGTCGTCGGATGGAGCGAAAGCCGCCGCGCGGTCGACACCCTCGCCGCCGACCTCCGCGCCGGGACCGCATCAGACGCGAAGCCCGGTCCTCAGAT
>JBEVIU010000160.1:0-9298 GCA_040510575.1 Acidimicrobiia bacterium | reverse complement strand
TACATCGACGCCGAGCACGCGATGGACCCGGTCTACGCGCAGGCGATCGGTGTGAACGTCGACGAGCTGCTGATCTCCCAGCCCGACACGGGCGAGCAGGCACTCGAGATCGCCGACATGCTCATCCGCTCGGGCGCGCTCGCCGTGATCGTGATCGACTCGGTCGCCGCGTTGGTGCCGAAGGCCGAGATCGAGGGCGAGATGGGCGACACCCACGTCGGCCTCCAGGCCCGGCTCATGAGCCAGGCGCTGCGCAAGCTCACCGGCAACCTCAACCGGTCGCGCACGATCTGTGTCTTCATCAACCAGCTGCGGGAGAAGATCGGCGTGATGTGGGGCTCGCCCGAGACCACGCCCGGTGGCCGCGCGCTGAAGTTCTACTCGTCGGTCCGTCTCGACATCCGCCGCGTCGAGTCGATCAAGGACGGTGCCGAGATCACGGGCAACCGGACGCGGGTGAAGGTCGTGAAGAACAAGGTGAGCCCGCCCTTCAAGCAGGCCGAGTTCGACATCATGTACGGCAAGGGCATCAGCCGAGAGGGCTCGCTGCTCGACGCCGGCGTCGATCTCGGGATCGTGAAGAAGTCGGGTGCGTGGTTCACCTACGAGGGTGAGCAGCTCGGCCAGGGGCGCGAGAACGCCAAGAACTTCCTCGCCGACAACCTCGACCTCATGGTGGAGATCAGCGACAAGATCCGCAAGGAGGTCGGGATCGACGACGCGCCCGAGGGCGAGATCGAGATCGACGTCACCGACGAGGAAACCGTCGACGCCAACGGCTGACGCACCACTGCACGACGGATCGTTCGACAAGGGGCTCGTGGCGGGCGCGGTCTAGCGTGCCCGCCATGAGCGCCCGCGAGCTCTCCATCCCCGGGCTCCACCTGGTGGAGCGTGCGAGCCAACGCGACGACCGCGGTTTCTTCCGCGAGGTCGTGCGCTGGAACGAGCTCACCGATGCCATCGGCTTCGAGTTCCGGCCGGTGCAGTGGAACCACTCCGTGTCGGAGCCGGGCGTGCTGCGCGCGCTGCATGCCGAGGCGTGGAACAAGCTCGTCTACCCGGTGACGGGCACGATGTTCGCCGCAGTCGTCGACATCCGACCGGAGCTCCCCACCTTCGGGCGGGTGGAGACGATCACGTTCGACGCGACGGAGCCGATGGCCCTGTTCATCCCGAGCGGCCTCGCCAACTCCATCTGCGTCGTCGGTGAGGACCCGGTCCACTACCTCTATCTGGTCGACTCGTACTACGACGGCACTGACACCCGCGCCGTCGCGTGGGACGACCCCGACCTCGCCATCGAGTGGCCGCTCGCTTCCCCGGTGCTGTCCGACCGCGACCGCTCCAACCCGACGTTGCGGGAGCTCTTCCCCGAACGTTTCGACGGCTGAGGAGCAGGGCGCCCGTACACTGGGCAGCCGTGCCCGACCAGCCCGCGAACCCCGCCGCCGCCACCGAGAGCCCTCGTCGCTTTCATGTGCGCACCTACGGGTGCCAGATGAACGAGCACGACTCCGAGCGGATCGCAGGGCTGCTCGCCGGGCAGGGGATGGTCGCGACCGACGATCTCGAGGCCGCCGACGTCGTGGTGCTGAACACCTGCTGCATCCGTGAGAACGCCGACAACAAGCTCTACGGACATCTCGGACGCCTGAAAGCGCTGAAGACGGCGAGGCCCGACCTCCAGATCGCGGTCGGCGGGTGCCTCGCCCAAAAGGACCGGGAGCTCATCGTCGAGCGCGCCGGTCACGTCGACGTCGTGTTCGGCACGCACAACCTGGCGCACGCTGGCACATTGCTCGAGCGGGCCCGCACCGAAGGGCCCGTCGTCGAGATCCTCGAGGAGCACGAGGCCTATCCCTCCGCCCTGCCGGCGCAACGCGACCACAGCCATGCCGCGTGGGTCACCATCCAGCTGGGTTGCGACAACTCGTGCGCGTTCTGCATCGTGCCGATCGTGCGCGGCGCCGAGGTGAGCCGCCGGATGGGCGACATCGTGCGCGAGGTCGAGGAGCTCGCGGCCGACGGCGTGCGCGAGGTCACCTTGCTCGGCCAGAACGTGAACTCGTACGGGCGCGACCTCGGTGCCGGCCAGTACCGGCCGCAGTTCGCCGATCTCCTCCGGGCCCTCGACGCGGTCGACGGCATCGACCGGATCCGGTTCACGTCTCCGCACCCGAAGGACCTCCGCCCCGACACCATCGCCGCGATGGCGGAGTGCGCGTCCGTGTGCGAGCACCTGCACCTTCCGCTGCAGTCGGGGAGTGACCGCACGCTGGCCCGAATGCGGCGCGGCTACCGCGCCGAGCGCTACCTCGAGAAGCTCGCCGCCGCGCGCGCCGCGATTCCGGACCTCGCCGTCACCACCGACATCATCGTGGGCTTTCCCGGCGAGACCGACGACGACTTCGAACGCACGCTCGAGGTGGTCGACGCCGCCGCGTACGACGCGGCGTTCACGTTCGTCTTCTCGCCCCGACCGGGCACGCCGGCTGCCGAGATGACCGAGCTGTTCGTGGCGCCCGACGTGGCACGCGAGCGGATGGACCGACTCATGGAACTGGTCGAGCGTCACGCGCTCACGCGCCACGAGGCGCGCATCGGTCGCACCGAGTCCTTGGTCGCGGAGGGTCCGTCGAAGAAGGACGCGGCGCTGTGGTCCGGGCGCACGCGGCAGAACAAGCTCGTGCACTTCCCGATCGACCCGTTGATCAGCATCGGCCACGCCGTTCGGGCCGGCGACACGGTGGATGTCGTGATCACCGCCGCGGCGCCGCACTGGCTGCGCGGCGACGCCGTCGCGGTCCATCCACCGATGCGACGGCGCCGGATCCGCATCCCGGTCGCGGCGGGTCCTTGACCCAGCCCGTCGTACACCTCGCTCTGGTCGGTCCGACCGCGTCGGGCAAGTCCGCGGTGGCGATGGCTGCGGCACACGCGCTCGGCGACCTTGAGATCGTGTCGATCGACTCGATGCAGGTGTACCGCGGGCTCGACATCGGTACGGCCAAGCCGACGTCGCGTGAACGCGCCGCGGTCGCGCATCACCTGATCGACGTGACCGATCCGTCGGACGAGTGGTCGGTCGCGCAGTTCCAACGCGAAGCGCGCGCCGCGATCGCCGACGTCGAGGCGCGCGGCAAGCGTGCGCTGCTCGTCGGCGGTACCGGTCTCTACGTGCAGGCGGTCATCGACCCGCTGACCTTCCCGCCCCGCGACCTGGTCGCGCGCACCGAGCTCGAGCGCGAGGCGGCCGAGCCCGACGGGCTCGCGCGCCTCTTCGCAGAGCTCACGCGCGTGGACCCCGACGCGGCGGCACGCATCGAGGCGACCAACGATCGGCGGGTCATCCGCGCGCTCGAGGTGTTCCGGAGCACCGGCCGGCGATTCTCCTCGTTCGGCACCGGCCTGCAGACGTTCGGTGCACCGGTCGTGCCCGTGCACCTGGTCGGCATCTGGTTGCCGCGAGCAGTGTCGGCGCGCCGGATCGACGCGCGCGTCGCGGCGATGCGCGCCGCCGGTCTCGTCGACGAGGTGCGAGCGCTCGTCGCGCGCACCGCGCTGTCGCGTACGGCGCGCCAGGCGATCGGCTACCAGGAGATGATCGCCCACCTCGACGGCACGATCCCCGACCTCGACGACGCGCTCGCTCGCACCGCGGACCGCACCCGGTCGTTCGCCCGCCGCCAGCGCATGTGGTTCCGTCGTGACCCGCGCATCACCTGGCTGGCGGCCGACGAGAATCCGTGCCTCGTGTTGCCCGCGCTCCTGGCACTGTGGTCACGATGAGCACCGTCCGACTCTCCAAGCTCCAGGCGACCGGCAACGACTTCCTCGTGTGGTCGCGCCTCGACGCGTCGGCCGACGCCGCCCCGATCGGCGCCGCCACCGCCGCGGTGCTGTGCGACCGCCATGGTGGCGTGGGAGCCGACGGACTCATCGTGATGACGGCGGGCCGTGACGGTGCCGACGTCGGGATGCTGCTCTACAACGCCGACGGCCAGGTGGCGGAGATGAGCGGGAACGGCATCCGTTGCCTCGCCTGGGCGGCGGTACGGGCCGGCCTGGGCGACGGCGAATTGGTCGTCGACACCGGAGCCGGACGCCGCCAGGTCGAGTACATGGTCGACCCGAACGGCGGACTCAGCTACGCCAACGTCGACATGGGGCCGGTCACCTTCGAGCCCGCCGAGATCCCGCTCGACGCGCCGAGCGCGTTCGATCTCACCGCCGAGTTCCATGGTGTCGAGTACCGGGGCGATGCCGCGGGCATGGGCAACCCGCATCTCGTGCTCTTCGTCGACGATCCGACGACCGCACGGGTGGCCCAGCACGGGCCGCGCCTCGAGCACGACGCTCGCTTCCCCCGCCGCACGAACGTCGAGTTCGTGGCGGTGACCGCACCCGACGAGATCACGATGCGCGTCTGGGAGCGTGGCGTGGGGGAGACGCTGAGCTGCGGCACCGGAGCCTGCGCGTCGGCCGCGGTCGCGCACCGACGCGGCCTCGTGGGCAGCCACGTGGAGGTGCACGTTCCGGGCGGCGACCTGGTCGTCGACCTCGGTGAGACCGTCCGACTCGGCGGCCCGGTGGTGCACGTCTTCGATGTCGAGCTCGACGCCACCTTGCGGCCGGAGGACGCGCCGTGAGCCCGCGCCGTCGCCTCACCGCAACCGAGGTCGACCTTGCCGTCGTCCAGCAGCGCGCGCTGCTCGTGGGCACCGGGATCGGCACGCGCAGCGTGGAGGCGGCCGAAGCATCGCTCGACGAGCTCGAACTGCTCGTCGACACGGCCGGCGCGCTTCCGGTGGAGACGGTGCTGCAACGCCGCGACAAGCCCGACCCCGCCACCTACATCGGCTCGGGCAAGGCTCAGGAGCTGCGCGAGCTTGCCGACGCGCTCGACGTGGATCTCGTGGTGTTCGACGACGAGCTCACGCCCGCACAGCAACGCAACCTCGAACGGCTCTTCGAAGTCGACGTGGTCGATCGCGTCGCGCTGATCCTCGACATCTTCGCCCAGCACGCGCACAGCCAGGAAGGCATGGTGCAGGTGGAGCTCGCGCAGTTGCGCTACCGCCTGCCGCGGCTGCGTGGTCGTGGCGGGCAGCTGAGCCAACAGGGCGCGGGCGGCGGTGCCCGCGGCGGGCTCGTCGGTACGCGGGGACCGGGCGAGACCCAGCTCGAGGTCGATCGGCGGCGGATCCAGGACCGGGTCCGCAAGCTCGAGCGCGACCTCGAACGACTCGGCCGCAACCGCGACACGCAGCGCAAGGCCCGCCGTCGCCGTGAGCTCGCGACGGTTGCGCTGGTCGGCTATACGAACGCGGGGAAGTCCACGTTGCTGAACCGGATCACCCGGGCCAGCGTGCTCGTGGAGGATCGCCTCTTCTCCACCCTCGATCCCACCACCCGACGCCTCGCGCTGCCTGGGGGCGAGATGGTGCTGGTGAGCGACACCGTCGGCTTCGTGCAGCGACTCCCGCACCAGCTCGTGGAAGCGTTCCGGTCCACGCTCGACGAGGTGATCGACGCCGATCTCCTGGTGCACGTGGTGGACGGGTCGTCGCCCGCGGCCGACACGCAGATCGAAGCGGTGCACACGGTGTTGCGCGAGATCGGCGCCGACCACGTGCCCGAGCTGCTCGTGCTCAACAAGGCCGACCTCGCGCGGCCCGACGACCTCACGCCGATCCTCGCCGCGCACGGCGACGCGCTCTCGGTGTCGGCAGCACGAGGCGACGGGATCGAGCCGCTCCTGGCGCAGATCGCGACGCGGCTGCGTGCGATGGTGCCGATCGTCGAGCTCGAAGTTCCCTACGATCGCGGCGACGTGATCGCCGCGTTGCACCGCGACGGGGAGGTGCTCGTGGAAGTCCATGGCGACGGCGGGACGCGCCTCCGAGCCCGGCTGCCCCGCGCCAGTCGTCAACCGTTCGAGGAGTTCCTGGTGAGCACCAACGGCGACGGCCGACGATGACCGACGCGCTCGCGGGCGACGAGGTCGACAGCATGGCGCTGCTGTCGGCGCTCGGCGTGGGCATCGTGGTCGTGGCCGCTGACGGCCTCGTGCTGGAGCGGAACGAACGCGCGAACGAGCTCGTCCCGGCGGCCGCCGGCGTGATGAACGAGTCCACCGTCGCCGCGTTGGCCACCGAGATCGTCGACGAGTTCGAGGAACCGGCCACGTTCGAGGATCTTCCCGTCGTGCACGCGCTCCGCAGCGGGAAGCCGGTCGCAGGGCTCGTGCTCGGGTTCCGTGACCACGACGGCGCCCTGCTGTGGTTGCTGACCGGGGCTCACCCCGAGCACGACGTCGCCACCGGCGAGCTCCGTCACGTGGTCTGCTCCTTCGTCGATGTCACCGATCAGCGCGTCGCGCTCGATGCGGTCCAGTCGAGCGAGCGCCGGTTCCGTCACCTGGCCGAGAACGCGGTCGACATGATCTTCCGCGCCCGGCGCACTCCCGAGCTCGCGTTCGAATACGTGAACCCGGCGGTGCACACGGTCCTCGGCTACGAGCCCGCCGAGTTCTACGAGGATTTCGATCTCGCCCTCCGCATCATGCATCCCGACGACCGCGTCGAGATCGAGGCGTCGTTCAACGCCGCCGTCGCCGGCGAGGTGGACAAGGTCGAACCGGTCGTCGGCCGCATGACGCGCCGCGACGGAGGCGTGGTGTGGGTGCAGCTCCGGGTGGTCCCGATCTTCCAGGGGCGCGAAGTGGTCGCCTTCGAGGGCATCGTCCGCGACATCACCGCGCTCAAGGCGAAGGAAGCCGATCTCAGCTACCAGGCGCTGCACGACCCCCTCACGGGGCTCGCCAACCGATCGCACCTGCTCGGTGCGCTGGAGGATGCGATCCGGGGCACGCGGGAGGACGGCAGCGGCCTCGCGGTGCTCTACGTCGACCTCGACCGGTTCAAGACCGTCAACGACAGCTTCGGCCACGAGACCGGCGACCGAGTGCTGACCGCGATCGCGGCGCGCTTGGCCGACGCGGTGCGACCGTCCGACAGCGTGGCGCGGCTCGGGGGCGACGAGTTCGCCTCCGTGTTGCCCGAGGTGCGGGGGCTCGAGGAGGCGGTGCAGGTCGCGCACCGGTTGCTCGACGCGATCGCGCTGCCCGTGCCGCTCGACCACGGCGAGCTCTCCACCACGGCGAGCATCGGCGTCGCCTTCACCGCCAGCGGTTCCGAGACCGCGACGGAGCTGCTGCGTCGCGCCGACGTGGCGATGTACGAAGCGAAGGATCGCGGTCGCGCGCGGGTCGAGTGCTTCGTCGCGCCCGACGCGGACACCCATGGCCAAGATGGGCCCGGATAGCCTCGCTGCAATGGTTGCCCCGGGCGGTTTCGTCCCCCCGCCGTATCCCCACGACCGCCTCGGCGAGCTCAAGGCCCGCGCCGCCGCGGCGCCCGGAGGGCTGGTCGACGCGTCGGTCGGCACGCCGATCGATCCGATGCCCGATGTCGCGGTGCGCGCGTTGGTCGACGCGGCCACGGGCGCCACGGGATATCCCGCGACGATCGGCAGCGCTCCGTACCGCGCGGCCGCCGCCGCGTGGATCGCACGGAGGTTCGCGTGCGCGGTCACGCCCGATGAGGTCGTCGCGTGCATCGGGACGAAGGAGCTCGTCGCGTCGCTGCCGCGCGCGCTGTCGTTGCGCGATCCGTCGCGCGATGTCGTGCTGTATCCGGCTGCTTCGTACCCGACGTACGCCATGGGCGCAACGCTCGCCGGGCTGCGGGCGGTGCCGGTCCCCGTCGACGACGGCTGGCGCATCGACCTCGGTCGCGTGGCGCCCGCCGATGCCGAGCGCGCGCTCGTCCTGTGGCTCAACGATCCGAGCAATCCGACCGGTGCGACCGCGACCGCCGACGAGCTACGCGCCTCGGTCGCCTGGGCGCGCGAGCGCGGGATCATCGTCGCCAGCGACGAGTGCTACGCCGAGTTCACCTACGACGATCACGGCGCTCCGACCGATCCGGTCACCGCGTTGTTCGCCGGCACCGACGGCGTCCTCGCGGTGCACTCGTTGTCGAAGCGCTCGAACATGGCCGGGTTGCGGGCCGGGTTCGTCGCCGGCGACGCCGAGCTGGTCACCTACCTCGGTGAGGTGCGCAAGCACGGCGGCCTCATGACGCCGGCGCCGGTCCAGGCGGCGGCCACCGCCGCACTCGGCGACGACGAGCACGTCCATGCCCAGCAGGCCCGCTACGCGCGACGACGCGCCATGGCCCTTCCTGCGCTCGAAGCTCGCGGCCTCGTCCACGACGGCGGCCCATCCACCTTCTACCTGTGGCTACGCACCGCGTCCGGCCCGAGCGATGGCTGGGCGATCGCGGCCGACCTCGCCGAGACCGGGCTGCTCGTCGCGCCCGGCGACATCTACGGCGACGCCGGTGCGACGCATGCGCGCATCGCACTCACGCTCACCGATGCGCAGGTCGCCCTGGCGTGCGAACGTCTGGCATCCGGCTCCGTGCCCGAACGGCCGAACAGCGCGTCCGTCGCCTGACCCTTCTCGATCTCGAACCAGGAGCACTCGTGTCAGATCTCGAACAGACCATCACCGCACTGTGGGAAGGACGGGCCGATCTGGCGTCGGTGATGCCCGACGGCGAAGCCCGGCGGGCGGTGCACGACGCCATCGACCTGCTCGACACCGGCGAGGCGCGCGTTGCCGAGGTCGACGGCGACGTCGTCGTCGTGCACGAGTGGTTGAAGTTCGCGGTGCTGCTGCTGTTCCGGCTCTCGCACATGGAGACGACCGAGCTCGGGCCGTTCGAGTACCACGACAAGATCCCGCTCAAGCGTCACTACGAGAAGGCCGGCGTGCGCGTGGTGCCCGGCGCGTCGGCGCGGTGGGGCTCGTACCTCGCGCCCGGCGCGATCCTGATGCCGAGCTACGTGAACATCGGTGCCCGTGTCGGTGCCGACACGATGGTCGACACGTGGGCCACGGTCGGCTCGTGCGCGCAGATCGGGGAGCGGGTCCACCTCTCGGGCGGTGTCGGCATCGGTGGGGTGCTCGAACCCCCGCAAGCCGCGCCGGTCATCGTCGGCAACGACGTCACGATCGGGAGCCGGTCCATGGTCACGCAGGGCGCTCGCGTGGGCGACGGCGCGGTGCTCGGAGAAGGGGTGATCCTCAACCCGGGCATCCCGGTGATCGACGCCCAGACCGGCGACGAGGTGTCGCGCGGCGTGGTGCCACCCTGGTGCATCGTCGTGCAGGCCGGACGCAAGCGGGAGTTCCCCGGCGGCGAGTTCACGTTGCCCTGCGCGCTGA
>JBEVIU010000159.1:0-16021 GCA_040510575.1 Acidimicrobiia bacterium | reverse complement strand
GACGCGCTCACCGCGACGGCCACCGTCGACGCCATCCGCGAGGAGGGTGGCGAGTGGTTCGCCGACCTCTCGGTGCTCACCGTGAACCAGAACGGCGAGCCCGTCGTCACCGGCAGCGCCACCGCGAGACTCGACGCCTGAGGTCGGGCCCTCGCGAGTCAGGTGAGGTGTCGGGCGAAGAAGTCGAGGATCTTCTCCCAGCCGTCGGTTGCGGCGTCGACGTTGTAGTTGGGGCGGTCCACCGTGAAGAAGGCGTGGCCCGCGCCGTCGTAGGTGTGGAACTCGAAGTTCTTGCCGTTCGCGCGCAGCGCAGCTTCGATCTCGGCGACCTGCTCCGGCGCCGGGTTGGTGTCCTCCGCGCCGAACAACCCGAGCAACGGGCAGCCAAGGTTCGGGGTCATGTCGATGGGCGCGACCGGCTGCGCGGGAGTCAGCTTGTCGCTGCTCATGACGACGTTCCCGCCGTAGCAGTCGACCGCGGCGTCGAGTGGGAGATTGCATGCGACGACGTACGCCTGACGCCCGCCCGAGCAGTACCCGATCACGCCGACCTTGCCGTTCGCGTTCGGGATGGTCCGCACCTGCTCGACCGCCGCGGCGACGTCGGCGATGCACTGCGCGTCGGGAACGCCCCCGGCTTCCCGCGCGGCGCGCGCCGCGTCCACATGGTTCGCGCCGGGCGCGTACCGGTGGTGCAGGTTCGGGCAGATCGCCGCGTACCGGCTGGCGGCGAACTCGCGGACGATGGCGCGGGTCGGCGGGTCGTATCCGGGCATGTGGTGGATCACGACGATCCCGGGGAACGGTCCAGGGCCCAGCGGTCGAGCCAGGTATGCAGGTATCCGGTCACCGCCATCGCCGACGACCGTCACCGTCTCCGCCAGCATGCCGTCGTACACGTGCAGCTCCCTTGTGTGTGGCCGACGAGCACACGATCGCGCGGCGATAGATTGCGACGCCATGACGTCTGAGCTGCCCACAGCGACCGTAACTGTCTCGATCGCAGTCAACGGCGAACCGACCGAGCACACCGTCGAGGCGAGAACGCTGCTCGTGCAGTACCTCCGCGAGAGCGCCGGACTCACCGGGACCAACATCGGCTGCGACACGACCAGTTGTGGCGCGTGCACGGTCCTGCTCGACGGTGAGTCGGTGAAGTCGTGCACGGTGCTCGCGGCGCAGGCCGACGGCCGGGCCGTCACCACCATCGAAGGGCTGGCCGACGGCGACACGCTGCACCCGATGCAGGAAGCCTTCCGTGAGCACCACGGCCTGCAGTGCGGCTACTGCACTCCTGGCATGGTCATGGCGGCCGTGTCCCTCGCGGCGGAGCACGGCACGTTGAGTGAAGCCGAGGTCCGCACTGGACTCGAAGGCAACCTCTGTCGTTGCACGGGGTACCACAACATCGTCCAGGCGGTCGTCGCCGGCGCCGACGCGATGGCCAGTTCGCGGAGCTCGGCATGATCCCCGCCGCGTTCGACTACGTCCGCGCCGACTCCGTCGACAACGCGATCGCGCTCCTGTCGGAGCACGGCGACGACGCGAAGCTGATCGCGGGCGGCCACTCGCTGCTGCCGCTGATGAAGCTGCGGCTCGCGACCCCGGCGGTGCTGGTCGACGTGAGCCGCCTCGACGAGCTCTCCTACGTGCGCGACGCGGGTGACCACGTCGCGGTCGGCGGTCTGACCCGGCACCACGACGTCGAGCACAGCGACGTGCTCCGCGAGCACGCGCCGCTCCTCGCGTACGCCGCCGGCCACGTCGGGGACCCGCAGGTGCGACACCGCGGCACCATCGGCGGTTCGCTCGCGCACGCCGACCCCGCATCCGACCTTCCCGCCTGCGTGCTCGCGCTCGGCGGCACGATCGTGGCGCGCGGCTCGGGCGGGGAACGCACGATCGCGGTCGACGACTTCTTCGAGGGCTTCCTCGAGAGCGCCCTCGCGTCCGACGAGGTCATCACCGAGGTGCGCATCCCGAAGACCAACGGTGCCGGGTTCGGCTTCGAGAAGTTCAACCGCCGCGCCCAGGACTGGGCCATCGTCGGCGTCGCCGCCGTCGGTGGCGACCGTCCCGGCGTGGCGCTCGTGAACATGGGCTCCACGCCGGTGCGCGCCGCCGCGGTCGAAGCCCGCCTCGCCGACGGCGCCTCACCCGAGGCCGCGGCTGCGGTCGCCGACGAAGGCACCGAGCCACCGTCCGACCTGAACGCGAGCGAGGAGTACCGACGCCACCTGGCGCGCGTGCTCGTGCAGCGCGCACTCACCAGCGTTGCCGGCGGCAACGGGACCGGAGCATCACGATGACGACGACGGTCACCCCCCACGGAGCCGGCTCCTATGTCGGGCTCCCCGTGCGCCGGGTCGAGGACCCGACGCTCCTGCGCGGCGAGGCGACCTACATCGCCAACCTGCAGGTGCCGGGCATGCTCGAGGTCGCGTTCGTGCGCTCGCCGGTGGCGCACGCGCGGCTGGGTGAGATCGACACCTCGGCCGCGCGCGCGATGCCCGGTGTGGTCGGCGTGTACAGCGCCGCCGACCTCGATGCCGGCATCTACTACTTGTTCATGAACCTGCGGCCCGACGCGCCGCGTCCGGCTCTGGCCAAGGACAAGGTGCGCTTCGTCGGCGAGATCGTCGCGGTGGTCGTGGCGGAGACGCGTGCGCAGGCCGTCGACGCCGCCGAGGCGGTGATCGTCGACTACGACCCGCTCCCCGCGATCATCGACATGGACGACGCCCTCGCGCCCGACGCGCCGGTGCTGTTCGAGAACATCGGCACCAACGCAGTGCTCGGGCTGCGCGAGGAGCCGGGCCCGGACCCGCTCGCGGGCGCCGACGTGATCGTGCGCGCCCGCATCGAGAACCAGCGACTCGCGGTCGTTCCCATGGAGGGCGCCGCGGTCGCAGTGGTGCCGGGCGACGACGGGCTCGGCAACAAGGTCACCATGCACCTGGCGTGCCAGATGCCGCACATGACCCGCATGCTCGTGGCCAACACGCTCGGCATCGCGATGGACGAGTTCCGCGTGATCGCGCCGCACGTCGGAGGCTCGTTCGGCGCCAAGCACTGGAACGCCGAGTCGCAGATCGTCACCAAGATCGCGCGCGAGCTCGACCGGCCCGTGCGCTGGATCGAAGCGCGCTCGGAGAACCTCGTCGCGATGACGCACGGCCGCGGGCAGGTGCAGTACGTCGAGCTCGGGCTCAAGCACGACGGCGTGATCGTCGGATTGCGATGCCGCGTCGTCGCCGACACCGGCGCGTACCCGTCGTTCGGCGGCACGCTCGCGATGGGCTCGACCCGCACGATGTCGCCGGGCGTCTACAAGATCCCGAACGTGCGGTTCGAGGTGAACATCGTCACCACCAACTCCACGCCCATGGGCGCCTACCGCGGCGCGGGCCGGCCTGAGGCCGCCGCGCTCATCGAACGCGTCATGGACCTGGCGGCCGACGAGCTCGGCATGGACCCGGCGGAGCTGCGGCGACGCAACTTCATCCCGGCCGACGAATTCCCCCACACCACGATCACCGGCGCGACCTACGACGTCGGCGACTACGACGCGGCGCTCACGAAGGCGCTCGAGCTCGCCGGCTACGACGACCTGCTCGTCGAGCAGGCGGCCCGCCGCGAGCGCGGCGACACCAAGCTGCTCGGCATCGGCCTCGCCGTGTACGTCGAGGTCACCGGGAGCCCCGGCAGCGAGTACTCGGCGCTCGAAGTGCACACCGACGGCACCGCGACGCTCAAGGCAGGCACCTCCGCACACGGCCAGGGACACGCCACCGCCTACTCACAGATCGTCGCGGCCGAGCTGGGCATCCCGATCGAGAACATCCGGTTCGTGCAGTCCGACACCGCGCTCGTTGCGCGCGGTGGCGGCACCGGTGGCTCGCGCTCGCTGCAGCTCGGCGGCAGCTCCGTGCTCGAGACGTCGCACCTCATGCGCGACAAGGCGAAGGAGCTCGCGGCGGAGTTGTTCGAGGCCTCGGTCGACGACATCGTGTTCACCGACGACGCGAAGGTCGGTGTCGCGGGCGTGCCCGCGTCGGCGCTCACTTGGGGTGAGCTCGCGGCGAAGGCCGAGGAGCAGGGCGATCCGCTCGACGTCGAGCACGACTTCACGTCGATGGGGTCGACCTACCCGTTCGGCGCGCACGTGAGCGTCGTCGAGGTCGACACTGACACCGGCCTCGTCGTGCCGGTCCGTCACATCGCGGTCGACGACTGCGGCCAGATCCTCAACCCGATGCTCGTCGACGGTCAGGTGCACGGCGGTCTCGCGTCGGGCATCTCGCAGGCGCTGTGGGAGCACTTCGTCTACGACGCCGACGGCAACCCGCTCACGTCGACGCTCGCTGAGTACCCGCTCCCGAGCGCGGCCGAGTTCCCGTCGTTCGAGGCCGCGCACACGGAGACGCCGTCGCCGCTCAACCCGCTCGGCGCGAAGGGCATCGGCGAATCAGCCACCGTCGGCTCCACCCCGGCGGTGCAGAACGCGGTGGTCGACGCGCTGAGCCACCTGGGCATCCGGCACCTCGACATGCCGCTCTCACCCGAGAAGGTGTGGCAGGCCATCCGCGCCGCCGAGGCGGGCAACCCGCCCGACCCGTGGCGCGAGCCCCCGTCGACCTTCGACGACCTGCTCCCGCCCCTGGCCCCCGCGCCCACCGACACCGAGGCCATCCCGGACCTCTAGTAGGGGAGGCGTCAGCGGAGGTCGGCGGTGGAGAGGGTGCGCAGCAGATGCGCCGGCACCGCGGCCCGCCCGGGCGGGTCGACCGCGCACGGGTCGATCTCGAGCCGGTCGCTCGTCGAGAGGACCGAGGGCACGACGCGGTCGGGGGGCGCCCAGCCTTCGTCGATGACGAAGGGCAGGCCGAGCTGCGTGGCGACGTCGTGGCCGAAGTGCACCGAGTCGGTCACTGCCGACGTGGGCCCGATCACCACGAGGTCGAACGGGCCGAGTCGTTCGACCGCGAGCGCGAGTGCACGCGCAGTGGCGTGTCCGTCGAGGCCCGCGAACCCGGGGTGGACGACCCGCACGCCGTCGGCGGGCACGTCGCGTTCGAGCGCCCACGCCAAGGCTTCGCGCAGCGTGTCCTCGGTCGACGGTGCACCGAGGGAGATGAAGGTGCACGTCCCGTCGGACTGATCGGCAAGGTCGACCGCGTGCGACACCGCGCGCCGGCAGCCCGGGCTCATCGCAAGCTCCGTCTCCTCGGCCGTGGAGACCTGCTTGACGAGAGCGACGATGCGCATGAGGGCTCACGCTACTGCGCTTCTGCCCAGATCGGACCGGGCCGACTCAGCCCTGCTGGCTGCGCCCCCGCTCGATGACCGACGCGCGACGTGCCGCAATCGCCGCGCCCGCGTCGGGCGACGCATCTTGCCACTCGCGGTAGCGGCCCCACTCGAGGTCGAAGCGCGGCCCGTCGACCAGCGCAGCTTCGGCGCGATAGGTCGCGTAGAGGTGTCGGAGCGCGACCTGGTCGGTGGAGGCGATGTCGACGGCAAGCGCGTGGGTGAAGGACAGGAGTTCGTCGTGCGGCACCACGTGGTTCACCAGACCCCACGACAACGCGGTCGCGGCGTCGACGAAGTTGCCGGTCGCGCTCATCTCCCGGGCGCGCCGGATCCCGACCGCCTCGGGCAGCGCCACGGTGAGGCCCCACCCGGGAACGATGCCCACGCGCGCGTGCGTGTCGGCGAAGCGGGCACGCTCGGAGGCGATCAAGAGGTCACACGCGAGCGCGACCTCCAGGCCGCCCGTGACGGCTGCGCCGTTGACCGCGCCGATCACGGGCTTGCCGGTCGGGGGCTCGGCGGAGGCGCCGAGGGGGACGGTGGGGAAGATGTCCTCGCCCGCGGCCCGCCGCTGGGCTCGCTCCGACAGGTAGCCGAGGTCGAGGCCGGCACAGAACGCCGGGTCGGCACCCGTGAGGACCATCACGTCGATGCTGTCGTCGGCGTCGCAGTCGCCGAGCCGCGATCGGAGCCCTTCGATCAACTCGCCGTTGAGCGCGTTGCGCGCCTCCGGGCGATTCAGGGTGATCGTGGCCACCCGATCCGCCACGTCGACCAGGACGAGCTCGTCAGTCACGCGCGGTCTCCTTCGATTTTGGTCCGTCAGGCCGTCACCGTATCGTTCGCCGGCGTGACGAGCGCTCGCCGCCTGGGGCCGATCGACCGGCGCGCGCTCCGCCTCTATCGCCAGCACTTCTGGAAGATCCTCATCGTGTCGGCGTTGGTCTTCGCGCCGCTCTCGTTGTTCTCGGCCGTGGTCAGCCATCGGAGCGAAGACCTGATCGACGACGGAGGGAACGGCCCGCTCCTCGGCCTGCTCGCGCTCGTGGCAACGGCGCTCGTCGTGTTCGGGTACGCGCTCTGCTGTGGGCTCCTCGACAAGATGGTGGTCGGCCCCGAGTTCGGTCATCCGGCCGAGTCGTTGGGACGATCCCTCCGCACCCTTCCGTACGGCCGCCTCGTCGCCCTCGACCTGTTGACGACCCTCGGTATCGCGGTCGGGGTCGTCGCCGGGGTGCTGCCAGGCATCGTGTTCTTCACGTTCGTCGCGCTCGCGCCGCCCCTGCTCGTGTCTGAGAATCGCGGCGTGTGGTCGGCCATGAAGCGCTCCGCAACGCTGGTGCGACACGCGTTCTGGCTCACCTTCCTCGTCGTGACCCTGCCAGTGATCGTCGAGCACGAGATCTTCGCCGCGATCGAGCTGTTGTTCGACCTCCCCCTGGTGTTGCTCTGGCTGACGCACCTCGCGGCATCGGTGTTCGTGCTCGCCGTCGTGGTCCTGTGCGAGATCACGCTCGCGTTCACGCTTGTCGAGAACGAGCGTGCGGAGGCAAGTACCGTCCTGACCTCCGCGAGCACCGCGACGAGGAGCGACTGATGGCAGATCGGAACCGAGGCGTGGTCATGGCGTTGTGCGGGATCCTGGTCCTCACACTGAACGTGATCGAAGCCGTCGACCGGGGATCCAGCGCGTGGAACCTCATCACGATCGCGACCGGCGCGTTCCTGCTCTTCTACGGCTTCGCGGTCATCGCCCGACCGCCCAAGGCCTGAGCCGAGTCGCCGAACGCGGCGTCTGGCTCACGCGGCGCGTGCGAAGCGCGTGCGGCCAGATTCGATCGAACGCAGGAAGCCGAGCAGCCGGCGCTCGTCGACGCTGAGACGCCGTGCCCGGATCGGGTTGGCCGCACGCCACCGCGCGGGCAGCGTGCCGTCGGCGAAGGTCTGGAGCACCGCCGGGTGGACGTACGACGCGCGACACACCGCGCGGGTGTTGCCGAGTCGATCGGCCACGACGTCGATCACCGCGTTGGTGCTGCGTGTCAGCTGCCGCGCAGTCGTCGGGGTGTCCTCCTGTGCCAGCAAGGTCGCCACTTCGAGTGTTGCCAGCCAAGTGCGGAAGTCCTTCGCGGTGACGTCGGCGCCGGCGGAGTCACGCAGGTAGCTGTTGACGCCCTGCGACGTCACGGGATGCACGACCCCGTCGCCGTTCACGTACTGGAAGAGGTGGTCACCGGGAAGTTTGCGGCAGACCGCGATGACCGCAGCGACACGATGATCTCGCAACTCGACTCTGTGGACGATGCCCGACTTGCCGACGAATGCCAATTGCACGGTGCCGTTGCTGCTGACGCGCGCGTGCCGCGACCGGAGGGTCGTGAGGCCGAAGTGCCCGTTCTGCTTGACGTACTCCTCGTTGCCGACGCGCATCATGGTCTGTTCGAGGAGCCACACAACTGTTGCGGTGACGGCGTCGTGCGACGGTTCGAGCTCCGCGAGGTCGCGTTCGCGTCGTCGACGGATGGCCGGGAGCGATGCGCCGAACGTCGACAGCGCTCCGAATTTGGCCAGCTCTCGCGCCGCCCGCCAGTCGTCGTGGTAGCGATACTGCTTCCGCCCGGCGGCGTCGCGCCCCGTCGCCTGCACGTGCCCGTTGGGCGATGGACAGATCCAGACGTCGGTCCACGCCGGGGGTACCGCGAGGCCACGCACCCGGTCGAGCACGCCGCGGTCATCGACACGCGTGCCGTCGGGCCACCGGTAGGAGAACCCCTTGCCGGCGCGACGGCGCGAGATGCCCGGCTCGTCATGATGCGATCGACGGAGCGTGGGCGCCTCGCGAAGGCGCGGAGGACTCGACATCGGCTGCTCCCGGGGTGGGCGGTGGATCGCTCCGTACCCAACCGTGGCACGGGGCATGCGCGCGCGTCCCTTGCTCGATACGTACGCTCGGTCGTCGTTCGTTTCGACCTATTGAGGGGTGTTCCCATGAAGATCGTCGAGAATCTGCTCGCGAGCCTCGCCTCGCTGGCGCTCCTGTTCCTTGTGTTCCTCGTGCTCACGTTCCCGGTGACCTGGCTGCTCATGTTGTTCTTCGGCAACGTCGGTGCCGCGTTGAGCTACTGGGCGATCCTGCCGCTCGGCACCGTGGTGAGCCTGCTCATCGGTGCCGGCTCGAGCAGCGCCTACCGCTACTGATCCGACACACGGGATCGCACACACCGCTCGCACGGCGGGGCGCGTCGCTCGGCGGCGCGCCCCACCGGCGTGCTCGTCTCGCCCGTTAGGGTGCGCACATGAACACAGGTGATCTCGCTCCCGATTTCGAGCTCGCGGCCGACGACGGCAGCATGCTCAAGCTCTCCGACGAGCTCACGAAGGGCCCGGTCGTGCTCTTCTTCTATCCGAAGGCGATGACCTCCGGCTGCACGAAGGAGAGTTGTCACTTCCGCGACCTCGCCTCCGAGTTCGCAGCGGTCGACGGGCGTCGCCTCGGCATCAGCGCCGACTCGGTCGAGAAGCAGCACCAGTTCAGCGAGAAGCACTCGTTCGACTACCCGCTGCTGTCGGACCCCGACAAGGTGGTGGCGAAGCAGTTCGGCGTGAAGCGCTCGTTGATGCCGATCAACAAGCGGTCCACCTTCGTGATCGACACCGATCGTCGGGTTCTCGCAGTGATCGAGAGCGAGCGCAACATGGACATGCATGCCGACGACGCGCTCGAGGTGCTTCGCAAGCGCAAGGCCGCCGCGAGCAGCTGAGGGACCCCGCTATTGGGTGCTGGTCGGATCGCGCCCGACGTAGACCGTCAGGCCCGATGCCGATGACGGCGGAGCGTCAGATCACCCCGCCACTGATCTTGGCCTGCAGCGCCTGCTCGTCGTCCATGCCGATGGACGCGAGGATCTCGTCGGTGTGCTCACCGAACTCGGGCGCGGGCGTGAGCGTGGGCGCGGTGCGGTCGAAGTGCACCGGGCTCGTGAACATGGGCAGCGAGCGCCCGTTGCCGTAGTCGACGTCCTGCACGAACTTGTTGACGCGTCCCTGCGGGTCGTCGAGGAGGTCGATGGCGCGATTCACGACGTCCCACTGGCCGCGCTGCGAGCCGAGCACCTCGCGTGCCTCGATGAGCGTGAGCTTGGCGAACGTCGTGTTGAGCTCCTCGACGATGTCGCCGGCATTCGTGGCGCGGTCGGCCGGCGTGGCGAAGCGCGGGTCGTCGACCATGTCGTCGCGACCGAGTGCGCGCACCAGACCCTCGAAATAGAGGTCGGGCTGCAACATGCAGAGCGCGACCCAACGGTTGTCCGACGTCTGGTAGTTGTTGACGAGCGGGTTGAACACCACCGGCGGCGGGAGCGTGCTGTCGGACGGCGGCGGCGGGGGCGGG
Source organism: Acidimicrobiia bacterium (assembly GCA_040510575.1). Classification (GTDB taxonomy): domain Bacteria; phylum Actinomycetota; class Acidimicrobiia; order IMCC26256; family DASPTH01; genus DASUMF01. Next base: position 6,318 of record JBEVIU010000159.1, on the reverse strand, counting down.
TTCTTGATCATCTCGGCCATCTCCGGAGACGACGCCGCCATGACGGCCGCGCCCACCGATCCCATCTGCATGACCCACATGGCGGTGCCCAGCAGCGAGCCGTCGACCAGCGAGCCCTCGCCGGTGCGGGCCTTCTTGACCAGCGCGGCGGCGATGCCACCCGCGAGCGCGATGCCGCTCGTCGAGTCGCCGTACGCGCCTGCGGGCATACCCACGGGTCGCGGGTAGCCGGGCGGCGTGACCGACGCCGACACACCGCCACGCGACCAGAAGCTGATGGAGTCGTACCCGCCCTTGTCGGCTTCGGGTCCCTGCGCGCCCTGACCGCTGCCACAGGCGTAGATGATCTTGGGGTTGCGCGCCCGCACGGTGTCGAGGTCGATGCCGAGCTTCTTGCGCACGGGGGGCAGGTAGCTCGTGAGGAACACGTCGGCGTCCTCGCAGAGCTTGAGCACGATCTCCTGCGCCTCGGGGTTGGTGAGGTCGAGGGCGATGGCGTGCTTGCCGCGGTTCCACAGCTCCCACGGGAAGACGATGCCGTCCATGGGGCCGACGCCTGCGTTCAAGAGGCCGCGGATCGGGTCGCCGGTCGGCGGTTCGATCTTGACGACGTCGGCGCCCCACTCGGCCAGCGCCGCGCCCGCGCTCGGCACGTAGGCCCACATGGAGATCTCGACGACCTTCACGCCGTCCAACACGTTCGCCATTCCCGGTTCCTCTCCTGGATTGCTCGAAGCCAGCCTGCTCCGTCGGACTCTAGGTTGACGAGCCCGCTGCCGTCGCGTTTGGCGGCGCGACCGGCCCGGTGACTGCGAGGGCGGCCGCGTTACTGTCACGCGATGACCGCCTCCCCCGAGCAGAATTCGATCATCTCCGGCATCGGCATCTCGCGCATCGGACGCCGCACCGGGATCCCGGGCCTCGATCTCACCGTCGAAGCGTCGACCGCGGCGATCCGTGACGCGGGCCTCACCCCGGGCGACATCGACGGCCTGGCAACCATGGGCGAGACACCGCCCGACGAGGTGCGCGCCGCGCTCGGGTTGGAGACGAGCTACTCGGGCGGCGGCTTCGACACCGGCGGTCTCCTCTCGCCGTTGATGTCGGCGATTTTCGCCGTGGCCGAAGGTCGTGCGCGGCACGTGCTCGTGTACCGCACGGTGCAGATGATGGGCGGCGCGATTCCCGTCCCGCCGGCCACTCCGAACGCGCCGGCGGCCGCAGCGGCGCCCCCGCCTCCGCCGGCGGCGCCTGCCGGAGCCGCTTCGGACGCCCCGCCTCTCAGGCCCGGGGCCGCAGGCGGGATGATGGAGCTGCTCACCTACCACGCGTACTCGGCCGCGAACTGGCTGTCGATGCATTGCCGTCGACACATGCACCTGTACGGCACGACGAACGAGCAGCTCGGCGCGCTGGTGGTGAACAGCCGCGCGGACGCGGCGCTCAACCCGCTCGCGGTGTACCGCGAGCCGATGACGCTCGACGACTACCTCGACGCGCGCATCGTGTCGTCGCCGTTCGGCCTCTTCGACTGCGATGTGCCGATCGACGGCTCGATCGCGCTCGTCGTGTCGGCCGCCGAGCACGCGTCCGATTGTGACCACCCAGTTCGGGTGCAGGCCATGGGCGGTTCGGAGGGGAGCGGTGGCTGGTACCTGCGACCCGACTACCCGAAGATGGCGTCGGTCGAAGCGACCGCGGAGCTCTGGTCGCGCACCGACCTCAAGCCGGGCGACGTCGACTTCGCCGAGCTCTACGACGGCTTCACGTTCCTCACCTTCGCGTGGCTCGAAGCGTTCGGCTTCTGCGGCGAAGGGGAGGCGGGGCCGTTCGTCGACGATGCGGCGCGCATCGGTCTCCGGGGCACCTTCCCGCTCAACACGTATGGCGGCCAGCTCTCCGCGGGGCGGATGCACGGCTATTGGGTCGTGCACGAGGCGTGCCTCCAACTGCGTGGCCAGGCCGGCGAACGCCAGGTCGCGCGTCACGAGGTCGCGGCCGTGGGCACCGGAGGCGGACCGATCGCCGGAGCGCTCCTGCTCACCAGCTGAGTTGCGTCAGCTGCGATCGCTGCGGCGCCGAACCACCTCGCTGAACGGCACATCACGATCGGTTGCCGGCTCTCGCGGCATGCCGAGCAGGCGCTCGCTCACGATGTTGCGCTGCATCTCATTGGTGCCGCCCGCGATCGAGATGCTGCGCGCACTGAGCCAGGTGCGTCCGGCCGCCCCGTCAGTCGTGCCGTCAGTCGTGCCGGTGGTCGCCTCGGTGTCGTCGTTCCAGATCACGCCATCGGCACCGGCAAGCTGGAGCCCGACTTCGCCCCGCCTGAGTGTGTCGAGCGCGAGCCCGAGCTTCAGCAGCGACCCCCAGTCGCCCTTGAACGCGTGCGTGCGCATCCCGACGGTGACGCGGTCGTTCAGGTGCTGGCGCACCTCGTGGGTCACGAAGGCCTCGGCGATCAGTTGTCGCGTTGCGGCATCTGCCGTGGTTCCCGAGCGGCGGGCGAAGTCGATCAGGTCGTCGACGCCGCTCCCGGTTGCGCCGCCGCCTTCGTTGCGACCGCCACCGAGCCCGAGGCCGTGGCCGACACCGGCCGTCGCGTTGCGCTCGTGGAACAGCAACGCGTGCGCCACGCTCCACCCGTCGTTCTCGTCGCCGATGAGGTGGTCGTCGGGGAGCGCGACGTCGTCGATGAACTCCTGGAAGAAGTGCGCGGGCCCTCCTTCGATGCCGACGATCGCCTCGATGGTGACCTTGGGGTCGCGCAACGGGACCGCGAACATCGACAAGCCGCGGTGCTTCGGCGCGTCCCAGTCGGTGCGTGCGAGGCACATGCCATAGTCGGCCTCACCCGCGCCAGTGCTCCACATCTTGGCGCCGTTCAGCACCCAGGTGTCACCGTCGCGCGTGGCGCGGGTCATCACGCCGGCCATGTCGGATCCGCCCGACGGTTCGGACAGCAGTTGGATCCACACCTCTTCGCCACGCAGGATGCGCGGGATGTGGCGGCGCTTCAGCGTCTCCGAACCGTGGTCGAGCAGTGTGATGGCGAGCATGCCGAGCGACACGAACAGCGGGGTCGGCACGATTCGCGACGCCACTTCATCGGCCCACGCCTCCTGGTGCTCGAGCGTGAGCCCCGCGCCGCCGTACTCCTGGGGGACTGCGATGCCGGCGAACCCGGCGTCGAAGATCTTCGCCTGCAACGACTTGGCTTCCGGCATCGTCATCGAGCGGGCCCGAGCGCTGCCCGCGGCCGGAAGGGTCGACTCCGCGAACGCGCGCGCGCGTGCACGAAACGACGCGACGGTCTCGAGCTCGTCGCTCAAGGCGAGACCTCCAGGAGTGAGCAGATCCGCTCGCGGTGCTGCTCGGGGGTGCCGAACACCGCCCGGTTCACGGTGGCGCGACGCAGGTACAGGTGGAGGTCGTGCTCCCACGTGACCGAGATCCCCCCGTGGAACTGCATGCACTCCTGGATCAGGTGCAGTGCTCGGTCGCCCACGTAGGCCTTCGCCACACTGGCCTGGATGGCAGCATCATCGTCGCGGGCGTCGACCGCACGCACGGCCGCGTCGACCGCAGCCTTCGCCGACTCCAGCTCGAGCAACAGGTCGGCGACGCGGTGTTTCAGCGCTTGGTACGACGAGATCGGCCGGCCGAACGCGAAGCGGTCACTCATGTACTCGAGCGTGAACTCGAACACACGGTCGAGCGTGCCGACCGTCTCCGCACACTGCAGCACGAGCGCGATCTGCAACTGTCGTTCGACGTCGGCGGTCGCGTCGCCGAGCTGACCCACGATTGCGTCGAGGGGGAGACGGACCGCGTCGAAACGCACCTCACCGAATCGGCGGGCCAGGTCGAGGCTGCTCGCTCCGACGACCGTCACGCCGGGGGTGTCGGCGGCCACGAGCACCTGGGTCACGCCGTCGCCCGAACGCGCCGTCACGAGGAAGTGCTCGGCGTCAGCGGCCGCCTCGACGTAGGCCTTCGCGCCGTCGAGCTGCACCTCGCCGGCGACCACCCCGGCAGTCGTCGTGTGGGTTGCGACGTCCCATCGGCTACCTCGCTCGCCAAATGCCCACGCCGCGACGGCATCACCCGTGAGGAGCGCGGGGAGCACGCGCGACTGCTGTTCGGCCGAGCCCGCGTCGGACAACGCCGCGCCGACGACGTTCACGGGAAGGAAGGGCCCCGGGCTCACCGTCCGGCCCATCTCCTCGGCGATGAGCACCGCATCGGCGACCGGTTGACCAGAGAGGGAACCACCACCCGCACCCTCAGAGACGAGCATCGAGGTCCAGCCGAGGTCGGCAACGGTGCGCCACCACACGGGTGTGCCACGGTCGCCGGCTCGGTGTCGATCGCGGACCGCACCCACGGGCGATTCGCTCGCGAGGAAGCGGGCGGTGGTCTGGCGGAACAGCTCCTGGTCCTCGGACAGCTCGAGGTTCATGGTGGGCAGCCTTGCAGGCCGCGCGGGGCGGCAGCCACTGACGCGCGATTCGTCGGCGCGCGATGCTGCCCCCATGACGAGCATCGACATCGAGTCCTACGAGCACGTGCGGGTGGCGATCGACGAGCGCGGCATCCTCACCGCGACGATCACCAATCCGGAGAAGAAGAACGCAGTCAACGCCGGGATCTCGGGCGACTTCGATCGACTCTGGCGCGACATCGACGGCGACCCGTCGGTGCGCGTCGTCGTGCTCACGGGGGAGGGCAACGCGTTCTGTGCGGGGCTCGACCTCGCGGTGCTGGCTGGCACCGCCGACCGGCAGAGGGACCCGCGCCGGGCGAAGGCGCAGGCCAAGGGGATCCGCGACCGCGTGTTCGACATCGTCGACTGCGAGACTCCCACCATCGCCAAGGTGCGCGGTCCGGCGTACGGCATGGGGGTGAACATCGCGCTCGCTTGCGACTTCGTCATCGCCGCCGACGACGCGCGTTTCTGCGACAGCCACGTGAAGAACGGCATCACCGCCGGTGACGGGGGCGTCGCGTTCTTCCCGCTGATGATCGGCTTCCGGCGCGCCAAGGAGATGCTGATGCTCGGGGATCCGATCAGCGGCACGGAAGCCGCGGAGTACGGGCTGATCAACCGCGCCGTGCCCGAAGCCGAGCTCGATGACCTGGTCGAGGAGTGGGCGGCCCGCCTCGCCGAGGGTCCTCCGCTGGCGTTGGCGTGGACGAAGCTCTCGCTCAACGTGCTGATGAAGCAACTGGTGCTCGGAGCGTTCGAGACGTCGATCGCCTACGACATGTTGAGCCTCCGCACCAACGACGTCACCGAGGGCTCGCAGGCTTTCATCGAGAAGCGCAAGCCCAACTTCACCGGCACCTGACGCAGCCGGCACGGCGAGCACTCGTCACAGCAGCTCGGCGTCGGGATCGTCGGCGAGTAGCCACTGGTTGAACTCCACCGCCCGCTTCTCGAAGAACGCAGGGCCTCCGTCGCGTGCGTCTTGGTGGAAGTCGCTGATGGCCGTCTTGCTCGCGATGTCGTCGCCCGCCTGGTCGAAGGTCAATGCCGCCGCGTTGTACACCGCTTTCTTCAGGAGCCGCATCGCGACCTGCGGCCCATCGGCCAGCTCCCGCGCCAGCTCCAGCGCCCGGGCGAGCAGCTCGTCGTCGTCGACCACCTCGTTCACGAGCCCAAGTCGCTGGGCTTCCTCGGCGTCGACGATGCGCTTGCGCATGAGGAAGTCGAGCGCACCCTTCACGCCGAGGTGTTCGACGAGCAGCCAGTGCCCACCCTCGTCGGGCTGCCATCCCATGCGCAACGTCGCGCTGCCGAGGCGCGCCGACCGCGCCGCGATCGCGAAGTCGCACGCGAGCACGATCGACAGCCCGAGTTGGATTGCGAAACCGTTGACAGCCGCGATGGTGAGCTTGTCGACGCGGCGGATGGTGCGGGGGAGCTCCTGCGCGTGGAAGGCCAGCCGGCCGTAGAGGTCGACCGGCACGTGTCCGTGCGTGGGTACGGGCGGTACCAGCGTCGCTTCCTCGGGCTGCTGCGCACGATTGTTCACGCCGGCGACGAAGCCTCGGCCCGTCGCGGTGAGCACGATCACGCGCACGGTGTCGTCGAGCTGCGCCATCGTGAGCACCTCGACGAGGTCGCGCCGCGCGCCAGTGCTGATCGCGTTGAGTCGCTCCGGACGGGTGAAGGTGACCACCGCGATCCCGGGATCCTCGAGCCGTACGTCGAAGCCTTGGTACTCGCCTGCGATCATTCGTTGCTCCTCAGAGGTAGTCGGTGCCGATGTGGCCGTCGGCGACGAGCTCGGCGTACTCGTCGTCGGAGACCCC
>JBEVIU010000158.1:0-5452 GCA_040510575.1 Acidimicrobiia bacterium | reverse complement strand
CGTTCGGCCGCTGCGACCGCCGCCGCGTTGGCGATCCGTCAACGGGTGCGCGACGCGCGCTGGCCCTCGGGTCTCGACATCGAGCTCCGCGTTGCGCTGCACACCGGCGAGGCCTTGGTGCGCAACGGCAACTACGTCGGCGCGTCGTACGCGTACCTCACTCGCGTGCTCGAGCACGTTGCTCTTGGCACGATCGTGCTGTCGCGCACGACCGCCGAGCTCACCCGCAACCGTCTTCCCGAGGGCGCGCGGATTTCCGCGTTCACGGCGCGTGACGGCACGGAGCTGTTCCTGCTCCTCGGCCCTGATGACGACGAGCCCGAGCGTGAGACCGCGCCGATGGCTCGACCCACGGGCATGCCTGTGCCCGTGACCGGGCTCCCGGTCGCCTCGACCGACCCGACCGCCATCCGGCGAGCCCTGGTCGACCGTCGCTTCGACGCGTTGCTCGAGCAGCAGGCCATGGTCACCGCGCTCAAGACCGCCGAGGCGCTGCCCGTCGGCCCGGAGCGCAGCCTTGAAGTCGAGCGCCAACGCCGGCGCGTGATCGCAGCGAGCGACCTGCTCGACCAGGCGAAGGCAGCGCTCGACGCACACGACGCGACCTCCGCGACGCCGTAGCGCCGACGACACGTTCTCCTGACCTCATCGGCCGGCCATTCCGGCCACACCGCCATTCCTCTGCTCGTGATCCCAGGCGACGCTCGCAGGGTGACGGCAAAGGTGATTGCAGCAGGGCTCGGGGTGGTCGCGATCGTCGTGATCGTGTCCGAGCTCCTCGACGTCGCCCGCCGTTCCTTGACCTTCGCGATCGTCGCGACGGTGGCATTTGCGATCGGACGACTGACCAGCCCGCGCCGTGGGCGCGTCGCTCGGCGTCCCGGGGAGGACGAATAGCCATGTGGAAGCTGATCAAGCGCTGGTGGAAGTACCTGGTGATGCGGGAGCACCTGCGGCACGAGCAGATCACCGATCCCAAGGTGCAGCTCGAGCAGAGCATGCAGGAGGCCCACGAGCGCGACCGCGTCCTGCGGGAGCAGGCCGCGATCGTGCTTGCCAACCAGAAGCAGGCGCAGGCGCGCCTCGATCGCGCGGTGGCCAACTACGAGAAGGCGCAGACCTCGGCCGGACAGGCGTTGCTGCTCGCCGACCAGGAGACACGCCTGGGGCACTCCGACAAGGCGGCCTCGCTGACGGCTACCGCAGAGGGGTTCGCGGAACGGATGCTCGCGCTCCACGCCGAGATCGCCGACCTCGAACGAGCGCTCCTCACCGCCACAAGCGCGGCAGCGAAGGCCAAGGCCAACGTGCAGGAGAACGCCGAGCGGCTGATCGGTCAGATGCGCGACAAGCAGCGTCTGCTCGACGAGCTCGACCGCACGAAGGTGCAGGAGGCGCTGAACCAGGCCACGGCCGCGATGTCCGCGACCATCGGTTCTGACGTGCCGACCTACGACGAGGTGAGCAAGAAGATCCACCAGCGCACGTTCGTCGCCGAGAGTCAGGGCGAGCTGCTCGCGATGCTCGCCGAATCGTCACTCGACACGCAGATGCTCGAGATCGAGAAGGCACAGCGCCACGTCGAGGCCCAGGCCCAACTCGCGGATCTGCGTTCGCGGCTCGGGCTCCCGCCCGCGACTCCCGATCGCCCGTTCCTGCTCCGCCCTGCAGAGCTGGCCGCGGCCGACGAGCTGGCGGACGAGCCTCAGACCCGCGAGGTCAACTGACCTCGGGTCCAGGACGCGACGCTCGGGGCAGCGCGTAGCCTGTCGGTCGTTGTTCAAGCGCCCGAAACGTCTCCGTAACAGCCATGGGTGAGCCTGCTGCCGTGGACGATCTCCTCGACGGGTACGGGCCGAACGGCGCATGGGACGAGATGTTCGCTGCGGTCGACGAGCCGCGATCGCACTACACCGCGCTGCGGCGTGCGTTGGCCGGGCTCTCGAAGGTCGACTTCGAGGCCCGCTGCGCGGCCCGGGACCGTGCGTTCCACGACCAGGGGATCACCTTCTCCTTGTCCGGCGAAGAGCGTCCGTTCCCGCTCGACCTCGTCCCGCGCATCATCGACGCGCAGGAGTGGACGGTCGTCGAAGCGGGCGTGAAGCAGCGCGTGCTGGCGCTCGAGCGCTTCCTCGCCGACGTGTACGGGCCGTGCGAGATCCTCGCCGACGGCGTGGTGCCGCGCCGGCTCGTTGCGAGCTCGTCGCACTACCACCGCTGCGTCGCCGGGTTCGACCCCGTCGGCGGTGTGCGGGTGCACGTGGCGGGCATCGACCTGGTGCGCGACGCGGCGGGCAGCTTCCGCGTGCTCGAGGACAACCTGCGTACGCCGTCGGGCATCTCGTACGTGATCGAGAACCGACGCGCCATGACGCACGTGTTCCCCGAGCTGTTCACGAGCCACCGCATTCGTCGCGTCGCCGACTACCCCCAGAAGCTGGTGTCGTCGCTGCGCGCCACCGCGCCGACCGGTGTCGACGACCCGTGTGTGGTCGTGCTCACACCCGGCGTGCACAACTCTGCCTACTTCGAGCACTCGTTCCTCGCCCGGCAGATGGGCGTCGAGCTGGTTGAGGGACGCGACCTCGTGTGTCGCGACCAGTACGTCTACATGCGCACCACCGGCGGCGAGCAACGCGTCGATGTCGTCTACCGGCGCGTCGACGACGAATTCCTCGACCCGTTGCACTTCCGCGCCGAATCGGTGCTCGGGTGTGCCGGCATCGTCAACGCTGCCCGCGCCGGACACGTGACCATCGCCAACGCGCCAGGCAACGGGGTCGCCGACGACAAGGCCATCTACCCGTTCGTGCCCGCCATGATCGAGTACTACCTGGGTGAGGTGCCGATTCTCGCCAACGTCGAGACCTACCGCCTCGAAGACGAGGAGGTGTGCGAGTGGGCGCTGTCCCGCGTCGACTCGCTCGTGTTCAAGCCGGTCGACGGCTCCGGCGGGTACGGCCTCGTGATCGGGCCCGCGGCCAGCGAGGAGACGCTGCTCGAGCTGGCGGTGAAGGTGCGCGCGGACCCGCGCGGGTGGATCGCGCAGGAGCCGGTCGCGTTGTCGACCGCGCCGACGTACGTCGACGGCAAGATGGGTGCACGCCACCTCGACCTCCGCCCCTTCGCCGTGTCAGACGGGCGTGAGGTGTGGGTGGTGCCCGGGGGCCTCACGCGGGTCGCGCTGCCGGAGCACAGCCTGGTGGTGAACTCGAGCCAGGGTGGCGGGTCCAAGGACACGTGGATCCTCGCGTCGAGCGGCGACGGTCGTGAGGCGTCGCCGACGCCGACCACGCCCGGACCCGCGGCGCGCCCGTCGCGGGCACCGGCGCTCGGTCCGTTCCAGGATCGCGACGCGCCGCAGCAGCAACAACAGCAACAGCAGCAGGAAGACGAGAGCGAGATCGAGAGCGGCGCGGGGGAGCGACCGTGCTGAGCCGGCTCGCGGAGTCGTTGTACTGGATCGGGCGGTACATGGAGCGCGCCGAAGACACCGCGCGCCTCCTCGACGTGCACTACCACCTGCTCCTCGAGGACCGACGTGCCGACGAAGGCTCGGTGTGTCGGTCGTTGCTCGACGCGATGGGCGCGGCCCCCGACGCGGTCGGTCCTGATCCCGACGCCGCCACCGTGACCCAGCTGCTCGCGCAGGATCTCACGTTCTCGGGATCGATCGCGTGCTCGATCGGCGCCGCCTGGGAGAACGCGCGCGGCGCTCGGGAAGTGCTCTCGTCGGAGCTCTGGGAGACCTTCAACACGACGTACCGCGAGATGAGCACTCGCGTCCGCCGCCGCGGACCGCTGCGCCACGACTTCTTCGGTTGGATTCGCGATCGCACGGCCGCGTACACCGGGCTGGTCGATTCGACCATGAGCCGCGACGACGGCTGGCGCTTCCTGCTGCTCGGTCGCAGCCTCGAGCGAGCCGACATGACGTCGCGACTTCTCTCGGCGCGCTACGGCGACGCGTTCGGTCGCACCGGTTGGACCACCACGTTGCGCAGCTGTTCCGCGTACGAGGCGTATCTGCGTACGTACCGCCACGCGGTCGAGGCGTCGACCGTGGTGGAGTTCCTCCTGCTCGACCGCCTGTTCCCGCGTTCGGTCCACCACGCGCTGACCACGGCCGAGCAGCGCCTCGGTGATCTCGACCCGAGTGCAGGCCGCGCCGGCGTCGACGACGAGGCGCGCCGCCGCTTGGGGCCGATCCGCGCCGAGCTGGAGTTCCTCGACATCGACGACGCGATGCACGATCTGCCGCGCTTCCTCGAACGCCTTCAGCAGCAGTGTGGCGAGGTCCATGCCGCGGTCGCGCGGCGGTACTTCCGGGAGACACACGTCATCGAATGGAGCGTGTGACATGTCGTGGCGCCTGCGCATCAGGCACGAGACCACCTACCAGTACGCCGACGTCGTGCACGCGTCGTACAACGAAGCGCGCATCTCGCCGCTCGACACCGCGCATCAGTTCACCCTCGAGCACCGGGTGGTCGTCGACCCGGCCGCCAACCTGTATCGCTACCGCGACTACTGGGGCAGCCGTGTGCACGCGTTCGACCTGCACGGGGTGCACAAGAAGCTCAGTGTGGTCGGCACGTCCCTGGTGGAGACCGCCGCGCGCACGCCGGAGATCGACACCACCGTCGCCTGGGAGGATCTCGACTCGCGCGGGCTGCAGGACCGGCTCTATGAGTACCTCCACACCACGCCGATCACCACGGCCGACGACACCATCCGCACCGTGGCGGCCGAGCTCCGCACCGCGCCGACCCCGGCCGCCGCGCTGGAGCTGCTCGGCACCTGGCTGCGCGAGCACGTCGAGTACGAGCTCGGGTGGACGAACGTCACCACGACGGCGGTGCAGGTGCTCAAGGCGGGTCGCGGCGTGTGCCAGGACTACGTGCACCTCGGCCTCGCGATCCTCCGCGCCGCGGGGATCCCCGCCCGCTACGCGTCCGGGTACCTGCACCCACACAAGGATGCGACGATCGGGGAGCCCCACGTGGGGGAGGGCCACGCGTGGCTCGAAGCGTGGGTCGGCGACTGGCACCCCGTGGATCCGACCAGCGGCTCGGCCGTCGCCGAGCGTCACGTGCTCGTGGCACGCGGTCGCGACTACACCGACGTGACGCCACTCAAGGGCGTGTACCACGGGGGTCCGAGCCGCAGTCTCGAAGTGAAGGTGGAGCTCACCCGCGTCGCGTGATCACCGCGGCCTGATCAGGGCCACGTGCTCGCGCCTTCGCCGATCACAGCTTCGCCGTCGCCCCTTCGAAGGCTCGGGCGATGCGCACGAGTGCGGCTTCGCCGCCGGGTGGGGCGACGAACTGCATCCCGACCGGGAGGCCGTCGACCGTGCCGGCGGGCACGCTGATCGCCGGGAAGCCGACGAGGCTCCACGGGATCGCGTTCCTCGCCAACACCATCAGGAACTCGGCGAAGTCCTCGACGC
>JBEVIU010000157.1:0-6413 GCA_040510575.1 Acidimicrobiia bacterium | reverse complement strand
GTTCGGCGCCAAGGTCGCGCTGTGGGCGCTCCAGCTGCGCCGAGATCGTCAACGGCTCGAGCGGGCGCGCGAAGCCGTCGCGATCGGCAAGCTGTCGGGTGCCGTCGGGTCGTTCGCCAACGTCGACCCCCGCGTCGAGGAGTACGTGTGTGAGCAGTTGGGCCTCCGGCCCGTGCCGTCGACCCAGGTGCTCGCCCGCGACGCGCACGCGGAGCTGCTCTACGCGTGCGCGGCGCTCGGCTCGTCGATCGAAGCGTTCGCGCTCGAGGTTCGTCACCTCCAGCGCACGGAGGTGAGTGAGGTCCAGGAGCCGTTCGCCGCCGGCGCGCAGAAGGGCTCCAGCGCGATGCCGCACAAGCGCAACCCGTGGCGTTCCGAGCAGCTCTGCGGACTCGCTCGCGTGCTGCGCGGCAACCTCGTCGCCGGTCTGGAGAACGTGGCCCTGTGGCACGAGCGCGACATGTCGCACTCGTCGGTCGAGCGCATCGTGCTCACCGATTCGCTCGTCCTCACGTACTACATGGCCAAGCGCTTCGCCGCGATCGCCGCCGGTCTGATCGTGCACACCGATCGCATGCTCGAGAACCTCGACTCGTCGTTCGGCCTGGTGTTCAGCGAGACGGTGCTCCTCGCGCTGGTCGAGTCGGGGCTCGCCCGCGACGAGGCGTACCGGATGGTGCAACGGGCCGCCACGCGCACGTGGGAGGAACGTCGACCGTTCCGCGACGTGCTCGCCGACGACACCGATGTCGCTGCGCACCTGAGCGCAGAGCGGCTCGACGCCTGCTTCGATCTCCGGCACGCCACGCTCAACGCGGCGCGGGCGGTCGACGCGCTGTGAGCCACGTCGCGCTCCCGCACCACTACACGGGCAAGGTGCGTGAGCTCTACGAAGTCGACCACGATCGCATGCTGGTCGTCGCGTCGGATCGGATCTCGGTGTTCGACGTCGTGCTCGACGACCCGGTGCCCGACAAGGGCCGCGTGCTCACCGCGTTGTCCACCTACTGGTTCGAGCAGACCGCGCATCTCGCGCCGAACCACCTCGTGTCGTCCGACCCCACCGACTTCCCGGAGACAGCAGGCGCCGATGTCGCCGGACGGGCGATGCTCGTGAAGGCCGCCCGCCCGGTGCGGCTCGAGTGTGTCGCGCGCGGTTACCTGTTCGGCGCCGCCTGGGACGCCTATCAGGACACCGGCGCGGTGCAGGGCCACACGCTCCCGACCGGACTGCAGCAGGCCGAGCGCTTGCCCGAGCCGCTGTTCACACCGACGAGCAAGGCGGAGGAGGGTCACGACCTCCCGCTCACCGACGCCGAGGCCGCCGAGTTGGTCGGCGCAGAGCGGTTCGAGCAGCTTCGCGACCTGACCCTGCGGATCTACGAGTTCGGTGCGGCGCACGCCGAGGAGCGAGGGCTCATCCTCGCCGACACGAAGCTCGAGTTCGGCACGATCGACGACTCGCTCCTGGTGATCGACGAGATGCTCACGCCCGACTCCTCGCGCTACTGGGCGGCGGAGGAGTACGCGGTGGGCACGTCGCCGCGCTCCTTCGACAAGCAGTTCGTGCGTGACCACTACAACAAGTTGGGGTGGAACCACGAGCCCCCTCCGCCCCGCCTGCCCGAATCGGTGATCGAGGGCACGCGGGCCCGCTACGTCGAGGCCTACGAGGCGATCACCGGCGAGAGCTTCGACACCTGGTTCGCGAACGAGGAGTGAGCGTGCGCTACGCGGTGCGGATCGACGTCACCCACCTTCCCGGCGTGCTCGACCCTGCGGGGGCGACGGTGGAGCGCGCGCTCCCCGCGTTGGGTTACGACAACGTGTCCGGGGTGTCGATCGCGAAGACCATCCGCCTCGCGCTCGACGCCGATTCGGAAGACGAGGCCCGCGCGCAGGTCGACGAGATGTGTCGTCAGCTCCTCGCGAATCCAGTGATCGAGCTCTACACCGTCGAGCTCGCCGCAGACGTGGCCGAGGCCCGCTCGTGAGCGCTCGCGTCGGCGTGGTGCTGTTCCCGGGGACCAACTGCGAGCTCGACGTGGTGCGGGCGGTCGAGCACCTCGGCGCGAACGCGACGCTCCTGTGGCACGGCGACGCATCGGTCGGCGGCTGCGACGCGGTGGTCGTCCCCGGCGGGTTCGCCCACGGCGACTACCTCCGCACCGGCGCGATCGCGCGGTTCTCGCCCGTCATGACCGCGGTGTCGGCCTTCGCTGCCGACGGTGGCCCGGTGGTCGGGATCTGCAACGGCTTCCAGGTGCTCACGGAGGCAGGCCTGCTCCCCGGCGCGCTGCAGAAGAACGCAGGGCTGCGGTTCCTGTGCCAAACGATCGAGCTCCGTGTGGAGACGAACCGGTCGGTGCTCACCGGCCTCGCCACCCCGGGCTCGGTGCTCCGCGTGCCGATCAACCACTTCGAGGGCAACTACGTGTGCGATCCCGACACGTTGCGTCGTCTGCGCGACGACGATCGGGTCGTGGTGCGCTACGTCGACAATCCCAACGGCAGCCTCGACGACATCGCCGGCATCGCGAACGATGCGGGCAACGTCGTTGGCCTGATGCCGCATCCCGAACGGGCCAGCGATCCGTTGCTCGGCTCCGCGGACGGGGTCGTGCTGTTGCAGTCGCTGCTCGCGGCAGCCGGCCAGCCGGTGCTCAGCGGCTGATTCCGGCTCGCTTCAGCACGTCGGCGGGCACGCCCAGCTCCCGCCACGCCGCGTAGGAGATCCCCTTGCGATCGGCGTAGCCACCCGCAGTCTTCACGAACGCCCCCTCGAGCGCGGAGAGGTCGACCTTGGTGTCCATGGTGGCCAGCTCCTTGCCGAGATCCATACGTTCCTGGATGAGCTGAAGACGATGGATCGGCGATGCGTCGGCAAGCTCGCCATCGATGGCGTTGAGCCGCTTCTTGATCGAATCCGGGGTGCGCTTGCGGCCACGCTTGGGGCGATTCTTGTCGAGCGCTTCCAGATAGGCCTTGACCGCCCGGCCTTCGGTGCGGCCCTCGGCGAGTGCCGCTTTGTGTTCATCCGACATGGACCGCTTCGCCTTTGCCATGGTGCTCGACCTTCCAATCAAACAGACAGTGGAAATCAATGATGAGGTGAACCCGCCCCCGATAACACCGTCGCGATGGTTCTATCACAACGGCATTCGACAGTCACTGTCGTGAAATAAGGGCCGGAGCAAAAGGCCAATGCACGGGAACCGGTAGGATGTGCGCGACCCCGACCCCCGCCGGAGCCCGTCATCGCATCCTCTGCCGCTGCCGAACCCGACGACGCGGAGCCGTTGCACCGCAGGCTCGGCCTCACCGACGACGAGCTCGCGGCGATCGTGGAACTGCTCGACCGCGAGCCGTCCGAGCTCGAGCTCGCGATGTACGCGGTCATGTGGTCGGAGCACTGTTCGTACAAGTCGTCGAAGCGATACCTCGGCCGGTTCCCCACCGTTGCGCCGTGGGTGCTCGTCGGGCCCGGGGAAGGTGCCGGCGTCATCGACGTGGGCGACGGCCTCGCGGTCGCCCTTCGGATCGAGAGCCACAACCACCCGTCCGCGGTCGAGCCCTACCAGGGCGCGG
Organism: Acidimicrobiia bacterium; assembly: GCA_040510575.1. Classification (GTDB taxonomy): domain Bacteria; phylum Actinomycetota; class Acidimicrobiia; order IMCC26256; family DASPTH01; genus DASUMF01. The sequence continues at coordinate 2,825 of JBEVIU010000157.1, read as the reverse complement.
CAACCGGCGTCGGCGGCATCATCCGCGACATCTTCTCGATGGGCGCGCGACCGATCGCATTGATGGATCCGCTGCGCTTCGGTCCGCTCGACGACGCCCGCACGCGCTACCTCTTCGACGGCGTCGTCGCGGGGATCAGCGGCTACGGCAACGCGGTCGGGGTGCCGACGGTGGGCGGCGAGGTCGTGTTCGACGAGTGCTACACCGAGAACCCGCTCGTGAACGTGCTGTGCCTCGGCGTGCTCCCGGTCGACCGCCTCGTGCTCGCGAAGGCCGAGGGCGACGGCAACCTCGCGGTGTTGCTGGGCTCGGCCACCGGACGCGATGGCATCGGCGGTGCGAGCGTGCTCGCGTCCGCTGGCTTCGAGGAGGGCTCCGAGGCCAAGCGGCCGTCGGTGCAGGTCGGCGACCCCTTCGAGGAGAAGCGGTGCATCGAGGCGTGCCTCGAGCTGCTCGACGCCGGCCTCGCCATCGGCGTGCAAGACCTCGGTGCGGCGGGGATCTCGTGTGCGGCGTCGGAGACGGCGGCCAAGACCGGCGCGGGAATGGACGTCGACCTGGCGCGCATCGCGAAGCGCGAGCCGGGCATGAACGCGGTGGAGATCATGACCTCCGAGAGCCAGGAGCGGATGCTCGCGATCGTCACGCCGGAGAACCTCGAGCCGGTCCTCGAGCTGTGCCGGCGGTGGGAGATCCGGGCGTCGGTGATCGGACGCGTCACCGACACGGCCCGCTTCCGCGTGTTCGACGGCCGCTTCGACGCCATCGGCGTGCCCGGCGCGAACCCGGCGCCGCCGCGTGGCGACGCCCCCTCGCCTGGATCGTCCGACGCCGCGCCGGTCGCCGACGTGCCGGTGGAGAGCCTGGGTGACGGGCCCGTGTACGACCGCCCGGTCGCCGTGCCCGAGCAGCTCGCGGCCGTGCAGGCGGCCGATCCCGCGATCGAGCTCGCCCCACGTTTCCCCGCCGGCTCCGACCTCTCCGACGAGTTGCTCCACCTCCTCGCCGCGCCGACCATCGCCGACAAGTCGTGGGTGTACCGCCAGTACGACCACCAGCTCTTCCTCAACACGGTGGTCGGTCCGGGTGGCGACGCCACGGTGCTGCGTCTCCCCGACACCACACGCGCGCTCGCGCTCGTCACCGACGGCAAGGCGAGGTTCTGCGCGCTCGATCCTTCGGTGGGCGCGCAGCTGGCCGTGGTCGAGGCCGCGCGCAACCTGGCGTGCGTGGGCGCCACACCGCGCGCGCTCGTCAACTGCCTCAACTTCGGGAACCCCGAGCATCCCGAGGTGATGTGGCAGTTTGCCGAGGCGGTCGACGGGATGAGCGCCGCGTGCCGCGCGCTCGGGATCCCGGTCGTCGGCGGCAACGTGAGCTTCTACAACGAGTCGCGCGGCCGCGACATCGACCCCACGCCAGTGGTCGGCCTCGTCGGCGTGATCGAATCGCTCACCGACGTGCCACCCCCGGCTGCGCTGGTGTCAGGGCACAGCATCCTGGTGCTCGGCAACACGCGCGCCGAGCTCGGTGGATCGGAATGGGCGACCCGTCACGGTCTCCGCGGTGGCGTGCCGCCCACCGTCGACCTCCCGGTCGCGATCGCGCTGCACGATCTCGTCACCGCCCTCGTGCGCGACCGGATCGTCGGCGGTGTCCACGACTGCTCCGACGGCGGGCTCGCCGTCGCGATCGCGGAGATGGCGATCGCCGGCGACACCGGCGCGCATCTCACGCTGGAGGCCGAGGCCGTGGCGTGGTTCTCCGAGTCGACGTCCCGTGTGGTGCTGTCGGTCGAGTCGGATCGGGTCGACGCCGTGCTCGCGCGCGCTGGCGATGCCGGGGTACCGGCCACCGCGATCGGCCGCGCCGGTGGAGACCGGCTCGTGGCCCCTCACGCCTTCGATGTCGCCCTCACCGAGGCCGCCGCCGCGTGGCGCGACGCCATTCCCCGTGCCCTGGGGAACGAACCGGCCCCGGTATGACGTTGCCGGTAAGAGCTTGTACGCGATTCCGCCTGCTTCGGTTCCGATGCAGCTCGTGATGGGATACTGAGGAGCACATGGAGCCCCAGGTCGGCCACGCGTGTGGCGTCTTCGGCGTCTACGCCCCCGGGCAACCGGTGTCCAACCTCGCCTACCTCGGCCTCTACGCACTCCAGCACCGGGGCCAGGAGTCGGCGGGGATCGCGGTCAGCGACGGCGAGTTCGTCACCGTGGTGAAGGACATGGGCCTCGTCACCCAGGTGTTCGACGAGCGCCGGCTCGCGCCGCTCGACGGCCATCTCGCGATCGGCCACGTTCGCTACTCCACCACCGGTTCGAGCACCTGGCGCAACGCGCAGCCGGTGTACCGGTCGGTGGGTGACGCGGGCTTCGCGCTCGGTCACAACGGCAACCTCACCAACACCGAGCAGTTGGCCGCGGCCGCGGGGATGCTCCCGGGCATGCTGCCGACCGAGCGCCGACTCGATTCCACGAGCGACTCCGCACTCGTCGCCGAGCTCGTCGCGGCCGCGTACCCGGGTGAGCCGCGCTCTGACGGTCGCGACCTCGAGCACGCGTTGGAGCGGGTGCTGCCGAAGCTCGAAGGCGGGTTCTCCTTCGTGCTCATGGACGAGGCGCACTTGATCGGCGTGCGCGACCCGCACGGCTTCTGGCCCCTCGTGCTCGGGCTGCTGCCCGACGGCGGCTGGGTGCTCGCGAGCGAGACGTGCGCGCTCGACATCGTCGGGGCGCCCGGGGTGCGCGAGGGGGTGCCCGGGGGGGTGGGGGGGTTAGTCACGCACGGGAAGCGCGAGCACCCGGAAGCGGCAGCGGGCCCCC
>JBEVIU010000156.1:0-13095 GCA_040510575.1 Acidimicrobiia bacterium | reverse complement strand
CTCAGTGCGGGCAGCTCAGTGCGGGCGACCGCCGGCGAGCAGGTCGAGGGCGTGGGGCACAGCGGGCAGGATCGCTTCGAGGCACTCGACTGCACCGCTGCTCGATCCGGGGAGGTTGCAGATCAACGCCGCGCCCGTCGTGCCGCACATCCCGCGACCGAGCATGCCGAACGGCTTGCCCGGGGAGTCGCTGGCTCGGCGCATCGCCTCCGCCATGCCCGGCGCCTCCCGGTCGATCACCATCCGGGTGCCTTCGGGGGTGAGATCGCGCGGCCCGAAGCCGGTGCCGCCCGTGGTGACCACGAGGCCCGCGAAGCCGATCGCGAGCTCGCGCAGCGCGAACGCGACCTCGTCGATCCCGTCGCTCGTGACCTCGTGCGCGACCACGTCGAACCCGGCCTCGACCAGCCGGGTGACCACCTTGGGGCCGGCAGCGTCGGTGCGCGTGCCCGCGATCACCCCGTCGGACACGACCAGGACCTTGGCGCGCAGCTCGGTCTCGCTCTCGGTCACGACGAGGCGACCGGTGCCATGCCGGACGCGCCGGCGGCGCGGATGGCACGGGCGGCTGCGGCGGGGTCGTCGGCGCCGAACACCGCGCTGCCCGCGACGAGGATGTCGGCGCCCGCCGCAACCGCGAGCGGCGCGGTGTCGACGTTGATCCCGCCGTCGACCTCGATCTCGACCGCATGGCCGCCGTTCGAGATCTCGGCGCTGGCCCGCACGATCTTGTCGAGCACCTCCGGGATGAAAGCCTGACCACCCCACCCGGGGTTCACCGTCATGAACAGCAGGAGGTCGATCTCGCCGAGGTGCGGGAGCACGGCGTCGACGTCGGTCCCGGGGTTGAGCACCAGCCCGACCCCGACCTCGAGGTCGCGGAGCTCGCGGAACAGCGGACGGGGATCGCCGAGCTCCACGTGCACGATGCAGCGATCGGCGCCCGCGGCGGCGAAGTCGGCGAGGAGCACCTGCGGGTTGTCGACCATGAGGTGGCAGTCGAGGAACAGGTCGGTGTGGGCCCGGAGCGACTTCACGACCGGTGGCCCGATCGTGAGGTTCGGTACGAAGTGGCCGTCCATCACGTCGACGTGGAGGAGATCGGCCTCGGCGGCGACCCGGTCGACGTCGTGGCCGAGCCGCGCGAAGTCGGCCGACAAGATCGACGGTGCGAGCTTCACCATCGGGCCAACGTACCGCGCGCCCCCTCGCTGGGACGTGCGTGCTCGCCGGGCCTGCGTGCTCGCCTCGACGTGGGTCCTGGTCAGGACGTGCGTTGCAACACGAGCACGTACATGCCATCGGTGCCCGTGGCCTGCGGCAGCAACCGTGCGCCGCGACCCACGGGCTGCCACGGCGCCGTCGGCGGCACGAGCGCCGTGAACCCAGGGAGCTGCTCGGCCGCCCACGCGTCGACCTCGACGGTCTCGGCCGCCGTGAGCGTGCACACCGAGTACACGAGCACGCCGCCATCACGGACGAGGTCGGCGGCGGCGCCGAGCAGCGAACGTTGCAACGCCGCGAGCTCGTCGATGCCGGCTGCCGACACGCGCCAGCGCGCGTCGGCGCGGCGCCGGAGCACGCCGAGCCCACTGCAGGGCGCGTCGAGCAACACGCGGTCGAAGCCGCGCGGCACGAGCGGGAGGTGGCGGGCGTCGGCGACGATCGGGAACACCCAGGGCAGCGCGAGCCGGCGGGCCGCATCGGCGACGAGGCGCAACCGACCCGGATCGAGGTCGACCGCCGCGACCACGCCGTCGTCGCCCACCCGCTCCGCGATCGCGCCCGACTTGCCACCCGGCGCAGCAGCCAGATCGGCCACCCGCTCCCCCGGCTGCGGGTCGAGCACGTGGACGATTGCCTGACTTCCCTGGTCCTGCGGGGTGGCCCGTCCGTCCTTGACCGCTGCCAGGCGCGCCGGGTCGCCGACGCCGCGCACGACCAGCGCGTCGTGCACGAGCTCGCCCCGCGCCACCTCGATCGCAAGTGAGCGGAACTCCGCTTCGACCGCGTCGGCGGTGACCACGCGCTGGTTCGGCCGCACCGTGAGCGCGGCGGGCTCGTTCATCGCGGCGAGCGCGCCGAGGGCGTCGTCGGCGCCGAGATCCTGGGTGAGCCGCTCGACCAGCCAGTCGGGATACGAGAGGGCGACGGCCGCATCGTCGGGTTCGGGCCACGGAGGACCGAGACGCGTGAGGCCGCGCAGCACGCCGTTCGTGAAGCCACGCGCGCGCGGGGAGCGCTTCGCCACCGCGTCCACGGTCTCGCTCACTGCGGCGTGCGCGGGAACACCCTGCAACAGCTGATAGGCACCGAGGCGCACGGCGGCGCGCACCGGCGGATCGAGGCGTCGCACCGGACGCTTGGAGACGCGGCCCACGAGGTCGTCGATGCGACGCTGTGCGCGCACCGTTCCGTACACGAGCTCGGTGACGAACGCTCGGTCGCGATCTTCCAGGGTGGAGCTCCGTAGCATCTCCGGGACGAGGATGTGCGCGTAGGCGCCGTCGTCGATGCGCACGAGCGCGTCGAGCGCGAGCAGCCGAACCGAGCTGTGGCTCATCTCAGGTTCCCCATGGCGGTGCGCCGTCGCGGAGACCGCGAGCCCACGCGTCGGCTGCCATGCGGGGCTTGCCCTCGGGCTGCACCTCGAGCGCTTCGAACTCGCCGTCGGCGCCGATCTGCGCCCGCCACACCTTGACGCGCGCGCCGTGCACGGTCGTCCATGCGCCTGGCCGTGGGTTCCCCGCGCGCACCATGCGCACCAGCTCGTCGACCGGCGCGTCGAAGTGCAACTCGAACTCCTCCACGGTGAGCTTGTCGGCGTAGGTGGGCTCGCCCTGCTGGGGTTCGGGCGCGCGCGTCGGGATCTCCGGGAGCGTGGCGACGAGGAGGTCGGCACCGAGCAGCACCAAGGCCGTGGTCACGTCGCCCGCCGTCTCGTCGGGTCCGATGCGCGTGGTCGCGCGCGAGTAGACGGGCCCGGTGTCGAGGCCCTCGTCGAGCTGCATGATCGTGACGCCCGTCTCGGCATCACCGGCGAGCAGTGCGCGCTCGACGGGCGCCGCGCCGCGCCAGCGCGGCAGCAACGAGAAGTGCACGTTCACGAAGCCGCGCGGGAGCGCGTCGAGCAACGCAGCGGGGAGCAGCTGCCCGAACGCGACGACCACCCCGAGCTCGGCACCGCTGGACGCGACATCGTCGACCACCTCTCGGGCACGGCGCGGCGTCAGCACCGGCAGCCCGAGCTCGACCGCGGCTTCCTTCACGGGGCTCGGGACCACCGCGTTCCCGCGACCTCGGCGCCGGTCGGGCTGGGTGACGACGAACGCGATCTCGTGCCCGGCGCGCTGGAGCGCGCGCAGTGGCGGGACCGAGGCAGCGGGGGTGCCGAAGTAGACGAGGCGCATGGGTGGCTCGAGCGGAGCGCGGGTCGGCGGCGCGGACGCGCCGGTGACGCCCGTGCGACCAGTCAGTGCCGGTCGACGCCGGCGGGGAGCTCCTGCAGGCGGATCTCCCGCATGACCTCACGGCGCACCTCGGGGTCGAGCCGATCGAGGAGCAGGACGCCGTCGAGGTGGTCGATCTCGTGCTGGATCATCCGGGCCAGCAGGTCGTCGCCTTCGAGCACGATCTCACGGCCGTCGAGGTCGAGGCCGCGCATGGTGACGCGTTCGGCTCGCACGATCTCGAAGCGGAACCCGGGCACCGAGAGGCAGCCCTCGTCGGACATGATCTCACCCGAGGTCTCGACGATCTCCGGGTTGATCACCACGCCCGGGCCGTCGCCTTCGTGCAGGTCGTAGGTGAAGAGCCGCTTGCGCACTCCCACTTGCGGCGCGGCGAGCCCGACGCCCTCCGCTTCCTCCATCGTGGCGTACATGCCGTGCACGAGCGGGATGAGATCAGGCGTGATCTCCTCGACGGCGCGCGCGGGCTGCTTCAACACGGGATCGCCGAAGAAGCGGAGCGCGTAGCCGGTCACGGCCGACCAGGGTACCAGCGGCCTCAGATTCGCCGGGGGTCGACATCGACCCGGAGGCGGCCGATCGCGTGCGCGGCGTCGACCTCCGGTGTGCCCAGCGCGTCGGCGAGCCGATCCCATGTCGGGGCGCGCACCAGCGCGCGGCGCCCGTCGTCCACCGGTCCGAGCACGGTCACCCCGGTGCCACTGACCGCGTCACCCCGAAGTGCGCCACTCCGAAGTGCGCCACTCCGAAGTGCGCTGCAGGCGTGGGCGACGGCCGCGGGCTCCCCACTCAGCGCGGCGAGCCCTCCGAACGGCGGAAAGCCGAGTTGCTGACGTTGCACCCGATCGGCGAGTGCGACCGACACGGTGTCGCCGCGCTGCGCGGCGACGACCACCTCGTGGTCGGGCACCCTGGTCTGGAGCAACAGCACCCCCGGCGGCGCAGGGTCCGCGCCGAGAAGGTGTGCGCCGAGGAGGCGCGCGCCGCGGACGAGCAGCCAGAGTGCCTGCTCGGCCGCGCGACTTCGTGGCGCGAGGAGCTCCTGGTCGAGCTCGAGGTAGGCGACGACACCGACAGGATTGCCAGGGTCGGCCGCGACACGGTGCAACACCGCCTCGGTCCCGACCACGACCGGTGCGCTGGGTGTGCCCACGGTCGACGCTTCCACCACGTCGACCGCGACCCGCGGCAGGAGCGCCGCTAGGTCGTCGCGCACGTGCGCGACCCCCGGCTTCACCGGGCGCAACCGCGTGCCGTGACAGTGCAGGCACACCACCGGTCGCACGGTGTCGCACACCGTGCACGCGAGACCACCCTCACCACCTCTGGCTTCTTCATGCACCGTCGCGCCGCAGCGTTCACAGCGGGTGAGCTCACGACAGGTGCGACAAGCGAGGAGGCGCGCCCGTCCGCGGCGATTCAACACGCACACCGCGCGAGCACCCGCGTCGACGGTCCGGTGCAGCGCGTCGGCGAGCTCGCGGGTGACGAGCGCCTGCCCGGGCTCCTGGTCGCGCACGTCGACCACCTCGACCCGAGGCCAACCACCTCGGATGCCACCGACTCCCACCGGAGGCTCGTGGTCACCGAACGCAACGAGCGCTTCGACCGACGGCGCGGGCGTGATCATCCGCACCGATGCACCGGCGCGGCGTGCCCGCTCGAGTGCCACGTCGCGTGCGTTCCACGTGGGTGCCCGCTCGTCGTCGAAGGCCTCGTCGCGTTCGTCGAGCACGATCACCGTCGCGAGATCCGGGACCGGTGCCCACACCGCGGCACGACCACCCACGACCACGCAGGCCCCTGCCCGAGCGCGGTCCCAGGAGCGTGTGAGGTCGGCGGCGGACTGATCGGAGAAGAGCTGGACCACGTCGCGCCCGTCGGCCACGAACGCGCGCGCGAGCACCTCGCCGGCCGCGGCCGACGGAACGAGAACGAGCGTGGAGCCCTCGGGCGCGGCGAGGGGTTGGAGCGCGATCGCGCTCGTCGGCGCGGTCACGATCAGCGCGTCGTCCGCCCAGGGGTGTCCGGGCTCGAGACGCGCCGGATACACCGCGGCGCCCACGTCGGGCTGCGCGCCCACGTCGAGCACGTTCGGTGGCGACGCGGCGCGCAGGAAGGTGGCGACCGGCCCGGCCCAGCGCCAGGCGGCCCACCGACAGAGGTCGACGACGTCGGGCGGCGGTCCCGCCGACACCGCCGCCAGGATCGGGCGCAACCGTTCCCGCGGTGCTTCGATCGCGTCCGCCGCGACATCGGCGTCGAGCACCCAGCCGCGCACCCGCCTCCCGTGCAGCGGCACCCGCACCACCGTGCCCACCCGCACCACGGGCGCGAGATCGTCGGGGACCAGATACTCGAACGCGCGCCGCACCGCGGCAACGTCCGGTTGCACCCGGCACACACGCATCAACTCAGCGCCGTCTCCATGGCGGATCGGCGGGCCGCCTCCGTGGCTGAACGGAGAAGGAGGCCAAGCTCAGGCGAGGGCTTTGGCGGCGGCGGCGAGCTCGTCGGCCGCGTCGGTGCGCTCCCACGTGAAGTCGCGGTCGCTGCGACCGAAGTGACCGTACGCCGCCGTGTTCTGGTAGATCGGGCGGCGCAGGTCGAGACGCTCGATGATCGCGGCGGGGCGAAGGTCGAAGAAGTCGTGGATCAACGCCGGCAGCTTCTGCGGATCGATCTCCGAGGTGCCGAACGTCTCGACCATCACCGACACCGGATGGGCGACGCCGATCGCGTACGCGACCTGCACCTCGCAGCGCTTGGCGATCCCGGCCGCGACCACGTTCTTCGCCACGTGACGCACCGCGTAGGCCGCGGAGCGGTCGACCTTCGTCGGGTCCTTGCCGCTGAACGCGCCACCACCGTGACGGGCCATGCCGCCGTACGTGTCGACGATGATCTTGCGGCCGGTGAGCCCGCAGTCGGCGTGCGGCCCACCGAGCTCGAACGCGCCGGTGGGGTTGCAGAGGACCTCGAAGTCGTCGTCGGCGAACTGCTCGGGCAGCAGCGGCCGGATCACGTGCTCGATCAGGTCCGACTTCATCTGCCCGTCGATGTCGATGCCCGGCGCGTGCTGGCTCGAGATGAGGACGGTCGAGAGCGAGACCGGCTTGCCGTCCGAGTAGACGATCGACACCTGCGTCTTGCCGTCGGGACGGAGGTACTCGAGGGTGCGGTCCTTGCGGACGGTGGCGAGCTGCTTGGCCAGCCGGTGCGCGAGCCAGATCGGCATGGGCATGAGGTCGGGCGTGTCGTCGCACGCGTACCCGAACATCATCCCCTGGTCGCCCGCGCCCACTTCGTCGAAGCGGTCGTCGAGGCCGTCGCGGATCTCCTTCGCCTTGTCGACGCCCTGGGCGATGTCGGGTGACTGCTGGCCGATCGAGGTGACCACCGCGCACGTGTTGCCGTCGAAGCCCGACGTCGAGCTCGAGTACCCGATGCCGCGCACGGTGTCGCGCACCACGCGCTGGTAGTCGATGTTCGCCTGCGTCGAGATCTCGCCTGCCACCACCACCAATCCGGTGGTGCACAGGGTCTCGCACGCGACGCGGCTCTGCGGATCCTGCTCGAAGATCGCGTCGAGGACCGCGTCACTGATCTGGTCGGACATCTTGTCGGGGTGGCCCTCAGTGACCGATTCCGACGTGAAGGTGAACGTTTCCGGCATCGCCAGCTACTTCTTTCGGGGAGGGGAAGGTTGTTGGTGGAGCTGCAACAGGGCTGCGACCCTATCGAGGATGATCCCCGCAAGCTCTGTTTTGGGGATGAGCGGGATGGCATCGGCGCCACCGTCGGCGTCGAGGATCACGGCGCGGTTGGTGTCGACCTCGAACCCGGCGTCGGACTGCGCGACGTTGTTGGCGACGATGAGGTCGAGGTGCTTCGCATGCAACTTGCGCTCGGCGTTCTCCTCGAGGTGCTCGGTCTCGGCGGCGAAGCCGACGAGCACCTGGCCCGCGTGCTTCGCCTTCCCGAGGTCGACGGAGAAGTCGTGCGTGGGCTCGAGGATGATCTCGGGGATGCCCTCGTGCTTCTTCAGCTTGCGCTCGGGCGGTGCCTTCGGGCGGAAGTCCGCGATGGCGGCCGCCATGACGATCACGTCGTGGTCGGCGGCTCGCGACATGACCGCGTCCTGCATCTCGGCGGCGGTCTGCACGGAGACGATCTCGACGCTCGGGGGTGCGGGGCGGCCGATGGTGGTGACGAGGGTGACCGCAGCCCCCCGACGGGCGGCGACCTCGGCCACCGCGTAGCCCTGCTTGCCCGACGATCGGTTCGTGATCACCCGCACCGCATCGATCGGCTCCCGCGTGCCTCCGGCGGTGATGAGGATGCGCACTCCGGCCAGGTCCTGCCCCACCGAGATGACGTCGTCGGCAGCCTCGACGATCCGTGCGACGTCCGCGAGACGCCCCTCCCCCACGTCGCCACCCGCGAGCCGCCCCGACTCGGGGTCGATCACGTGCACCCCGCGTCGGCGCAGCGTGGCGAGGTTCTCCTGCACCGCAGGGTGCTCCCACATCTCCGTGTGCATGGCCGGGGCGACGAGCACCGGCGCACGGGTCGCGAGCAGCGTGGCGGTGAGCAGGTCGTCGGAGATGCCGGCCGCGTACTTGCCGAGCAGCTTGGCGGTGGCCGGCGCGACCACGATCAGGTCTGCGGTCTGGCCGAGGTGCGTGTGCGGGATCGGCTCGCGCTGGCCGTGCTGATCCTCGGCGAACAGGCCGGTGCGCGCCGGCTCCGTCGCCAGGGCCGAGAACGTGACCTCACCCACGAAGCGCAGCGCGTCCTGGGTCAGGACGGGCATGACGTGCGCGCCGGCGTCGACCAGCTTCCGGCACAGGTCGACGGCCTTGTAGGCGGCGATGCCCCCGGAGACGCCGAGGACGACGCGGCGACCCCGGAGTGCAGACATGGAAGGGCGCAGGCCCGTCGGTCGCGAGCCGGCTTCAGGCCGGCTCGTTGGCCTCGGTGCCGTCGGCCACCTCGACTGCGAGCAGCGCGGCAGCGTCGGCGGCCTCGTCGACCTCGATCTCCTCGGGCAGCGGCACCGCTTCGATCTTGCCGACCTCGATCTCCTCGAGCGAGATCGACAGCGGCTTGCGCGACACCGACGTGACCTGCGGCGGCACGATCTTGCCGAGTCCCTCGCCGAGCTGGTTGTAGTAGTCGTTGATCTCACGGGCCCGCATCGCGGCGAGCGTGACCAACGTGAACTTCGAGTCGACCCTCTCCAGCAGGTTTTCCATGCGGGGGGTCATGAGCGAGGCGCGTCGCTCGGCCATCGGTAGCTCCCATTCGGGTGCGAGTGCGGACGCCGACCTCGGAACACGGGCCCCTTCCACCGGAACGGACCCGTTCGAACGGGACCATCCGAAAGGACGGGGGTACGGGCTGGTCAGCCGGCGGCGCGGCGGACCGCCAGGATACCAGCAACCTCGGCCACTGCTGCATCCACGTCGTCATTGACCACGACGGCGTCGAAACGCTCCGCCATGGCCTCCTCCCGTGCGGCCGCCTCGAGCCGCCGCTCGACGTCGGCGGGATCGGCGTCGCCCCGGGCGGCGATCCGGCGCTGCTGCTCCTCGCGCGAGGGGGGCTTCAAGAACACGAGGAGGGCATCCGGGAACTGCTCCTTGACCCGCAGGGCGCCCTGCACGTCGATCTCGAGCAGGACGTCGTCACCCGCCGCGAGATGGGACTCCACCGGCCCGCGGGGTGTGCCCTTGAGGTCGCCGTACACGTCGAACCACTCGAGGAACCCGCCGGCGTCACGCAACGCCTCGAAATCGGCCCGGGACACGAAGAGGTAGTCGCGGCCGTCCACCTCGTCGGCACGGGGGGCCCGGGTGTTGGCCGACACCGAGAACCACAGCTCGGGCTCCCGAGCCCGCAGCTCCCGACCCACCGTGCCCTTGCCGGTGCCCGACGGCCCGGCCAGGACCATCAAGACCGGCATTGGCAGAACCTGCAGGTCAGGCGCCGCGGACGATCTTCGGATGGTGCAGCAGCCCCTCGCGCTGGTTGCGACCGAGACCACGCAGCCGCCGGCTCTCCGAGATGTCGAGCTCGGTCATGATCCGGCGGGCCTGCACCTTCCCGACGCCGGGCAGCGACTCGAGCACGCTGACCACCTTGAGCTTCGCGAGCGCGTCGTCGCGCGTGCCCTGGTCGAAGAGCTCCTCGAGACAGATCGATCCCGCCTTCAACTTGGCCTTCACCTCTGCGCGTTGACGGCGCGCGTCAGCTGCTTTCGCTAAGGCGGCTTGGCGCTGCTCGGGCGTGAGCGCAGGGGGAAGTGGCATTGGTGGCGACCTCCGAGGACGGCGGGCGGGCGTCAGTATACGCAGACCATTTTCGGGCGCAACCGGGACGACCGAGCCCGCGCAGAGGCCCGATCTCAGCGGGACGACAGCGCGCCCGCGACCTCGTCGACGATCGCCGCGGCCGCGCGCTCAGGATCGGTCGCGGCAGTGACGGCGCGCCCGATCACCAGCCAGTCGGCGCCCCGCGCGATCGCGTCTCCGGGCGTGTCGACACGCGCTTGTTCGTTCGCGTCGACACCGGCCGGCCTGATGCCGGGCACCATCGTCTGCAAGCCCAACTCCCGCGCCTGCGCGACGTCGGTTCCCGCGCACACGACACCATCACACCCCGCATCGCGCGCCACCTGCATGCGCGACGCGAGCGCGCTCGTGTCGGGATCGCTCGTGAGCACGGTGACACCCAACGCGATCGCCACCGCGTGTCCCGCGTCGTGCGCGCCTTCCTTGAATCCCTCGACACCCGCGCACAGCGAGTCGAGTCCGACCGCGGCCGGGAAGTTCAAGAACTCGACGCCGTGGCGCCCGAACACGCGGGCCGACCGACGCAACGTGTTGGGGATGTCGTAGAGCTTCACGTCGGCGAACACCCGGAACCCCTTGTCCTGCAACACCTCGAAGGCGGCGGGGCCCGCTTCGGCGTACAGCTCCATCCCGACCTTGGCGATCCCGAACCACGGCTGCAGGCGCGTGGCCATGTCGATCGCGTCGCGCAGGTTGCCCACGTCGAGCGCCAACGCGAGATGCGCGCGCGCGTCCGGGTCGCGTGCTCCTCCGTCTCGACGTTCGTTCATCCTTGCTCCTCCAGTCGAGCGACGAGATCCGCAACGCGCGCGACGTCGTGTCGCGCGCACCACGTGCGGAGCTCGTCGAGGATGCGATGCGGCGCGCGCGGATCGAGGAAATTCGCGGTGCCGACACCGACCGCACTCGCGCCCGCGAGCAGCATCTCGACTGCATCGACACCGGTGGTCACGCCGCCGGTACCGATGATGGGTACGTGCGGAAGCGCGCGCGACACGTCGTGCACCGCGCGCAGTGCAACCGGCTTGATCGCGGGCCCTGACAGCCCACCACCGCCACCGCCGAGCACCGGCCGCCGCGTCTCCGTGTCGATCACGAGGCCCATGACCGTGTTCACGAGGGTCAGACCGTGCGCGCCTGCCTCGACCGCCGCGGCCGCGATCACCGTGATGTCGGTCACATTGGGCGAGAGCTTGGCGAAGATCGGGAGCCCGATCTCGGCGCGCGCCACCGCGCTGATCGCATCGGCGGTGGCCTGCGGATCGTGGGCGAACATCTCCGAGCGCTGATGCAGATTCGGGCAACTCACGTTGACCTCGACCGCCACGAGATCGTCGCGTGCTCCTGCGAGCAGCGCCGCGCCCAGTTCGTAGTCGTCGATCGTGCGACCCCACAGCGACGCGATGACACGTGCGCCGGCCGCGCGCAACGCGGGGAGATCGTGCTCGAGCCACGCGTCGATGCCAGGGCCCTGCAGCCCGACGGCGTTCACCATCCCCGACGCGGTCATGTGGAGCCGCGGCGCCGGCTTGCCTGCCCACGGCTCCGGGAGCAACGACTTGGCCGTGATGGCGCCGATCGCGCCCGGATCGCCCTGGCGCGCCACCTCCACACCGTGCCCGTACGTGCCGGAGGCGGTCACGATCGGGTTCGGGAGCTCCAGTGCGCCCAGGGTGGTCCGCAGGTCCACGGCCAGCTCGTGTTGCGGGTCCGTCCGCCCGGCGCGGAACCGGGTCCGAGGCATCGGCACGCTCGCCTCAGACCTCGAGCCGGAGCTGGCCGTCGCGGTGGTACTCCTGCAGCGAGCGGGCCTCCGGGGCCCGGTTGGCCCACTCGGCCACCCCGGCCGACGCTGCGATCGCCGCCGCGACCGTGGTGAGGCACGGGATCCCCCGCGCCGTGGCCGTGCGCCGGATGTGCGCGCCGTCGGCGCGCGGCCCGCGACCTCTCGGCGTGTTCACGACCAGGTCGACCTTGCCCGACAACAGCAGCTCAACCGCGTCGACCGACCCGGGCGCGTCCACGTCGCCGCTCTTGCTGTCCGGGCGGCTGGTGTCATGGCTCGCGTCGCTGCTCGTGAGCTTGCCCACGACCGCGTCGACGACCATGCCGTCGGCTTCGAGCGCCGCGGCGGTGCCGGCGGTGGCGACGAGCGAGAAGCCCATCTCGGCCAGCCGGCGCGCCGCGACCATCCCGGCCGCCTTGTCGCGATCGGCGAGCGAGAACATCACGGTGCCGCTCGCGGGCAGCCGGTTCCCCGCGGCGATCTGACTCTTGGTGAACGCCAGGCCGAACGAGCGGTCGATGCCCATCACTTCGCCGGTGGAGCGCATCTCCGGACCGAGCACCGTGTCGACGTCGGGGAAGCGAGCAAAGGGCAGCACCGCTTCCTTCACCGCGATGTGTCCGCCCTCGGCGGGTGGGTGCACCACACCTTCGTCGCGGAGCTCGGCGATCGTCGCGCCGGCCATCACCCGCGCCGCGGCTTTGGCGAGCGCGACGCCGGTCGCTTTGCTCACGAACGGCACCGTTCGGCTCGCGCGGGGGTTCGCCTCGAGGATGTACACCATCGAGGAGCCGTCATCGTCACGCTTCACCGCGTACTGCACGTTGAGGAGGCCGCGTACGTCGAGTGCATCGGCCAGCGCGCGCGTGTGCGCTTCGATCACACGGACCGTCTCCGCGTCGAGCGTCTGCGGTGGGATCGCGCACGCGGAGTCGCCACTGTGCACTCCCGCCTCCTCGATGTGCTCCATCACGCCACCGATCAGCACCTCACCGGTGTGATCGCGCAGCGCATCGACATCGACCTCGACCGCGTCCTCGAGGAAGCGGTCGACGAGCACCGGACGCTCGGCCGACAACCCGCCCTCGCGACCGAGCGACCCTTCGGTGGCCATGGCCGCCATCGCCGCGTCGAGCGCGTCGACGTCGTAGACGATCTGCATCGCACGGCCACCGAGCACGTACGAGGGTCGCACCAGCACTGGGAACCCGAGGCGGTCGGCCACGGCGCGCGCATCAGCGGCCGTGGCGGCGATGCCACCCGGCGGCTGCGCGATGTCGAGCCGCTCACACAGCGCCTGGAAGCGCTCGCGGTCTTCGGCGAGGTCGATCGAATCGGGACTGGTGCCGAGCACCGGAATGCCGGCAGCCTCGAGGACGCGCGCCAACTTCAGCGGCGTCTGACCGCCCAAGGACACGACCACGCCGGCCAACGATCCGCCGCCCTCGGTGCCACGCGCCGCCAGCGATCGGCACACCGCAAG
>JBEVIU010000155.1:0-11439 GCA_040510575.1 Acidimicrobiia bacterium | reverse complement strand
CGGGATGGTGGGGTCTTGGCCGGTTGCCTTGGCGATGTCCCAGCCGTGCACGACCGAGTCGAATGCGATGGCACGGGCGAGCGAGCTCGCCGGCTGCTGACTCCCACCCTGCAGGAAGGTCTGCTCGGGCGGCGAATTCCTGGCCGCCTCGATGATGACGCTCGTGACCTCGTCGTACCGCTCGACGGGGTTCGGCCAGCTCGTGTCCGTGTCGGCCATCTCCTGGGGCGTCCGCGCGTTGGCTCCCCACGCATCGTGTTCGCCGTCGCTCGCCAGCACCTCGGCGATGGTGGCAGCCGCGTTCACGGTGTGGTTCACCAGCTGCCGGAGGTCCCATTCGTCGCAGGGCGTCGGCGCGTCGAGCGGCGTGTCGCCGATGCCCACGATCCGGGAACGTCCCCACGCGATGCTCTGCTCGACCAGTTCGATCGTTTCCACGGCGCGTGACCGTATTCGGTCCTGGTCGCGACGGCAACCGCGGTCAGCGACGATCGTGTACCTCTGCTCCGACCAGGGCGGGTATCTCACCGGGAACTGGATCGAAGTCGACGGCGGCCACCACCGTTCAGCGTTCTGACAGGACGCACTGACCTAGAGTTGCGCCGCTTCGTCTCCATGGACGATCACCGACGACAAGGGGGATCGCGGTGAAGATGCCGCCCTTTGAATACCACGCGCCAGACAGCCTCGACGAGGTGCTCGCGCTGCTCGCCGAACACGGCGACGAGGCGAAGGTGCTGGCGGGCGGGCAGAGCCTGGTGCCGCTGCTCGCGATGCGTCTGGCCCGACCCACGCAGGTGATCGACATCAATCGTGTCGAGTCGCTCTCGACGGTCGCCGAGCGCGGCGATCAGATCGTGTTCGGCGCGACGGTGCGAGAACGGACAGCGGAGCGTTCGTCGACCGTGCGCGCGCAGAGTCCGCTGCTCGCCGAAGCGTTGCCGTTCATCGGTCACGCGGCCATCCGCACGCGCGGCACGATCGGCGGGACCGTCGCTCATGCCGATGCCTCGGCGGAGATCCCTTGCGTCGTCGCCGCGCTCGACGGCGAGGTGCTCGTCCGCAGTGCGAGTGGGGAGCGGACGATCGCAGCGCCCGACTTCTTCCAGGGGCACTTCACCACCGCGTTGGCCGATGACGAGTGCGTCGTCGAAGTCCGGCTGCCCGTCGCGGACCCCTCCGCCGGGTACGCGTTCCAGGAGATCGCGCGGCGCCACGGCGACTTCGCGCTCGTCGGCGTGGCCACGATGGTCTCGCTCGGCGACGACGGTCTGGTCGCCGACGCTCGCATCTCGCTCATGGGCGTCGCCGACGTGCCGTTGCGGGCGCGCGCTGCCGAGGCCGCGCTCGTCGGAGCTCAGCCGACCGAAGACACGTTCGTCGCTGCGGCGCAGGCTGCCACGGCCGATCTGCGACCCGCATCCGACGTGCACGGATCCGCCGCGTACCGAACCCACCTGACCGGGGTGATCGTGCGACGCGCATTGACCACAGCCGGAGCACGCGCACGCGGCGAGCAGGCGTAGGAAGGACACGAGCTCATGACTGAACGAGCAATTCGACTCACCGTCAACGGCGTGCCCCGCGAGGAGACGACCGACGTGCGGGTGTCGCTGGCCGACTTCCTGCGCGAGAAGCTCGAGCTCACCGGCACGCACCTCGGGTGCGAGCACGGCGTGTGTGGTGCCTGCACCGTGCTCGTCGACGGTGAGCCCGTGCGCTCGTGCCTGATGCTCGCGGTGCAGGCGATGGGCGCCGATGTGCTCACCGTCGAGGGCGTCGCCGACGGCGACACCTTGCACCCACTTCAGCAGGCGTTGATGGAGACCCACGCGTTCCAGTGCGGGTTCTGCACGCCCGGCTTCGTGATGTCGGCCCTCGCGCTCCTGCGCGACGATCCTGGGGCAGACGAGGCCGCGGTGCGCGAGGAGCTGTCGGGCAACCTCTGCCGCTGTACCGGCTACCAGACCATCGTCGAGGGCGTGTTGCTCGCCGGTCGACGGGCGCGCGACGAAGGAGCAGTGCTGTGACGGATGTGATCGGTGCACGAAGCGTCGGTGCTCGGGTCCTGCGCTCCGAGGATCCGCGCATCCTCACCGGCAAGGGCGTGTACATCGACGACGTCGTCGTGCCCGGCATGCTGCACGCCGCGTTCCTGCGCAGCACGGTGCCGCACGGGCGATTGCTCAGCCTCGACGTGAGCGAAGCGCGCGAGCTGCCTGGGGTGGTCGCCGTGTACACCGGCGCCGACATGGCGTCCCGCTCGACGGCGGGGATCCCGGGTTCGGCGATCGGCATGAACATGATGCCGGGGCTCAACATCCCGGCGTCGTACGCACTCGCGACCGACAAGGTGCGCTACGTCGGCGACCCGATCGCGCTCGTCGTCGCCGAGAGCCGCGCGGTTGCCGAGGACGCGCTCGAGCTCATCGTCGAAGACATCGAGATGCTGGAGCCAGTCGTCACCTACGCCGACGCGCTCGACCCCTCGAGCCCGCGGATCTTCGAGGAGTTCGAGAACAACATCGCGATGACCGGCGAAGTGGCCATGGGCGACATCGACGCGGTGTTCGCGAAGGCGGATCGGGTGATCTCGGCGACGGTGTCGGTGCATCGGCACCAGCCGGTCCCGATGGAAGGTCGCGGTTCCATCGCGGAGTGGAACCCGGGTGAGGAAGAGCTCACCATCCACACGTCGACCCAGTCGCCGCACCTCGTTCGGCTCCTGATGTCACCCCAACTCGGCATCCCGATGGAGAACATCCGCGTGATCTCGGGCGACGTCGGCGGCGGCTTCGGCCTCAAGATGGGTCTGTTCCGCGAAGACATCGCGCTCGCGGTCGCCGCCGTCGACCTGGCACGGCCGGTGAAGTGGATCGAAGATCGCGGCGAGCACCTCGCGACGGCCGGACAGGCGCGTGAAGAGATGGCCGAGATGGAGGCCGCGATCACCGCCGACGGCGTGCTCCTCGGCCTGCGCATGAACGTCACGCTGAACGCGGGCGCCTACCCCAGCGACCCGTTCCCCGGCGCGATGTACGTGGGGAGCGTCAGCGGGTCGTTCCAAGGACCGACCAAGATCGAAGCGCTCGCCGCGACGTCGACTTCCGTGTTCAGCAACAAGTCGACGTACGTCGCGTACCGCGGGCCGTGGGCCACCGCCGACTTCATGCGCGAGCGGCTCCTCGACATCATCGCCCGGGAGCTCGATCTCGACCCGCTCGACGTGCGCCGTCGCAACTATGTCCATCGCGACGAGCCGCCCCTCGCGATGCTCTCGGGTCAGCTGTTCCTCGGCGTCACGACCCAGGAGTCGATCGAGCAGGCCGCCCGCATCTCTGGATGGGACGAGTTCCGGGTTCGCCAACAGGCCGCGCGCGAGGAGGGCCGCTACCTCGGGCTCGGCATGGCGTCCTACCTCGAGGCCGCACCGGGCCCGAAGAACCCCAATGCCCCCGAGGGGGGTGGCGGCGGGATCATGGGCGACGAGGTCAGCCACGTGTCGGTCGAGCCCGACGGCTCGATCAGCATCATCACTCAGCAGCACCCGCACGGGCAGGGGCATCAGACCACGCTCGCGCAGGTCGCGTCCGACGAGCTGGGAGTGCCGTTCGACGCCATCACCGTGCGCTACGGGGACACGCAGTTCACGCCGTTCGCGCTCGTTGCGACGGGTGGAAGCCGCGCCGCGACCATGGCCAACGGCTCGGTGCTCCACGCGTCGCGCGCGCTGCGCGAGAAGATCATGACGATCGCGGCCGAGCTCCTGGAGGCTTCACCCGCGGACCTCGAGATCAACGGCGGCACCATCAGCGTGGCAGGCACGCCGAGCATCACGTTGTCGCTGGCCGAGCTGGCGCGCGTCGTGGCCGAGGAGCCGGACCGTCTGCCCGAAGGCGTCGACCGCGACCTCGAGGGAACCGCCGCGTACGACGGCGGCATGGGCGGTTGGTCGGGTGGCACCCACTGTTGCTTCGTCGAGGTCGACATCGAGACGGGCATGGTGGAGATCCAGCGCTACGTGGTGGTCGAGGACTGCGGTCTGCCGGTCAATCCTGCGATCGTCGAGGGGCAGGTGCGCGGCGGTGTGACCCAGGCGATCGGCGCGGTGCTGCTCGAGCAGTCGGCCTACAGCGACGACGGCCAGTTCCTCGCCGGCACCTTCATGGACTACCTGATGCCGACCACGACCGTGGTGCCCAACTTCGAGATCCACCACCTCGAGAGCGTGCTGCTCGATCCCGACGTCAACTTCCGGGGCGTCGGCGAAGGCGGCATGATCGTGGCGCCCGCGGCGATCGTCAACGCGATCGAGGACGCGCTCGCAACACTCGGCGTTCGCGTGCGCGAGCAGCACCTCCCACCAGCGCGCATCCTGGAGCTGCTCGGCACCGTCCCGACCGCCTGACGCATCGACGTGCTGCGTGCGCTGACCGTCGCCCTGGTGATTGCGACGGGCGTTGCGGCGTGCGGAGGGGACGACGGCGCCGCGACAGACGGCGACGCGAAGGGCGGCGCGCAGCAGGCGTCGTTGACCTTCTACCGCCCCGACACCGTGCTCTCGAGCGGCACACCGGGCGACATCCTGACGAAGGAGCCGATCGAGCTCGCTCCCGACCTGCACGGCACCGGATGGAAGATCACCTATGTGTCGACGACACCGGCCGGCGACTTGGTGCCGGTGAGCGGTGTCATCATCCAACCGTTGACGCCTCCGCCCGCAGGTGGGTACCCGGTCGTCGTCTGGACCCACGGCACGACCGGGATCGGCGACAAGTGCGCGCCGTCGAACACGGTCCCGTTCAGCATCGCCGGGGCCGCGCCGTTGCTCGACGCCGGCGACGTGATCGCGGCGCCCGACTACGAAGGTCAGGGCCTTCCCGGTGAGATCCACCCGTACCTCGTGGGTGCAGCCGAGGGGCACAACGCGCTCGACGCGGCCCGTGCGGCACACACGATCGGCGGGGGCGACGTCACCGTGACGTGGGGATGGTCGCAGGGTGGCCATGCGTCGCTGTTCGCGCGCCAGCTCCAGCCGACCTACGCGCCCGAGCTCGACTACCGCGGGGCGGTGGCGGAGGCGCCGGTCACCGACATCGCGACCTTCCTGCTTCCCGGTCGCCACGATGTCAACGTGTTCCCGTACAGCGCGGAGGCGATCCTCTCGTGGTCGGAGGTGTACGAGGAGACCAACCTCACCGACCTGGTCGTCGTCGCGGACGCCGAGAAGGCCCGGCTCGCGCAACAGGCCTGCACCGAGGACATCGTCGACAACACCACGAAGCCACTCGACGACATCTTCCGTGCCGATCCACAGAACTCCGAGACGTGGGCCGAAGCAGCGAAGGCGAACTCGGTCGAGGTCGGCGACACGGCCGCACCCGTGCTGCTCACCCACGGTGACGCCGACACGCTCGTTCCCATCGCCGGCACGCTCGCGCTCTTCGACGCACTCTGCGCGCAGGGCGTGCCCACCGTGTTTCTGCGCGACGCCAGCTGGACTCATGCGCTCGCCTGGGTGACGCCGCTCGATGACGTCGACGCGTGGATCACCGCCCGCATCGCGGGCGCTCCCGCGCCAACGGACTGTCCCTGACACAGGACAACGTCGGGGTTCAGACGGAATCGAGCACCTCCGCGAGGTGCGTGTGACGAGAGCCTCTGGCGGCCACGCAGCAGTCGTGCAAGAGTTGCCTGTCGACGCGAGAAGAGGAGGTCGATCGTGGACCTCGGCGACAAGATGAAAGCCACCGTGCAGCCGCACGTTCCCGAACCGGTCCTCGCGGTGGGCGTACTGCAGCCGGCGGGAACCTGGGGCGCGATGGGCGGTGACCAGCTGAGCGGCTTCGTCGGCTCCTTGATGCGCAAGAACGCGAACAAGCGCTCGAGTGGCCTGGGTAAGAACAGCGCGTTCCGGACGAAGATCGCGCTGGTCGCCGTCACCGAAGCGCGTGTCTACGCGTTCAACGCGAAGGGGTGGGGCCCCACGTGCAAGATCGTCGATCAGGTCGGCGACTGGGACCGTGCTGATCTCGAGATCACGACGACGCGCGGCACGATGAGCACGCAGTTCGTGATCGATGTCGTCTCGACCGGCGACCACTTCGAGCTCGAGACCAACGCGCTCATGGGTGTGGGCGGCTTCACGTCGACGTTCGTCGACGCGCTCGGTCCGGTTGCCGACGGCTGATCGCGCGCGTCCGCTCGGGTCAGGCCTTCGCGACGCGCCGGGCGCGCAGGACCGCGACGCGGGGAATCGTGGTGGCTTCGTCGAAGCCCCACACGTCGGTGACGAGCTGCTCCTGTGGGGCGG
The DNA here is from genome assembly GCA_040510575.1 of Acidimicrobiia bacterium. Taxonomy (GTDB): domain Bacteria; phylum Actinomycetota; class Acidimicrobiia; order IMCC26256; family DASPTH01; genus DASUMF01. The sequence continues at coordinate 5,126 of JBEVIU010000155.1, read as the reverse complement.
GCTCCTCCATGTGCTCGATGAGGAGACCCGCGTTGCCCATCGCGTTGACGTAGCGGCTGAGCGGGCGGTGAAGGAACCGCAGGCTCACGCCCGGCGCGACCTCGTCGACCACCTCGTCGTCACGGAGGTACTCGCCGACGCGCCAGTAGTGCTCGCCCGTGATCCGGTCGTCGATCCAGCCGCTTCCGGGCGACTGGAGCAGCGGATGACACAGCAGGAGCAGGAACGTCCCGCCGGGCTCGAGCACACGGCCCACTTCGGTGATCGCAGACTGGAGGTCGTCGACGTGTTCGAGCGCGAGGCACACGAGCACGCTGTCGAAGGAGGCGTCGCGGCACGGGAGCGCGTCGGCGCGTGCCCTCGCGTAGCGCGGCCCGCTTCCCCGTTCGCGTGCGACCTGGAGCTGCGACGTTGTGGGATCGAGCCCGACGACGTCGACGCCGAGGGCCGCGAGGTGGCGGGCGACCTGGCCTTCACCGCACCCGACATCCAGCACGCGGTGCGCTTGCGCGAGGTGACGAGCCACGAGCGGGAGGATCTGATCTTCGTACTCCGGATCCGCGCCGGCGGAGAACTCGCGCTGCCACCAACCGGCGTTGCGCTCCCACAGCGACTCGTTCGTCGTGCTGTCCATGTAGGGTCATCCAAACGAGGTGATGACAGGGTCACCCTGTCCGCGCCATGATGGCTCAGCAGTCGACGGACCGAGCCGTCGGCGTGTGAACGGACACCAGTCGAGGAGACGAGCGAATGGCAATCGGACCGGTCGAGATCCTGGTCGTCGGGTTCCCCGGGAACCATTTCAACGGAGAGATCGCGCCTGCACTCGGCGAGCTGGTGGAGAGCGGGCAGATCCGTGTGATCGACCTGGTCTTCATCGCCAAGGACGCCGAGGGTGACGTCGTCGCGATCGAGCTCAACGAGCTCGACGACACGCTCACCGTCGCGTTCCAACCGCACGTCGACGAGCCCAGCGGGATGATCTCCGAAGAGGACATCGAAGACCTGGGCGCGGACCTGCCGCCCGACTCCTCGGCCGCGATCCTGTTGTTCGAGCACGTGTGGGCGACCAAGTTCCGCGACGCGGTCGTCGACTCCGGCGGCGAGCTGCTCGCGTCGATCCGCATTCCGAAGGAAGTCGTCGACGAGATCGTCGGCGCGAGCTGAGCAGCTCGCAGCTCCTGCGAACCTGATCCGAACGAACCGACCTGATCCCGAGCGAGAGGACACTGAGATGCTTCGACGAGGACGACCGATCCTGCGGACCGCGGCGATCGTCGGCACCGCCTCCGTGGTGTCAGGCAGCGTGCAGCACCACCAGCAGCAGAAGTACGCGAACCAGGAGGCCGAAGCGCAGCAGCAGGCCTACGAGCAGCAGGCCGCGGCCGCGCCCGCTCCGGCCGCGTCGGGCGGCTCCGACCTCGACGAGCTCACGAAGCTCGCGCAGCTCCACGAGCAGGGGATCCTCACCGACGAGGAGTTCGCGGCGAAGAAGGCTCAGATCCTCGGGATCTGAGCCTCATGGGATCGACCTGATCGCGATCGCCGTGTGCGACGATGCGGGCGTTCCCGATCGGCGCGTGCCGGGTCGGGCGTCATGCAGGGGGGAGACCCATGAGCGACCAGGGTTTGGAGCCGCAAGGCCGACAGATCAGCGGGGGCGCCATCGCCTCGCTCACCGGCCTCGTCGTGCTCGCGATCTTCATCGTCCAGAACACCGACGATGTGCGCTTCGACTTCCTCTGGTTGAACTTCACCTGGCCGCTGTGGCTCTACACCATCGTGGTCGCGGTGTTCGGCGCCCTGGTGTGGTTCGGGTTCGGCGTGATGCGTCGCCACCGCCGGCGCAAGGAGCGACGCGAAGATCGACGCGGCTGACGCGTCAGTCGTTGTTCACCTGCTGAGACTCCGATTCGTGTTGCCGCGCCATCTCCTATGGTGGCGCCTTGACTGACTTGTCTGAGGCGGGCGTGTCTGTGGCCGGCGACCCACTGCCCGGCGCGTCCCGAACGCTGCTGCTGAACGTCGGGTGCACGTTGGGGCTCCAGAGCACGAGTCGGTTCGCGGCCGTCCTGCAGGTCGCGCCCGCGCTCGTCGACGGCATCACCATCCAGCGCGAGCTCTGGGACACCGACGCCGAGCACCACAGCTACGTGGATCGGTACGGCAACCGCTGCGAGCGGTTCGTCTTCGAGGCTGGTGACGTCCGCGTCGGCTATCAGGCCGAAGTGGCACGCACCTCGGATCCCGACCCGGTGGTCGCGTCCGCGATCGAGATCCCGCCGCACCGGTTGCCCGACGACCTCCTGCACTACGTGATGCCGAGCCGGTTCTGCTTGTCGGACGAGCTGGGAAACGAGGCGTGGCAGCGCTTTGCCGACCACCCACCCGGCTGGGGGCGCGTGCAGGCGATCGTCGACTACGTGCACGGGTATCTCGACTACGTGCCCGGGTCGTCGAACCCGTGGACGACCGCGGCCGACGTGTACCGGGCCGGCCAGGGTGTGTGCCGCGACTTCGCGCACCTCGCGATCACGTTCTGTCGGGCGCTGAACATCCCCGCCCGCTACGTGTTCGGCTACATCCCCGACATCGGCGTGCCACTGCCCGACGAGCCGATGGACTTCTCGGCCTGGTTCGAAGCGAACCTCGGCGGGCAGTGGTACACGTTCGACGCGCGGCTCAACACGCCGCGCATCGGTCGGGTGATCGTCGGCCGCGGCCGCGACGCGGTCGACGTCGCGTTGCTCACGTCGTTCGGTGCGCCGATGCTCACCAACTTCCAGGTCACTGCGGAGCCCGTATAGCTGCGAGGGGGAACGGTCATGTTCACGGATGATCTGGTCCGGACGGTCGACGACCTGCTCGGTGAACACCCGCCCGCGACGACCCCTCCGCAGGACTTCCTCGGGCACCGGTTCGACGCCGGCCTCGCCTGGGTGTGGGTACCGGTCGGCGAAGGTGGGCTCGGGGCAGATCCCGCACTCCAACCGATGGTCGAGGCGCGCCTCGCCGACGGTGGCGCGCCGGCGCCGTTCACGGGCAACCCGATCGGGATCGGCATGACCGGCCCGACGCTGCTGAGCCACGGCACACCAACGCAGCGCGCGGCGTACCTCCGCCCCCTCTTCACCGGCGAGGAGGTGTGGTGCCAGCTGTTCAGCGAGCCGTCGGTCGGCTCCGACGTTGCCGGCCTCGCGACGATGGCGCGTCGCGACGGTGACGAGTGGGTGATCGACGGGCAGAAGGTGTGGACGTCGTTCGCGCACATCGCGCGGCGTGGGCTGCTCGTGGCGCGCACCGATCCCGACGTGCCGAAGCATGCCGGCATCACCGCCTTCGTCGTCGACATGCACGCGCCGGGTGTGGAGGTGCGCCCGCTGCGTCAGATGACGGGTGAAGCCGAGTTCAACGAGGTGTACTTCACCGACGCGCGCATCCCCGACGCTGATCGGCTGGGCGATGAGGGCGACGGATGGCGTGTGGCCACGACCACGTTGATGAACGAACGAGTGTCACTCGGTGGCGCGATGTCGAGTGGGCGAGCGAAGCCGGGCGCGGGAATCTTGCGCAACTACCGCGCCGCCGCTGCAGAGGGCAACGCCGGCGCGTTGCGACGCGACGAAGCAGTGCAGCTGTGGATCGAAGCGAACGTGAACAGCCTCACCTCGGCCCGGGCGGCGGCGACGGGCAATCGGGGGCGCCCCGGCCCGGAGGGTTCCGTGTTGAAGCTCGCGACCGCGGAGCACGACCGACGGGTCGCCGCGTTCGCAGTCGACCTCCTCGGCCCCGCCGGCGGGTTGATCTCGGACTACGACATGCTGCGACCCGGCTTGCCGATGGGCACCGACGGCGCCCGTGACACCACGAAGGCGTTCCTGCGCTCGCGGGCCAACACGATCGAAGGCGGCACGTCCGAGATCCTGCGCAACATCCTCGGCGAGCGGGTGCTCGGTCTGCCCGGCGACATCCGCGTCGACAAGGGCGTCCCGTGGCGCGACGTGCCGCGGTGAGTGCCATGCGTATCGGCGTCGTGTTCCCCCAGACCGAGATCGGCGCCGACGTCGGTGCCGTGCGCCACTATGCCGAGACGGTCGAGTCGCTCGGCTTCGTTCACCTCCTCGCCTACGACCACGTGCTCGGCGCGGACCCCGCGGTGCACGAGGGATGGCAACGTCCGTACGACGTGCACACGACGTTCCACGAGCCGTTGGTGCTGTTCGGCTACCTCGCCGCTGCGACCGCGCTGGAGCTCGTCACCGGTGTGATCATCCTGCCGCAACGTCAGACCGCGCTCGCGGCCAAACAGGCGGCGGAGGTCGACCTCTTGACGCGCGGTCGCTTCCGCTTCGGCATCGGGCTCGGGTGGAACGACGTCGAGTACGAGGCGCTCGGCCGATCGTTCGCCGATCGGGGCCGGCGCGTCGAGGAGCAGGTGGAGCTGATGCGGCGGCTGTGGACCGAGCAGACGGTGACCCACGACGGACCGTCGGAACGGATCACCGGCGCAGGGATATCGCCGTTGCCGGTGCAACGCCCGATCCCGATCTGGTTCGGCGGCTCGTCGGAGCGCGCCTACCGCCGGATCGGGCGCCTCGCCGACGGCTGGTTCCCACAGGTGCCGCCGGGACCACTCCTCGACGAGGCACGCGGCGTCGTCGACATCGCGGCGAGCGGTGCCGGCCGTGACCCGGCGTCGATCGGGATGGAAGGGAGGGTCACGTTCGGCGAGGGCGGCATCGCGCAGCTGGTCGACCACACGCAGCGCTGGCGCGACGTCGGCGCGACCCATGTGTCGGTCAACACGATGGGTGCCGGGCTCGGCGGCGTCGACGGACACCTCGAGGTGCTCACGCAGGCCGCCGGCGAGCTCGTCGACGGGCCCTGATCGACGGGCCCGATCCCGGCGCCTGATCGACGGGGGGAGGGGGGCTGAGCTCAGGAGCTGCGCGGCGCTCCCACCGCCACACCGCGGAAGCAGCTCACCGAGTAGGGGAAGTCCTGCGTCATCACGTAGTGGTACGTGGTCACCGACCTTCCGTCGAGTTGCACCTTGCTCGTGATGCCGACTCGACGTTGCCCTCGACCGCGACCTTCCTGTTGACGTCGTGCTCCGTGTCGTCGTT
>JBEVIU010000154.1:0-13760 GCA_040510575.1 Acidimicrobiia bacterium | reverse complement strand
GTCGCGATGGGTGGAACCTACGATCGGCCACCACATGACCGCTCCCGGGACGGCGACCGAGCGCCGCAGCACGACGCGCAGTCTGGAGCGCGGTGCGCGACGCGGGAGCGTCGTGGAGACGGTCCTGCTCGCGCTGCTGGCGTACATGCCGTTCCTGTTGTCGTCGCCGGGCGAGCTCAGCTCCGACACCAAGCAGTACCTCTACCTCGACCCCGGTCGGTTCTTCGAGCGGGTGCCGTACCTGTGGGACTCGCACGTCGGGTTGGGCACGGTGCCGCACCAGCAGATCGGTTACCTGTTCCCGATGGGCCCGTACTACTGGCTCATGGACGCGGTCGGGTTCCCCGACTGGGTCGCGCAACGCATCTGGTTCGGGAGCATCTCGTTCGCGGCAGTGCTCGGCGCGCGGTGGTTGTTCCGCGAGCTCGGGATCGCGCGGTCGGGTGCGCTGGTCGGCGCACTCGTCTACATGCTTACGCCGTACCAGCTCGCGTTCACGGGACGCCTGTCGGTGCTCCTGCTCGCGTGGGCCGGGCTGCCTTGGTTGGTGGGGCTCGCGATGCGCGCGACGCGCGTCGGCGGTTGGCGAGATCCGGCGATCTTCGCCCTGATCGTGCTCACCATCGGGTCGACGAACGCGTCGGCGTTGCAGTTCGTGCTCTTCGCGCCGATCCTCTGGATCGTCGTCGAGATGCTTCGCGGTCGCGAATCGTTCCGCCGCGCGTTGCCCGCGGGGCTGCGCATCTCCGTGCTCACCATCGGGGTGTCGCTCTGGTGGATCCTCGCCCTCCGCACCCAAGCGGTGTACGGCCTGCCACTGCTCGACCTCACCGAGACGGTCAAGACGGTCGCGGTGTCGTCGACGCCGCTCGACCTGCTGCGCGGCCTCGGCAACTGGTTCTTCTACGGGCGCGACCACCTGGGCGAGACGCTCGAGCAGGCGCCCGACTACTCGAGCTCCATCCCGGTGCTGATCACGAGCTTCGCGGTACCGGTGCTCGCCTTGGCCGCCGCGGCCGTGGTGCGCTGGCGGCACCGCGCGTACTTCGCGCTGCTGGTCGTCTTCGGCACGGTGCTCGCGGTCGGCGCGTGGCCGTACAGCGACCCCAGCCCGTTCGGTCGGGTGTTCCGGTTCCTGTCCGAGAGCACCGCGGTGGGCAACTCGCTGCGCAACACGCCGCGAGCGGTCCCGTTGGTGGCGCTCGGCATCGCGGCGTTGCTGGGTGCCGCGGTGTCGACGCTCACGCCCAAGTGGCGCGAGCTCGGCGGCGCGCTGGTCGTCGCGGTGATGGTGTTCGTCGCGTTCCTGCCGGTCTGGAGCGTGGGGTACCTCTCGTCGTCGCTGTCGCGCGACGAGGAGCTGCCCGACTACTGGCTCGACGCCGCGCGCGCGCTCGACGCCGATGGCGACGCGACGCGCGTGCTCGAGATCCCCGGTGAGAACTTCACCGCGTACCGCTGGGGGAACACGAACGAACCGATCACGCCCGGGATCATGGACCGCGACTTCGTGGCGCGTGAGGTGCTCCCGCTCGGACAACCCGGCACGGTCGATCTGCTCGACGCGCTCGACCGCCGCATCCAGGAAGGCACGTTCGAGCCCGACTCGCTCGCCGCGCTCGCGCGCCTGATGGGCGTCGGCACCGTCGTGCTGCGCTCCGACCTGGAGTACGAGCGCTTCGACACGGCGCGGCCGCGGCCCCTCTGGAACCTGCTCACCGATCCGGTGCCAACTGGCCTCGGCACCCCGAAGGGCTTCGGCGCGCCGACGCCCAACGTCGCGCCGCCCGGCGCGTCGAGCCTCGATGCCATCGATCTCCGTAGTGCCGGTGAGGCGGATCCGCCACCCGTCGCCCTGTTCCCGGTGAAGCACGCGGTGCCGATCGTGCGCACCGCGCCACGCAAACAGTCGGTGCTGCTCTCCGGTGACGGCGACGGCATCGTCGATGCGGCCGCGGCCGGCTTGATCGACGGCACGCAGCTCGTGCTCGAGACGGCAGCGTTGAGCAACGCAGAGTTGCGTGAGGCGCTCGCGGCGGGTGCCGACGTCGTGCTCACCGACTCGAACCGTCGGCGCAGCCAGAACTACTTCGACCGCATCCGCGACGCAGTGGGCGCGACCGAGGGTGCGGGTGCGAGCTACGACGACTTCCGCCTCGAGACGTTCCCCGGCACTGGTGACGACGCGCGCACGGTCGCCGAGCAACGCGTCGCGACCGTCGAGGCCTCGGGCTATGTGACCCCGAGTGACCGCCCGGCCTTCGCGTTCGACGGCGACTTGCGAACGGCGTGGCTCGTCGACGCGCACGATGCCGACGGCGCCACCATCAAGCTCCACGTCGACGACCCGGTGCCGGCCGAACAGGTCACCCTCGTGCAGCGCGGCGCGGGGCCGGGAACGCAGAGCATCTCGTCGGCGACGATCCGTGTGAACGGCGGCGAGCCGACCTCGGTGACCCTCGGCCCGGAGTCGTTCACGGCCGAAGGTCAGGTGGTGCCGTTCGCGGCAGCCGACGTGCGCGATCTCGAGCTCGAGATCACCGGCCTCCACGTGCCCGAAGGCGCCCCCGACAACGGCGTCGGCTTCGCCGAGATCGGCATCGACGACACCCGCGTCGACGAGGTCATTCGGCTCCCGATCGACCTGGACCGGCGGGCTGGCACGCGTCTCGACGGCCATCGAGTCGACATCGTGTTGTCGCGGCAGCGGTACGAGCAGGCGTTGCGCAACGACGACGAGCTCGCGATGAGCCGTCGCGTCGTGCTCCCCGACGCTCGCACGTTCGGGCTGACTGGCACCGCGCGTGTCAACGCGAATGCACCCGACTCGGTGATCGATGCCGTGCTCGGCACCACCGCGCTCGGCGCGGTGTTCTCGTCCGACGGCCATCTGCGCGGCGACGTCGACAGCCGCGCCTCGCGCGCGTTCGATGACGATCCATCGACCGCATGGACCTCGTCGTTCGGACCCCAAGGCGGCCGCTGGGTCGAAGCCGCGCTGGGTGCACCGACCACGTTCGAGCAGATGTCGTTGACGTACCTCGACGACGGATCGCACGCGGTGCCGACACAGGTGCACCTCGAAGCCGACGGTGTGCCGGTGCGCACCATGACGGTGATGCCTGATGCCGGCGCGCCCGGTGCCGCGACTCGGGGTGATCGGCGCACCGCGACGTTCAACTTCGACCCGTTCGTCGCCCAGCGCGTGCGGCTCGTCGTCGATGCCGTGCGCCAGCCGTCGCTCCCGCCCGCGTCGGGGGCCGAGGCCGAGCTCCCGACCGACCTCCCGGTTTCCCTTGCCGAGGTGACGCTCCCTGGTGTGCCGGTTCCCGCGACACCGGGCGCGGTCCCGTCGGAGTGCCGCGCCGACCTCGTCGTCGTCGACGGCAGCCCGGTGCCCGTGCGCCTCTCCGGCGCGCCGGCCGACGCGCGCTCGGGCCTGGCGGTGGAAGCGTGCGAACCGTCGGTCGGCCTCGACGCGGGGAGCACCACGGTCACCACGAGCGTGGGACTCGACACCGGCGTCGATGTCGACCGGTTGGTGCTCTCGTCGGGTCGCGACGGGCAGGCTGCGCCGGTGGAGCTGCTCGGCGCCCCTCGCTCCGAGTCGGGAGCGAAGGTTCGCATCGTCTCCGAGGGCCCGACCAGCTACGACTTGAAGGTCGCGACCGACGGTACGCCGTTCTGGCTGGTGCTGGGCCAGAGTCAGAGCGACGGTTGGGAAGCGTCGGTCGAGGGAGCATCGATCGGGATGTCGACCATGGTCGACGGCTATGCGAACGGCTGGAAGATCCGGCCGTCGGCAGCGGGCACGATCGACATCTCGCTGCGATGGACGCCCCAGAGCGTCGTGTGGGTCGGCATCGCGCTGTCGATCGCGGCGGTGCTCGCGTGCCTGACAGTCGTCGCGCTCACCTGGCGACGGCGGCGCGCCCAGGCCGACGCCGCGGCGGTCACGTTGATGTCGGCACCAGAAGCGCAGCCTGCGAGCAGGTATGTCGGAGGTGCTCCCTCTGTGCGCGCGACGGTCGTGCTCGCGCTCGGCGCTGCGGTCGGCGCCGCGCTCGTGTCGCGCTGGTGGATCGGGCTCGTCGTCGGTGCTGCGACGGCGCTGGCGGGCACGACGAGTCGAGGTCGCATCCTGCTCAGCGGGGGAGCGCCCGTCGCGCTGGCGATCGGCGCGCTGTTCGACGTACCGGAGCTCGGATGGCTCGCGGTCACGTTGCTCGCGGCCGACGTCGTGCTCGGTTGGTGGCGCGAGCGTGCGACGCGACGCAACGCGCCCGACGCCGAAGAGCCGGAAGCCGAAGCGCTGGAGCTCAGTCGGTCGCGCTGACCGTCACGTCGAGGGTGTTGAGCGGTGTGGTGCGCCGCGGCGTCAACACGCCGTGCACCGGGCGCACCCGGAACGGACGCCCGGGCGTGAGCACTTCGACCACCGTGCCTTCGGGGGCCTCGTCGACGACCCGGTACGAGAGCCGGAACTGGTCGTGCGGCACGCCGAAGACCGCTGCGGCGTCGGTACCACTCGAGACGTCGACCACCAGCGCACCGAGCCGATCGGGGAGCGCGGCCGCGCTCACCTGCCACTCGACATCGAAGATGTCGCCGCGCGACGCATTGGTGCTGAGCACCTTCTGGTCGACGCGGCCACCGGCGGTGAACGCCGCGACGACGACCGGGTCGTCGGTGCGGCTGGTGACGCGGGCATGGATGGTGAGCACCGGCGCGCGTTCGACGACGATCGGTGTGACCGTGACCTTCGACTCGCTCACGTCGTAGTCGAGCAGCGCCTGTTGTGATGTGAGGCTGGTGGCCTCGAAGTACGGCGTGCGCTCGGGGTGACGGGCGATGAGGTCGAGGTTCTGTGCATTGCGATCGGTGGCGTACAGGATCGGGCCGTCGAGATCGGGAGGGTTCGACGAGAACGGGTTGAGGTGGAGAAGGTACGGACCGGAACGTTCGACGATGACGAGCGCGTGGTCGTCGAACTTCGCCTGCGCGTCGCGCCAGCCCACCTGCGCCGCGCTGATGTCGTGGTTCTGCTCGATGCGGTCGACGAGGAAGGGAGCGGTCGCGACCACCATCAGCGCGGCGAGGGCGAGCGTCAGACCGCGCGAACGTTGCCATGCCGCGACCATCGACGTCGCCACCAGGATGCTGATCGGGAGGAACAGCGGAATGAAGTAGATCGGCCCCGCCAGGCTCGCGAAGCTCGCCGAGAGGGAGATGCCCCAGAACACCACGTACCCGAGCGGGAAGGCGACGGCGATGGCGAGCAGCGCGACGGTCGTGCGGTCGCGGCGCCGGAGCCACAGCCCGACGGCGGCGAGCGCGACCGCCACGTAGCTTCCGAAGAGGAACGGCGGGAGCTCCCAACCGTTCCTGCCGATGCCCTTCACCCCCATGAGCGCGGTGAAGTTGGTGGGTGTCCACCGTTTGCCGATGCTGCGCATGCCGAAGCCGAACGTGTCGCGGGCATCGGCCGCGGTGATCGGGAACTCGGTGAAGCTGCCGGTGATGTGGCGGTTGTACGCGAGCGTCGCGACGAGCAGCGGCGCGAAGCCGATGGCGGCGATGCCGATCCCGCGCGCGGTCGCCCGCTTGTCGCTCCATCCTGCGAACACCACATAGCCGACGAGCGCGACACCCCAGAGCAGTCCGTCGAACGGGCGCGTCATGAACAACCAACCGACGAGTGCGCCGCTGGCCACGAGGAGCCACCACCGCCGGAGGCGGAGCCCGGCCAGCAGGGCTGCCCCGAAGAGCGCGCCGAGTCCGAGCGAGAAGAGATAGCCGAGGTACACGCCGCTTTGGATCACGAGCAAGGGCGAGAGCACGAGCAGCGCCGCGGCGATGAGCGCGGTCGAACGCTCGCGGGTGATCTCGCGTGCGAACGCGTAGGTTCCGACGACCGCCAGGGCGGTCCCGAACGCGAGCGCTCCCGCCGCGCTGCCGAAGACTTGGTCGAAAGCGAGCAGCACGAGAGGCCACCCGAGCGTGTACTGCGAGAAGAACATGCCGTCGCGGATGCCGCTCAGCCACGGTTGGAAGAAGAGGGGACTGCCACCTCCGCTGGTGAGCGCCTTTCCGTCGGCGAGTCCCTGCACCTGCCAGAGGTAGACGACCTCGTCACGGTTCCAGGAGAAGGCGGGATACACCGTGTGGTGCACGATCAGGGACACCGCAACCGCCACGAGTGCAAGCGCCGTCACCGGTCCGTAGCGGTCGAGCAGCGACCGCGCGCGGCTCACCGGAGCGTCGGGGGCGGGGCCATCGGCGGTGAATCTACCGGTGCAAACGAAAGCCCCCGGGGCGGGGGGCCCGGGGGCTCTGCGTTGGGGGGAGACCTGTGGCGGGGGGAGCCGGCGGTCGCATGGTCTTCGCTCCCACTCGCCTGTGCGGATGACAACGCCCTCCGGCGGCGAGAACTTCCCGCCGATCCGACGAATCGAGCGACGGGGCACCTGCCGCGGTGGAGGGCGGTCGTTTAGCCGCGCGTTGTCAGATGACAACGATTGTTGATAAGATGTTCGTCATGAAGTCGACCGACGACCTCACTGCCTCGTTCCGGGCGCGGGGCCTCCGGGTCACGCCGCAACGTCAGGCGATCTTCCGGCTGCTCCAGGGTGTCGACACACACCCCACCGTCGACTCCCTGTACGACGCGGCGCGGACAGAGATGCCCATGATCTCGCGCAAGACCGTGTACCAGACCGTCCACGACCTCGAAGCGCTCGGCGAGGTCGAGTTGCTCGACCTCGGCACCGGCAGCATCCGGGTCGATCCCAACGTGGAGCACGCCCATCAGCACCTCGTGTGCACGCGCTGTGGGGTCGTGCGCGACGTGCTCGTCGACGTCGCCGACGTGCGCGTGCCCGGCCGGTACCGCCGAGACTTCACCGTCGAGACGGTCGAGGTCGTGTTCCGAGGCGTCTGTGAAGGATGTACCTCCGACGCTTCCTGATCCCTGTCGTTTCGTTCATCCCAGTCTCCATCCCCCAGATCTCTATCCACTTGTCCGACCACGACCACAGAAAGCGAGCAACCCATGCCCGACCTGAACGGCACGAAGACTCACGGCAACCTGAAGGACGCCTTCGCCGGAGAGAGCCAGGCCAACCGCCGGTACCTCTACTTCGCGCAGAAGGCCGACGTCGAGGGCTACCCCGACGTCGCGGCACTGTTCCGCTCGGTCGCCGAGGGTGAGACCGGCCACGCGTTCGGCCACTTCGACTTCCTCTCCGAGGTGGGCGACCCCGTCACCGGCGTGCCGGTCGGCGCGACCACCGACAACTTGAAGTCGGCGATCGAGGGCGAGACCTACGAGTACACCGAGATGTACCCGGGCTTCGCACGCACCGCGCGCGACGAGGGCCTCGAGGAGATCGCCGAGTGGCTCGAGACGCTGGCCCGGGCCGAGAAGAGCCACGCCGGCCGCTTCACCCAGGGCCTCGAGAACGTCAGCTGACCCACGCCTGACCCACCCCTGACCCACCCCTGAACGAACCGGCGTCGAAGTAGGCGAATTGTTGCCCAACTTCGACGCCGGTTCGTCTTCCGGGGGTGAAGGACGGACCATGAGAAAGCTCACCGTCGACGACATCGTCGACCACCGCGCGTACGAGCGCGAGCGCGACGAGTTCCGCGCGCGCATCATCGCGATGAAGAAGCGGCGTCGCATCGCGCTCGGCGACCTGCTCACGATCACGTTCGAGAACACCGACACCATGCGGTTCCAGGTGCAGGAGATGGCCCGCGCCGAGCGCATGCTCACCGACGCCGCCATCGCCGGTGAGGTGGCCACCTACAACGAGCTCATCCCGAACGAGGGCGAGCTCTCGAGCACGCTGTTCATCGAGCTCACCGACGACGCGCTGCTCCGCGAGTGGCTCCCGAAGCTCATCAACGTGCAACACCACGTGCATTTCGTGTTGGCCGACGGCTCGCGCGTCGACGCCGTCCCCGACGACGAAGAGCGCCTCACGCGCGACGACACCACCGCGACCGTGCACTACCTCAAGTTCTCGTTCACACCCGAGCAGCGCGCGCTGCTCGGCAGTTCGCCCGCGCAGGTCGTGGTGGACCACCCCGAATACCAAGCGACCGCGGAGCTCACCGACGACCAACGCCGGGAGCTCGCGGGCGACTTCGCTTAGATCTCCGGTCGACTTGTAGCGTCGCCCGATGGAGATTCGGGTGCAGCGCCTCGATGCCGACCTCCCGTTGCCGCGCCAGCAGCACACCGACGACGCCGGTTTCGACCTCCATGCCCGGGAGCGGGCAGTCCTCCCCGCCGGCGGTGGCCGCGCGCTCGTGCCGACTGGCATCGCGATCGCGATCCCGTCGGGCTACGCCGGGCTCGTGCTCCCGCGGTCGGGGCTCGCGCTCAAGCACGGCGTCACCTGCCTCAACGCACCCGGCCTCATCGACTCGCAGTATCGCGGCGAGCTGAAGTGCCTGCTCGTGAACACCGACCCGACCGTGGAGTACACGGTGGAGCGTGGTGACCGCATCGCGCAGTTGGTGATCCAGCAGGTGCAATCGGTCGACTGGCTCGAGGTGCCCGAGCTCGACGCGACCGCGCGCGACACGTTCGGCTTCGGCTCCACCGGCGTTTGAGGAACTGCCCGCGCTATCCTCGTCCCCCTACGCGGACGTGGCTCAGCTGGTAGAGCATCACCTTGCCAAGGTGAGGGTCGCGGGTTCGAATCCCGTCGTCCGCTCCACAACAAGCTCCTGATCAGAGGCCCCTTTTGGGGGCCTCTGTCGCGTCCGGTCCTGGCGGTCGAGCGTGGGTGAGAGGGTCCGATTCGCTCCAACGGGGTAACAACCGGGTGCGAGTCCAACGACGACTGGAAACAGGTGCCCGACATGGAGATCGTTCGCAATCCCGACGGCTCATTGATCGTTCCGATCGAGCCGGGCCGCCAGCACGGCGACGAAGCCGACGTAGCCGAAGCCGACGGCGCCGCCATCGAGGTGAAGAGTGCGCCGACGACACGTGTCCTCCACCCGGGTGAAGGTGGATACGACGAGGCGCTCACGCAGTGGGACCGTCAACAGAACCCGGATGCCGAGGTGCCGGTCTCGACCGCGAGCGGCCGTGAGGAGGCGATGAGCGTCGTTCACGCAGTTGCCGAGTCTCCCCGCCACGACGTGGAACCTGCGGTGGAGGCGCTCCACGACCCCGAAGCGGCGGGTGAAGCGCTGCGGCACGTGCTCGTCGGAGGTGTGCACTCCGTCGAGGACTTCGCGGCTGAGGTCGCCGAGGCGGAGGGCGGCGAGCAGCTCCGACCCCACGAGGCCACGAAGATCATCGGTGAGGTGTTGGCCGAGCTCGACTGAGCGCGCGCGCTTCAGCTCTTGAACTGCAGGATGACTTCGTCGCCGAATCGGCGGATGCCGTCGACCGCGTCACGCGCGGAGGACCACGGCGCGACCAGCACCCGATCGACGCCGAGGTCCTCCAGCCTGCGGATGCCGTCGACATCTGCGCCTGCGATCGCCCCGAGGGTGACCTCGAACGGGCCGGTGCGTCCGTACTTCTCGCGGAGCGCGGCGATTTTTTCCAGGTTGCCGGGCAGGGTCTCGAGCGTCTGCTCCATCGGGATCCAACCGTCGCCCAGCTGCGCGGCGCGGCGCATCGCGGCGGGGGAGTCGCCGCCGATCACCATCGGCGGGTAGGGCGCCTGCACCGGCTTGGGGAAGAACTTCACCGGTTGGAACTCGAAGAACTCGCCCGAGTGCTCGATCACGTCGTCGGTGAAGAGACGTTGGATGAGCTCGATCGACTCGTCGACGCGCTTGCCGCGCGTGGCGAAGTCCTGCTGCACCGCCTGCCACTCCTCCGACATCCAGCTCGACCCGATGCCGAACTCGATCCGACCGCCGGTGAGCAGGTCGGCGGTGGTGACCGAACGCGCGGTGACGAACGGGTGGCGGAGCCCCACGTTGTAGACGTTGGTGCCGAAGCGGATGGTGGAGGTCTGCGGCGCGAGGAACGCGATCTGCATCCAGACGTCCCACACCGGGAGGTCGGCCGAGATCGGCGACTCGCCGTCGTCGGGGTGGCCGGGATGGCCGTGCATCGACACCGGCATGATCAGGTGCTCGGGAAGCCACACCGATTCGAAGCCCGCCGCTTCCGCCTCCTGGGTGAACGACACCCAGTTGCGCGGGCCCACCATCATCGGCATCCCGAATTTCATGGTGCTTCCCCCTGGCGAGCTTGCCGGCGTTGCTCGTCGTGTCGGCGACGGATCGCGGAATCGTAACGCTCGGGAAGTTGCTACGTTCCTGAGGTCCAACAGGGGGAAGAACATGGCCGACAGCAGCGCTCAGGGCATTCTCGACGGGATCCGCATCATCGACTTGTCGACCGGCATCGCCGGTCCGGTCGCCACGATGCTGTTGGCCGAGGTCGGTGCCGACGTCGTGAAGGTCGAGCCGGTCTCGCCTGGCGACGACCGAGACCAGCCCGGGTTCCGCACCTGGAACCGCAGCAAGCGGAGCGTCACGCTCGACCTCTTCTCCGACGGCGGACCGACCGACGACGCGAAGGCGCAGCTCGAGCAGTTGCTCGGCGCCGCCGACGTGCTCGTGCACGAGCTCGGGCCGACGGCCGCCGCGGCTGCCGGTCTCGACGACGCGAGCCTCGCGGCGCGTCACCCCAACCTCATCGTGTCGTCGGTGCTGTCGTGGCCGGCGAACCACGTCGATGCCGACCGCCCGGTCGACGAGACCCTCGCGATGGCGCGGCTCGGGCTCTTCGACGAGCAGCTCCCCTGGCTGCGCGGCGGCCCGACGTATCTGCGGTTCCCGCTCGGCAGCTGGGGCGCGGTGTACACCGCGGCAACCGGTATCGTCGCCCGGCTCGTGTCGCGCGGTCGCACCGGTGTCGCGGGCCCCGCGCACACCAGCCTCGTCCAGGGCGCGATGGTGCCGATGGGCATGCACTGGTCGCGCGCCGACACGCCGTCGGATCTTCTCACCATCGGGATGCCGAAGGAGGGTCGCGGTTCGCAGGCGACGATCTACGAGTGCGGTGACGGCGAGTGGATCCACGTGATGGGCAACCCGATGCTCGTCCCGCGCATCGCGGAGTTCGTCACGAACTACGTCGACGAAGGACCCATCCCGTTCGCGTCCGCGCACCCGCACATCGAGTGGACCAACCCGCAGACCGCGCTCGTCGCGGCGTTCCGGAGCGACAGCAGTCAGGTGTGGCTCGACGCGATGTGGGCGAACGACGTGCCGGTCCAGCCGTGCGCCGCGTTCGGGGCCGTCTTCGACGACGAGCAGGCCCGCGTCAACGAGTACATCGTCGACTTCGACGATCCCGTGGAGGGTCGCATCTCGATCGGCGGCAAGCCGCTCACGGTGAACCCGCCGCAGACGATCAAGGGTCCCGCCCCGGAGCACGGCGCGCACACCGCCGACGTACTGCGTGAGTGGGCGAGCCCCTCGGTCGCGCCGGCCGGCTCCGGCGTGAACACGCGCTTCCCGCTCGAAGGCCTGAAGGTGCTCGATCTCGGCAACTACCTCGCCGGACCGTACGCCCCGCAGATGCTGGCCGACCTCGGCGCCGACGTCGTGAAGCTCGAGGCGGCCACCGGCGACCCGATGCGGTTCGGCGACTGGCCGTTCGCAGGGTGTCAGCGGGGCAAGCGCAGCCTCGCGCTCGACCTGAAGTCGCCCGACTCACGTCCCGCGTTGGAAGCGGCCATCAAGTGGGCCGACATCGTGCACCACAACCTGCGCATGCCGGCAGCCCGTCGCCTCGGCCTCGACTACGAGTCGGTCAAGCAGATCAACCCCGACGTCGTGTTCTGCCACACGAGCTCGTACGGGCCGAGCGGTCCGCGTGCCGACTGGCCCGGCTACGACCAGCTCTTCCAGGCGCAGTGCGGCTGGGAAACACTCGGTGCGGGGGAGGGCAACCCCCCGATGTGGCTCCGCTTCGGATTCATGGACCATCAGTGCGCGATGTCGTCGGCAGTCGCCACGCTGCTCGCGCTGTACCACCGCGACCGCACCGGTGAAGGCCAGGCGGTCGCGGGCTCGCTCCTCGGCGCGGGTGCGCTCACCAACAGCGAGACGTTCCAGCGCGCCGACGGCACCTTGGTGCCGCGTCCGACGCTTGACAGCATGCAGACCGGCGTGTCGGAGGGCAGACGCATCGTGGAGCTCGCCGACGGATGGATCGCGCTGGCCGCGGACCGCGACGAGCAGCTCGTCGCGCTGGCCGGCGTCGCGCTCGACGGCCGCAAGGTCGACGAGGCACTGGCCGATCTCGCTCGAGCGGGGGTGCCTGCGGAGCAGGTGCGCCGCGAGCGTCGGGAGCCGTTCTTCGACGACCCGGCGAACCGCGCCGCGAAGTTGGTGGCCGAGTACCGGCACGCGACGTGGGGGAACCTCGAGCAACCCGGCGCGCTGTGGTACTTCGGCGACCAAGACGTGCAGCTGCACCTCGCGCCTCCCGAGCTCGGTGAGCACTCCGTCGCGGTGCTGCGAGAAGTCGGGCTCGACGACGCGGCGATCGACACGCTCGTCGCCGACGGCGTCGCGGTCCAGTACCAGTCCTGACCACCGCAACGTAGAGAGCCCTGCGCTCAGGGGCGACGCTCACGGGCCCGGCGCTTGCCCTCGTGCATCGCCTGCACACGCGCGATCGGGATCGCGTGGCCTTCCTCCACCAGGTCGGCGGGCAACGTCTGTGCCGCGGGCATCTCGTTCGTCCATGGATCGCGATCGCCGAGGATGTCGAGCGCGGTGTGCACGGTGAAGTCGGCGGGGGCGACCGATTCCAGGTCGGACCACGCCAGGGGAAACGAGACGGGCACGTTCGGACGCACCCGGGGGCTGTACACGGCGATCACGGTCGCGCCGCCGACGCGCGTCGAGTCGACGAACACCTTGCCGGCGCGGTCCTCCTTCATGAACTCGGTCGTCGCGAGATCGGGATCGAGGCGTTCGGTACGAGCCGCGATCGCGCGCGTGGCCGCCGCGGCGTCGTCGAAGGAGGTCTCGTCGTCGACCGGGACGTACACGTGCACGCCCTTCGCTCCGCTCGTCTTGACTGCTCCGGCCAGGCCGACGTCGGCGAGCGCGGTCCGCACGGCCTGCGCGGCACGCACGGCCATCGCGAACGAGTCGCCCTCGGGTGGATCGAGGTCGAGCACCAGGTGGGTCGGGTGCTCGGGCGCGTCGGCGCGAGCAAGTGCGGGGTGGTATTCGATCGCGCGCTGGTTCGCGAACCAGAGCAGCGAGCGCCGGTCGTTGCACAGCGCGTACGACACCGTCCGCTTCGACGCCTCCGCCCAGATCTCCACCCTCGAAAGCCAATCGGGCGCGTACTTGGGGACGTTCTTCTGCATGAACGCCTCCTGGCCGCGGTGGACCCGGATCACCGACAGCGGTCGCTGCTCGAGCTGGGGAATGAGCCGTGCGTGGACGCCGTCGAGATAGTCGACGAGATCGCGCTTCGTCGCGTCGGCCCCGTCGAACAGCGGTTGGTCGAGGTTGGTGAGACGGACTCCTTCACGCGATTCCTCGGCGCCCTTCGTTGCCATGCTGCCAGTGTCACAGGTCGAGCGTCGCCCTGTCGCCCGCGCGATCCCCGGACTCGGGCGAGAGTCGACCCGATCGGTCAGCGTGACTCCAGGCCTACGATCGACCGGCCGGCACCCCAAGCGGAGGAGAGCTCGTGGGCAAGGTGGTCATGTACAGCTCGGTTTCGGTGGACGGCTTCGTCGCGG
>JBEVIU010000153.1:0-21240 GCA_040510575.1 Acidimicrobiia bacterium | reverse complement strand
GTTCGGCGAGGGCGGTATCGCGCAGCTGGTCGACCACACGCAGCGCTGGCGCGACGTCGGCGCGACCCATGTGTCGGTCAACACGATGGGTGCCGGGCTCGGTGGCGTCGACGGGCACCTCGAGGTGCTCACGCAGGCCGCCGGCGAGCTCGTCGACGGGCCCTGATCGACGGGCCCTGATCCCGGGGCCTGATCGACGGGGGGAGGGGGCTGAGCTCAGGAGCTGCGCGGCGCTCCCACCGCCACACCGCGGAAGCAGCTCACCGAGTAGGGGAAGTCCTGCGTCATCACCTAGTGGTACGTGGTCACCGACCTTCCGTCGAGTTGCACCTTGCTCGTGATGCCGACTCGACGTTGCCCTCGACCGCGACCTTCCTGTTGACGTCGTGCTCCGTGTCGTCGTTCACGAACCACGGCCCGCGCGTGAGCGTGCCGTCGCCGGCCTGGGCGCCCGTGTTGGTCGTGGCGGCGGTCGTCGAGCGCTGTGCTCTCGTGGTCGTGGTCGACGACCAGCACCGTGCGTTGCCGCGACCTTTCCACGTTCCGGCCTCGTTCCTCGGGCACTGGGAGTGACCGAGGTTACGCAAGCCCAGAAAGACCTGAGGATCCCGGGTTGGATGCCGAAGGTACAGGTCATATGGTGAATCGACGCGGCCTCGCCGGCCGCGGCCTCCGCTCCCATCCGTCGGGCCGGTCGCGCACCGCAGGCGGAGTGGACGCACCGTGACAATGCTCGACCCGGCACCCCCGGCACCCGTGCCAACCTGGATGCTCGTCGCGGGCACACCACGGGAGGCCGGAGCCGCCGCGGGGCCGAAGCTCTCGAAGCGTCTCGTGCTCCTCGCCGTCGCCCGACGTGGCTTGCCCCGGTTGCTCGAGGCCACGCTCGTGCCGGCCGTGTTGTTCATCGTCGTCGTCAACCTGATGGGCCCGCTCGCCGCGATGCTGGCCGTCCTGATCTGGGGGTACGGCGCGATCCTCCGCCGCGTGCTCCGCGGCGAGGCGATTCCCGCCATCCTCATGCTCGCCACCCTCGGGCTCACGGTGAAGACGGCGGTCGGGCTCGCGAGTGGGAGCACCTTCGCCTACTTCGTGCAGCCGGTCGCCACCACGGTGGTGCTGGCGCTCGTGTTCTTCGGCTCGCTGTTGGTGGGTCGTCCCGCCATCGCGCACCTCGCGCACGACTTCTGCCCGCTGGGGCCCGACGTCGCGACCAGGCCGCCCATCGTGCGGCTGTTCCGTGGCCTCACCGTGCTCTGGGCGGCGGTGCACCTCGTCACCGCGGCATCCACCTTCGTGATGCTGGTCAGCATGCCGGTCGCCCTCTTCGTGGCGTTGAAGACCGTGGCCTCGTTCAGCATCACCGGCGCCGCCATCGTGATCACGGTGGTGTGGGCGCTGCGCATCGCACACGACGAGGAGCTCGTCTTCGCCATCGCGTGAACCGCGCGTTGACATGTGACCAATCAGTCACATAACATGGCTGGTGTGGACGCGGTGTTCAGGGCCCTCGCCGATCCGACCCGGCGCAGCCTGCTCGACGAGCTGTTCCGTGAAGACGGCCAGACGTTGCGCCAGCTCGAGTCCCGCTTCGAGATGACCCGCTTCGGGGTGATGAAGCACCTCAAGCAGCTCGAGGACGCGGGGCTCGTGGTCACGAAGCGGCGAGGGCGAGAGAAGCTCCACCACCTGAACCCGGTTCCCATCCGGCTCGTCCACGACCGTTGGGTGAGCAAGTACGCCGAGCCATGGGCCGCTGGGCTCAGCGAGCTCAAGTCCAGCCTGGAGGCAACGATGGAACGAGTCTTCGAGATCTACATCCGCACGACCCCCGAGCGACTGTGGGAGGCGATCACGGACGGCGACATCCGGGAGAAGTACAACTTCGGCGCTCGCGTCGACTCGGAATGGACGGTCGGCTCGAGGATGGAGCTGAGCGCAGCGAACGGCGACATCCTCCTCGGCGAAGGCGAAGTGCTCGAGGCCGATCCGCCCCGCCGTCTCGTGCACACGATGCTCGCCCACTTCAGCCCCGAGGCGGAGGCCGAGGGCGCCACGAGGGTCACCTGGGAGATCGAGGCGGTCGAGGACTCGTGTCGGCTCACGCTCACCCACGACCAGATGCGCGAGGGTGCGAACGACCAGATCTACGCGGGCTGGCCGATGATCCTCTCCGGGCTCAAGACATGGCTCGAGACGGGTGAGCTCCTCACCACGCCCGGATCGCTCATGTGGACGTGACGGCGCTCAGCGCGTGAGGTCGACCAACTCCGCGCGGCTGGGCCCCGGTAGTGGGTCGGATGCCCGGCCCGCGTACGCGGCGATCTTCGCCCGGATGTCGGGGCGAGCCATCACCTCCTGCGGGAACGCGAGGCACGTGACCGTCTCGATCATCGAGCGGAACACGTCGGGGTCGTGCGCCACGGCGACCCACATCGCGGCGGCGGCGGGATCGGTGGGTGCGGGATCGACACCGTCGCGAATGGCCTGCATCTCGGCGACGCGTGCACGGTCGGACACGAGCTGATTGCGGAAGAAGGGCGTCACGTCGCGCTCGGTCGCGGCGTCGTAGCGAGCCACGAACCCTTCCGCGTCGTCGAAGCCGTCGCGCACTGCGTCGCGCAGGCGCTGCGCCTGCACGAGGCCCACGCTGATGCCGCGTCCTTCCGACGGGTTGGTGCACGCCGACGCGTCACCCACGGCGACGACTCCTGTGACGACCGGTCGATCGTCGACCACGTACCGGCGGTACTTGTCGAGGATGCCGGCCATCGTCTCGACGTCGGTGAGCGCCTCACCATCGAGCCAGTGGGCCTGCAGCGGGCACGCGCGCACCACGCGGTCGAAGGTGGCGGGATCGCGCAGGCCGCGCAGCTCGGTGTCGGACGACGTCGTGAACACGGTGACCGACCACGTGTCGTTGTCGCCGTGCAACGTGAGGATCGACACCGAGCCGAGTGCGGACAGCACGGGGCCCATGACCGGCGGCCGTTCCGCGCCACGGAAGTAGCGCGTGTAGTACACGAACCCCGAGTCCTCGGACTCCAGGTGCGGCGGCGCGGCGCCCAGTTCGGCGACCCACTCGGGCACGCGCGTGCGGCGGCCCGTCGCGTCGATCACCAGGTCGGCGTCGAGCTCGTCGCCGTCGCCGAGCCGGACCCCGGTGACGTGGGGCATCGGCGACCCGTTGCGATCTCGAGATCGGAGGCCGGCGACGCTCACCCCCCGCCGTACCGTCACGCCGTCGTGGGTGTCGGCAGCTTGCGCGAACACCGCTTCCATCACGGGACGTCTCGCGTTCACGAAGGAGAACCGCTCGTCGCCGGGTCGCGGCGTCCGGTCGTCGATCCACGGCGGCATCCAGGTGATGGGGTCGATCCACGCGCCGCCCGCGTCGAGGAGGCGCTCCGTGAGGCCCGGGAGGTCGAGGTCCATGACCGCGCGGGCACGTGCAAACAGGTTGTGCGGCTGGTGGAACTGCGCGACACCGGTGCGATCCCAGTCGTGCCACGCGCTGGTCGGGTCGGGGGGAACAGGTGACCCGTCGCGCTCGAGCACGGTGACCTCGTGGTCGTCGCGAGCGAGGAGCATGGCCGTCGCAAGGCCGATCACGCTGCCGCCGCACACCACGATTCGTGCCATCGTCACGCTCCGCCATGGGTCTTCCTGCGCTTGCGGCGTGCCAGCCTACGCTCACGCTCCATGACGGCCCCCGGATCAAGATCGGCGAGCCGTACGGGCCCTTCTCGGGTCGCATCGACCACGACGCAGCGATCGCCGACGCGCACGCCACCGACGACCCGAAACGGCGCCAGTCTGGCAACGACGAGCGTTCCAGGCTCGTTTCACCGCGCCAACTGGACGATCCCGTCGATGATGAGCACGACGCCGAGCACTGCCGACGGGTAGAAGGTGAGCATGTCGCGGTGGCGTGACGCCCATCGCTGGCCATCGGCGAGCCAGCCGGCCGCACGCGTGCCGAACACGACGTAGAGGAGGACCGGCACCCAGACGAGTGCGGTCGCGATCGCCACGTAGAACACCGCGACGCCGGTGGTTCGCGCCGGTCCCAGCGCTGCTGCCTCGATGGTCGCGGTCGCCACGAGCGTCACCGCGATGCGCTTGGGTCCGCCGATCCCGAGCGCGAGGCCGGTCCCGAGCGCGGTCGCCGGGCTCAGTGACGAGAGCCGCGCGTGGATGGCCTCGGTGCGACGGCTCGGAGGCTTGGGTGTGTCCGACGTCGGCGCTTGCCGGCGGAAGTACGCGGCGACCACGAGCAACGCGGCGCCGAACGCGATCACGAGCAGCGCCTGGAAGGTCGGGAAGCGCTTCTCGTGGTCGGGCGACGACGCAGCACCGAGGGCGAGGGCGAGAGCGCAGAACAAGGCCTGCCCGGCGACGAACCCGATCGCGAACGCGGAGCCGTTGAGCCGTCCGCGTCCGCTCGTGAGCACGGCGATCACCGACGCGAGCGCGAGCGGGCTCGTCGCCGCAACGAGCGCGAACAACGTGATGCGGACCATGAGGTGCAGGGTGATGGCGGTAGACGTGCACAGTGTCTACCGCTCGCGGGCGCCGAACCGGTGCAGCACTATGGTGAGGTCACTCGACGTGATCCCGGCGAGAGGCCACGCGCATGATCTTGGATCAGCTCGACATCGATGCCGACGCATTCGCGACCGGGACCGGCTGGGAGATCAAGCCAGAAGGTGCCTGCAAGGGCGAGGTGTGCGTGCCGCTCGGCGGCGCGGGCGACCCGTTCGACGTCGCCGCCGCCGCCGGGAAGCTCGGGATGGCGGTCGTGCACGAGCCTGATGCCGGGTTGTGGGCGATCGGTCCGGAGTCGCTCGGTGGGCGTGCGCTCACCAGCGTCGTGGCGCCCGAGCTCGAGCTCCCCGACGTGAACGGCACGCCGTTCCGGCTCTCGTCGTTGCGAGGTCAGAAGGTCGTGCTCGTGTCCTGGGCGCCCTACTGAGGGTGCCGCATGGACCTGCCCGGGTGGCAGGCACTGCGTGAGGAGCTCCACCCCCTCGGCGTCGAGATCGTGGCCGTCGGGCTCGAGATGGGCGGCGCAGAGGTGTTGCGTCCCTACATCGAAGACGCCGGCGCCGAGCACCCGTCGCTCGTCGACGAGACCCACGAGCTCGACGCGCGCTTCGGGGTCACCAACATCCCGCAGGCGATCTGGATCGACGAG
The DNA here is from genome assembly GCA_040510575.1 of Acidimicrobiia bacterium. Taxonomy (GTDB): domain Bacteria; phylum Actinomycetota; class Acidimicrobiia; order IMCC26256; family DASPTH01; genus DASUMF01. The sequence goes on along the minus strand of JBEVIU010000153.1, from coordinate 16,043 downwards.
GCCGGCACCATCGTGCGCCCGCCCGAGATGGCGATTCCCCCGCATGTCATGCGACCCGACGCCGACGGCGAGCTGCAGCCTTTCGGCATGGCCGCGCGCATGGAGGATCCGCAGCGCTACGCGAACAAGCTCCGCGACTGGGCCACGAAGGGCGCCGAAAGCGAGTACGTGCTGTCGCCCGACGAGGTCATCGCACGCTCGAAGCCGCGCCCGATCGAGGTGTCGCAGGCGGCCGCGCACTTCGAGCTCGCGCAGGCCCTGTGGCGAGCGGAAGGCTTCAGCGAGCGCACGCTGCACCATTTCGAAGCCGCGCACACGCTGCAGGCCGACAACATCACGTACAAGCGCCAGGCTTACTCGCAGTACCGCGTGTCGACCGACGAGGAACCGACCGAGTTCAGCCGGTTCATGCAGTCGCCGGCCGAGGGTGAAGCATGGCCCTTCGTGTCCGACTTCACCGCCGACATGGCTGCGATGCAGGAGCAGCGCGAGCGCGAGAAGGCCGAGCGCGGCTGACGACGGCGCGGCCGGCGCCACCGAGGTCGTGACCGGCCGAGAAGTGGCGACCCCTGGCCGGGAGGAGCGCCACGTTCACGCACGGTGCTCCGCGTCGGCCAGACTGGTGGTGCCGCATGGCGCGGGCCTGGGGTCGGGCATCCCCGGAGGTGTTCTCGGAATGGGCGACGAGTTGCACGGGGTCCTCGATGCCGCGCAGTCCGGCGCGGGCTGGGCGCTCGAGTCGCTCTACCGGAACCTGGCGCCCGCCGTCGCCGGCTACCTCCGCGTCCAGGGTGCGCACGAACCCGACGACCTCACCAACGAGGTGTTCGTGCGGGTGTTCCGCGATGTCGGCTCGTTCTCCGGCACCGACGCCCAATTCCGTTCGTGGGTGTTCTCGATCGCGCACGCGCGCCTCATCGACGACCGTCGTCGTCGGGCGCGGCGTGCCCGGATCACGATCGTGGAGATCGACGCGGTCGAGCCGCCCGCGACCGACGATGTCGAACGCGACGTCCTCCGTTCCCTCGCCGAGGACCGTGTCCGCGAGCTGTGCGCTCGGGTCGCACCCGATCAGCGCGACGTCCTGCTCCTGCGCCTCGTCGGTGACCTGTCCTTGGAGCAGACCGCCGCGGTGCTGGCCAAGACCGTCGGTGCGGTGAAGGCCTTGCAGCGCCGGGGCCTGGCGGCGCTTCGGCGCGAGCTCGAGCGAGAGGGTGTATCCCTGTGAGCGGCTCGGGCGGTTACGAACCCGAGATGTCACGACCGCCGCTGATGGACGACGAGCTCTGCGAGGCTGTCCTCGCCGGTGACGGCCCCGTGCCCCATGGTCTGTGGGGCCTGGCGTCGTTCGCCGAGGACGCCCGTGCACTGCGAACCATCCCGGCGCCGGCGCCCGACGCCGTCCTGCAAGCGATGTTCGACGCGCCGCCGCGTCTCCGCTCCATCGGCCCGGCGCGGACCCGTCGTCGCGCCCACGCCGGCGCGGGCGCACGAGTGGTCGTCGGCGCGAGTGCGGCGCTGATGGCGCTGACCGGTGCGGCCGCCGCGGGAGTGCTCCCCGGTGAAGCGCAGCACGCCGTGGTCACCGTGGTGAATTCCGTGAGTCCGTTCCCGGACCTGCCCGACGGATCCGCGGGCGACGCGACGGCGACCTCGTCCACCGGCGGCACACCCTCGGTCTCCACGGGCGGCGGCCACGGCAGCTCGAGTGGAAGCAACACCTCCACGTCGACGTCCTCCTCGTCGCCGTTGGCTGCGGCCGCCAAATCGACTTCCGACCCCGCGTCGACGCTCGGCGCCGCGATCGCGGCCGACCTGCCCCCCGACTGGGCCCCCGCGGCCGGCGTGGAGCCACCGGGTCAATCCGGTGAGACCGGCTCGGACCGCGCCGTGACCACCCCAGCGGGCGGCAACGGAAACGTGAACGGAAACGCGAACGAGAACGGCAACGGCAGTGACCCACCGGACAAGGCGACGGGCCACGACAAGAGCTGAGGCTCTACGTTTCGCCGCGTGAAGTTCGTCGGGCTCTCGGGGATCATCGGCAGCGGGAAGTCGACCGTCGGCGCGTTCCTTGCCCGGCGCGGTGCCGACGTGATCGACGTCGACCTCGTCTCACGCGACATGCAGGAGCCGGGCGGTCCGCTCTTCCTCGAGATCGTGGCGCGTTGGGGCGACATGGTGCTCGACGCCGACGGACGGCTCGATCGCGCCGCGCTCGGCGCGATCGTGTTCCACGACAAGGCGCAGCTCGGTGAGCTCACGATGATGGCTGCACCCCTCACGGAACGCGCAATCGTGACGCGTGCGTCGGCGTCGCTCGGCACCGACCGCGTGGTGGTCGTCGAGGCGGCGATGCACCTGGCGCGCGCGTACGGCATGGAAGGGCTCGTCCTCGTCGACGTCGACCCCGAGCTCGCACTCACGCGGCTCGTCGAACAACGCGGCATGGACGAGGAGGACGCGCGGGCGCGGCTCGCCAGCCAGCTCCCGCGCGAGGTCCGACTCCAGCATGCCGACTTCGTGATCGACAACGGAGGAACACCCGAGGAGCTCGACTCGCGCGTCGACGACGCGTGGGCGTGGATCATGGCGCTTCCCGACGCGACCCCGAAGCTCGTGGTCACCGACTGATCCGTTCTCGACCCTCGGCCGACGCTTGCGCACGGAGCCCGGCATGTGGGTCCGAGATCACGCCGATGTGCATGGTGCTCACGACTCCGTAGTATGGCGGAGAGAGTGAAATCCGGCTTCTCGTCGCCGGATCACAAGCCGGGGGAGGCACCCTCATGAGCGACAAGATCTGGGCGAATTCAGGCGACTCCCACTACATGGAGCCTCCGGATCTCTACGACCAGCTGCCGGAGCACCTCCGCGAGCTCCTGCCGAAGACCGTGCGCGACGAAGAGCGCGGCGTCGAGGTCATCACCGTCGACGGCCAGAGCTTCGAGCGGGCGATCCCGAAGCCGCGCACGATGGAACAGATGATGCGCAACATGGCGATGCCAGCCGCCGAGCAACTCGACGAGGGTGAAGGTGAAGAGCGTGCGCCGGGTGCGATGGACCCGGTGAAGCGCCTGATCGACCTCGACCAGGAGGGCATCTGGGCGGAGGCGATCTACCCGTCGCTCGGCATCTGGACGTTCAACATCCGCACGCCCGAGCTGGTCAAGGTCGGCTGCCAGGTCTCGAACGACTTCTTCCTCGACTTCCAGAACTCGTCGCCGCGCTACGTGGTGGCCGCGTCGATTCCGCTGCTCGACGTGAACGACACGGTCGCGGAGATCAAGCGCGCCTCGAACCTCGGCTTCAAGCTCGGGTTCTTCCCGGTGCGCCCGCCGATGGACAGGCCGCAGTGGCAGCACGAGGAGTGGGACCCGGTGTGGGCCGCGCTCGCGGAGACCGGCATGGTGCTCGGCTTCCACATCGGTACCGAGCCGGTCGACCCCACAGGGCGCATCGGGATCTACTACCGCGGCCGCGGTGGCGCGGTGCTCAACTACGTGGAGACGACGTACGGCGGCCAGCGCGCGGTCACGCAGATGATCGCGTCCGGCGCGCTCGACCGTCACCCCGACCTGCGCGTCCTGGTGTCGGAGGGCGGCGCCACCTGGGGACCGTTCCTCGCCGACCGGATGGACGAGGGTTACCGCCAGCACGGTGCCGCCGTGCGCCCGACGCTGTCGAAGCTCCCGAGCGAGTACCTGTACACCCAGGTCTACGCCTCGTTCCAGCACGACGCGTCGGCGGTGCAGGCCAACGCGGCGATGGGTTGGAAGAACGTGATGTTCGGCAGCGACTACCCCCACTACGAGGGCACCTACGGCCACACGCAGAAGACGCTCCACGAGCTCTTCGACGACGCGCCAGCCGACGTGAGCCAGCGCATCCGGATCGGCGCGTTCGCCGAGCTCTTCCCCCATGTCCCACCGGCGCCGGAGAGCTGACCTGCACGTTTTCTTCGACGTCGACTACACGATCCTCGGCGGCCACGACCTCACACTGCGTCCGCAGACGGTCGAGGTCTTCACGCGCCTGCGTCACGACGGCCACGACGTGTACGTCTGGTCGGGTGAAGGCGAGCGGTGGACCGTCGTGCGGACCCACGGTCTCGAGGAGCTCGTGAGCGGGGTGTACGGCAAGCCCCTGCACAACTATCGGGAACGCCTCGACGAGTTCAAGGTGCCGGTGGTGCCCGACTTCGTCATCGACGACTACCCGGGGATCGTGCGGTGCTTCGGCGGGATGTGCGTGCCGGAGTACCTCGGCGTCCCGCGTCACGGCGGCGCCGAAGACCGCGTGTTCGACGACGTGTACGAAGCGATCGGGGTGCTGGCGGCCGGCGGCGTGCCCGATCACCCGCGCTACTACCCGGGCGAAGGCGACGGGCCGGCGATCCCGAAGCGGTGAGGCTCAGGTCGACTCGTCGATCTTGAGGAACATCTCCTGGGTGAACGTGGCGATGTGGTTCCCCCCGCGGTCGAACATGGTGCCGAGCACCAGGCCGCGCGAGTCGCGCACGGTCAAGGGCCGCACGTCGCAGAAGAACCACTCGTCGACCTTGGGTATGCGGTGGAACCAGAGTGCATGGTCGAGGCTTCCGAAGTTGCCTGACGTCGGGCGGTCGTCGCCGAGCTCTGCTTCGCCGAACGCTGGGATCCCGACCGCGTTCATTGCGGCGCTGCCGGCCCGCAGATCGGACGCGTAGAGCGCAGCGGCCAGGTGCATGGTCGGGTCGGCCGGGAACTCGCCGGTGACGCGCGCCCACCATTGGATCATCGGCGACGCGACCGGCGGGCTGCGCATCTCGAGTGCGGGATCCCACAACCGCGCCTCCGCGGGCGCGGGGAGGTCGTCCGGGTCGGGCACACCCGAAGGCATCGGATGGTCGAACTCGCGCCCCGGCTCGTCGACGTGGAACGACGCGAGCATGGCGAAGATCACGTTGTCGTCCTGACGCACCTCGATCCGGCGGTTCGAGTACGTACGGCCCGCCCGCGTGCGCTCCACGTGGATGTCGAGGGGCAGCGTGGGACGGCCGCGCCGCAGGAACGAGCAGTGCACCGAGTTCGCGAGGTACGCGGGGTCGACGGTCTGCGACGCGGCCAGCAGCGCCTGTCCCGCGACCTGACCGCCGTAGATGTCGGGGCGCATCGATCCCGGAGGTGTCCACGCGCGCCAGTGGTCGTCGCCGACGGCTTCGACGCTGAGGATGTCGGCGAGGGTCATTCGGCGGAGGTTATGACGGCCCGTCGCGGTCGGTCCGACTCCGGATTCACATCGCCCGCCGGCGGGTACCACGGCGGGAGCGTGTCAACGAGCCAGGAGGCGGTCATGGACACATGGGTGTGGGTTGTCATCGCGATCGTCGTGGTGGTCGTGCTCGCGATCGTCGCGTTGTCGGCGTGGTCACGGTCCCGTCGCCGGGGCCTGCACGATCGCTTCGGTGACGAGTACGACCGTTCGGTGAGCGCGGCCGACAGCCGGCGTGCCGCTGAGCGCGACCTGCGTGAGCGTGAGGCGGAGCACGACGAGCTCGACCTGCGCCCGCTGAGCACCTCCGCGCGTGAGCGCTACGAGCAGCACTGGAGCGAGCTGCAGTCGCGGTTCGTCGATCGTCCGCAGGTGGCGGTGGCCGACGCCGACGAGCTCGTGACCCAGGTCATGCGGGAGCGGGGCTATCCGGTCGACGACTTCGAGGCGAAAAGCCGGCTGGTGTCGGTCGACCATCCCGACGTCGTCGAGAACTACCGAGCTGGCCACGCCGTGTACGTGAAGACGGTCGAGGGGTCCGCCGACACCGAGGATCTGCGCCGGGCGGTCGTGAGCTACCGGGCCCTGTTCGAGGAGCTCGTCAGGGACGGCGCGGACAACAACAACTGACGTCGCGCAGGAGGTGATTCCGCCGCGCCATGCACGGTCGGGTGGTAGGAAGGCGCCATGGTGATCGTGCAGGGCGTGTTCAGGGTGGATCCCGGCGACCGGGTCGCGTTCCTCGAGGAGCGCACCGAGACGATGCGCGCCTCCCGGGCTGAGCCGGGCTGTCTCGAGTACGTGTTCGGCGCCGACCCGCTCGAACCGGATCGCGTGATCCTGTCCGAGCGCTGGGAATCGCAGGCCGACCTCGACGCGCACCTGGCCGCGCTCACCGAGCGTCGCCGGATCGAGGCGGAAGACGGAGCCGCGTCCGGCGTTGCCGTGCTCGCGAGAGAGATTGCGACCTACCACATCGAGTCCGTGCAGCAGATGACGTAGATGCGCGTCGGCGTGTGCGTCCAGTCGAAGATCGACGATGCCGACTACGTCGTGCGTCTGGAGGCGCGTGGGTACGCGTCGGCGTGGTTCGCTGACAGCCCGACGATCTGGTCGGACTGCTACGCCTGCCTCGCACTGGCCGCCACGCGCACCGAGCGCATCCGGCTGGGCACGGGTGTGGCGGTTGCCGGCTTGCGACTACCGACGACGACCGCGGGGGGCATCGCGACCATCAATCGGCTCGCGCCGGGGCGCACGTTCCTCGCGATGGGCAATGGCAACACCGGGTGGCGCCTCCTCGGCCACCGGCCGGTGCCGGTCGCGGCGTTCGAGCGCGAGCTCCGTACGATCCGTACCCTGCTGCGCGGCGAGCCGGCCGAGCTGGACCTGCGGGGGCGCACCACGATCGCATCCCTGCAGATGGCCGAGCTCGGGTTCGTCGACGTCGAGCATCCCGTGCCCCTGGTCGTGTCCGCCTTCGGGCCGCGCACGATGCAGGTCGCGGCGGCGGTCGGCGACGGGCTGGTCACCACGTTGGTGTCTCCGGAGCACGTCGAACGGGCCCGCGGGGTGGTGGGCGCGATGCCGATCACCGGGATGACCCACGCCATCGTGCTGCGCCCGGGCGAAGCCATCGGTTCGGAGCGGGTGCGCCGTCACGCCGGCGCCACCGTGCTCAGCACCGTGCACTACCTCTACGACAAGTGGTGCGACGACGGGCGCGGTGCGCCCCCGCGTGCGTTGGCTCCGATCTGGGACGACTACGTGGCGGCCGTCGAGTCGACGCCACCGGCGCGCCGGCACGAGCGAGTGCACGCCGGGCACAACACGTTCGTGCATCCCGACGAAGCGCGATTCGTCACCCCGGAGCTCATCGAGCGCTTCGTCCTCGTCGGGACACCCGACGACCTCGTCGCCCGGTTGCACGAGTACGCCGACGCGGGGCTCGACGAGCTCCTCCTGCTCCCCGATCTCGAGCATCGCGACGAGGACACCGCCGACTTCGCACGAACGGTCCTGAGCGCGCTGTGACGACTGCAACCGGGTGGCTGCGCGACCTCGTCGACGCGCACGGCGCGCGCGTCGCGCTGGAGGAGCCGTCGACCAGCGCGAACGAGGGTGCGACCGTCACCTACGCAGAGCTCGACGCGCGAGTCGCGGCCTTGGCCGGCGGATTGCGGACGCTGGGCGTCGAGCGTGGGGATCGGGTGGCGTCGTTCTTGCCCAACGGGGTCCTGCCGGTCGAGGTGCTGCTCGCGTCCGCCCGTCTCGGCGCGGTCACCGTCGGCGTGAACACGCGCTACCGGGCCGACGACCTGCGCCACGTGCTCGAGCGGGCCCGGCCGCGGGTGCTCGTGAGCGCCGAGGCCTTCCTCGACATCGACTACCCGGCCATCGTCGCCGGCGCACTGGACGGGCTGGTCGCGCGCCCCCCAGTCGTGTGGCCCCACGACATCGCGCACCTGCGCGGTGCTGACCCGGTCGCCGACGACGCTGCCACCGACGCCGACCTCCTCGTCGCGTTCACCACGTCGGGCACGACCGGTCGCCCGAAGCTCGCGGCCCACGATCACGCGACGACGATCCGCCATCTCGTCGCGGCGGCGCGCGCGCTCGAGGTCGACGAGGACGCGACCGCGCTGCTCACGGTGCCGTTCTGCGGGACCTTCGGCTTCGTGACGCTCCTCTCGGTGCTGGCCGGCGGCGGCCGGGTCGTGGTGCCCGCGCGGTTCGAGCCCCGACCCGCGGCCGCGTTGATGGAGCAGTACGCGGTCTCGCACCTCAACGGGTCCGACGACATGCTGCTCCCCATGCTCGACGCCGGACACGATCTCTCGGCGTGGCGCCACGGCGTGTACGCCGAGTTCGGCGGTCGGGGCGTCGAGGCCGCGGCGCGCGCCGAACAGGTGGGTGCGCACATCACGGGCGTGTACGGCTCGTCGGAGACCTTTGCCCTCCTGGCCCGGTGGCGCGCCGACGACGATCTCGTCGCGCGCGCGGTGAACGGCGGACGGCTGCTCGACGACGCGATGGAAGTCCGCGCCGTCGACCCCGCCACGGGAGCGGCGCTCGTCGCGGGCGAGCAGGGCGAGCTCCAGCTGCGCGGGCCGAGCGTGTTGGCCTGCTACCTCGTCGACGACGGCACCGCCCCGGCGCCGCTCACCGCCGATCGCTGGTTCCCGACCGGTGACCTGGGGGTGGTGGCTCCCGACGGGGGGTTCGTGTACGTCGCACGGCTCGGCGACGCGCTGCGGCTCTCGGGCTTCCTCACCGATCCGGCCGAGATCGAGCAACGACTCGTGCAGCATCCGGCGGTCACGGGTGCCCAGGTGGTCGGCGCGCCGTCGTCGCGCGGCGGCGACGCGGCCGTCGCGTTCGTCACCGTCGGGCAGGGTGACAGGGTCGACGAAGGCGAGCTCCTCGAGCATTGTCGCCAGGGGCTCGCCAACTACAAGGTGCCCGCCCGCGTGATCGTGGTCGACGAGTTCCCCACCGTCGCCGGCGCGAACGGCGTGAAGATCCGCAAGACGGAGTTGCGTGAGCGGGCCGCGACGCTCGAATCCTGACGGGTCGTACGATCTCGGCCATGGAGCAGCACATCACCTTCTGCCGGATCTGCGCACCGTTGTGCGGCATGGTCGTCGACGTCGAGGACAACAAGGTCGTGCACATCAACGGCGACGTCGAGCACCCGCTCACGCGCGGGTTCACGTGCCCGAAGGGTCGGCGCTTCGGCGCGCTCCACCACGATCCCGAGCGCATCCTCGCGGCGCAGCGACGCCGCGCCGACGGCACGTTCGAGTCGATCGACACCGCACTCGCCACCGAGGAGATCGCGGCGAAGCTCAACGAGATCCTCGCTGCGCACGGGCCGGAGGCGATCGGCCTCTTCGTGGGCACGCAGAGCTACACCGCGTCGCTCACCTACAGCTTCTCCGGCGCGTGGCACCGCGCCACCAACTCGCCGAAGCGCTACACCACCAACACGCTCGACGCGACCGCGAAGATGATCTCGTCGGGCCGTCTCGGCACCTGGGGCGGTGGCAACCAGCGCTTCGACGAGTCCGATGTCTGGATGATGGTGGGCGGGAACCCGCCGGTGTCGATGCAGGGTGGCGGCATCACCGGGTATCCCGTGCACGACCCGATCCGTCGCGTCGAGGAGGCGCGGGCACGCGGCATGAAGATCATCGTGGTCGATCCTCGCCGCACCGAGACCGCGACCCATGCCGACCTCCACCTGCAACTGCGACCGGGCACCGACGCGTCGTTGCTCGCGGGCATGCTCCGCGTGATCTTCACCGAGGGCCTCGAGGACACCGAGTTCTGCGAGCGTTGGGTCAACGGGCTCGACGACCTGCGCGCCGCGGTCGCGTGGGCCACGCCGGATGCTGTCGCACGCGTGTGTGACGTGCCCGCCGACCAGATCGTCGAGGCCGCGCGCGTGTTCGGGCGCGCCGCGAAGGGCCAGGCGCGCTCGGGCACCGGGCTCACGATGGGCCCGAACTCCAACGCGGCGCAGCAGATGGTCGAGGCGCTGAACGTCGTGTGTGGCCGCTACCCGCGCGCCGGCGACCGGGTCACGAGTGGCGGTGTGCTCGGCGGCCCGACACGGGCCAAGGCCCAGGCGAGCTCGCCCATGCGGTACTGGGAGCACAGCTTCCGCCTCCGCACCGGGGTGATGGGCCTCGGTCCGGAGCTGCCGTCGCCCGCGATGCTCGACGACATCCTCACGCCCGGCGACGGCAAGCTGCGCGCGCTCGTGGTGTCGGGCGGCAACCCCGTCGCGTGCTTCCCCGACCAGGACCGCATCATCGAGGCGCTCCAGGGGCTCGACCTGCTGGTGACGGTCGACCCGCTGTGGAGTGAGACGGCGCGGCTCGCGCACTACGTGATCGCGCCCACGCTCGGGTTCGAGCGCTGGGATGACACGCGCGGGTTCGAAGGTCACTTCGTGGAGGCGTTCGGGCAGGTGAGCGGCCCGATCCTCGAGCGACCCGAGGGCGTGATCGAGGACTGGGAGTTCTTCTACGACCTCGCACAGCACATGGGGCTCACGCTGAAGCTCGGCAAGCGCGTGTTCGAGCCCGACACGCCGCGCCCGTCGACGCTGGAGATGCTCGAGTCGATGGCCGACAAGTCGTCCATCCGATACGACGAGGTGCGCGCGCACCCGCACGGCAAGATCTTCGAAGGCATCGAGCCCGACCGGGTGCAGCCGGCCGACGACGACGCCGACGGTCGCTTCGAGCTGCTCGCCCCCGACGTCGCCGACGACCTGCAGATCGCCTTCACGTCCGAGGCGGCGGCGATCGACGACCCGGAAGCGCGCAACTTCGTGCTGATCGTCCGGCGCAATCGCGACAGCATGAACTCCGTCGGTCGTCGTCAGGAGGGTGCGCGGTACTCCTACAACCCGTGCTTCGTGCATCCCGACGACCTCGCAGCGCTCGGGTTGGATGCCGGCGCGATGGTCACGCTGACGTCGAAGCACGGGAGCATCGGCGCGGTGATCCAGCCCGACGCCACGATGCGCCGCGGCGCAGCGTCGATGACGCACTGCTACGGCGGGCTTCCCGGTACCGAAGACGACCCGGTGCGCTTCGGCTCGAACCCTTCACGCCTGCTGAGCATCGACACCGACCTGCAGCGCATCAGCCTCATGCCCCACATGAGCGCGGTCCCGATCAGCATCGAGCCGGCCGAGGCGCCCGTCCCCGCCTGACCCGCTCGTGATGCGTGTCAGTCGGCGGCGGCGATCACGGCGCGGGCGCGGCGCGCCATCGGCTCGTCGACCATCTGGCCGTCGACCACCACCACGCCTTCGCCCGCGTCGAACGCGTCGAGCAGCCGCCGAGCCGCGTCGATCTCCTCGGTCGATGGTGAGAACGCTTCGGTTGCGAGCGGCACCTGACGGGGATGGATGCAGAGCTTGCCCGCGTAGCCGATCGAGCGGCCCACCGCCGCGTCGGCGACGAAGCCGTCGTCGTCGTTGAACGCCGTGACGACCTGGTCGAGCGCGAGGGCACCGGCCACGCGACACGCGAGCGCCACGCGCGAACGCGCGTAGAGCACTTCGAGGTTGCCCGAGGTGCGCACGCCTCCCATGTCGACGATGAAGTCCTCGGCGCCGAAGTACGCGGCAGTGACCGGGCCGGTGAGCAACGAGTCGACGCGGTGCACACCCGCCGCAGTCTCGATCCCCGCGATCACCGCCAGCTCGGCGACGCCACCGCGAGCGAGCGCGTCGGCGATCCCTCCGACCTGTCCGGACGACTCGACCTTGGGGACCACCACGCCGGCCAGCCACGGCCCCAGTGCGCCGATGTCGTCGGCGAACCACTCGCTGTCGGCGGCGTTCACGCGGACGAAGACCGCGAGCTCGGGGTGCTCACGCGCCAGCACCTCGGTGGCCGCGCGCGCCATCGCTCTGGCCTCGCTCTTGCCGGCCGGTGGAACGGCGTCCTCGAGGTCGACGATCACGCCGTCGGGGCCGCTGCGCGGCAGCTTCGCGACCACATCGGGTCGATTGCCGGGCGCGAACAGCACACTGCGCAGCCGGCGTGGTGAGGGAGCCATCAGGCTCATTCTGGTGCCGGCCGGCGGTGCATGAGCGCGAGCCGCCGAGCGCGGCACACGAGCTCGTCGCGTTGGTTGAACGCGCGGTGCTCGAAGGTGACGATGCCCGCGGTCGGACGTGAGGCCGAGGCGCGGGCCGCCACGACTTCGCTCTCGCCGCGCAGCGTGTCGCCCGCGAACACGGGCGCCGGGAAGTCGACCGTCTCGAAGCCGAGGTTGGCGATGGTGGTGCCGTGGGTGGTCTCGAGTACGGAGATGCCGACCAGGATGCCGAGGGTGAGCAGGCTGTTCACGAGTGGTCGCCCGAACTCGGTCTCGGTGCGCGCGTACTCGGCGTCGAGGTGCAGGCGGGCCGGGTTCATCGTCATGGTGCTGAACACGACGTTGTCGGACTCCGTCACCGTGCGGGTGAGCCCGTGCACGACGACCAGCCCCACCTCGAGGTCCTCGAACCACCGTCCGTGATGGGGAAGCCCCGCACTCATCGGACCCGCCTCAACGGACCGGTAACCCGAGGCCGCGGCTGATCACGAGGCGCTGGATCTCGCTCGTGCCCTCCCCGATCTCGAGGACCTTGGCGTCGCGGTAGAAGCGGCTCACCGGCGTCTCGTCCATGAAGCCGTACCCACCGAAGATCTGCGTCGCATGGCGGGTGGCGTCCACCGCGATCTCCGTCGCGTACAGCTTCGCCATCGCCGCCTCGTGCTTGAAGGGCTTGCCGGTGTCCTTCAGCCAAGCCGCCTTGTAGGTGAGGAGGCGAGCCGCCTCGACCGCCACCGCCATGTCGGCACAGCGGAAGGCCACGCCCTGGTTGGCACCGATGGGCGCACCGAACGCGACGCGTTCGCCCGCGTAGCGCACGCTCTGCTCGAGGCATCCCTGGGCGAGCCCGACGGCCAGCGCGGCGATCGCGACGCGACCCGCGTCGAGGGTGGAGAGGAATTGCCGGAAGCCGTTGCCGCGCTCACCGAGCGTGTTGGTGATCGGTACCCGGCACCCATCGAGGCGCAGCGGATGCGTGTCGGACGCGTGCCATCCCATCTTCCGGTACGCCGGCCCCACTTCAAGGCCCGGTGTGCCGGCCGGCACGATGATCGCGGTGATGTCGTCGCCGTCGCCGGTGCGCGCGGTGACGATGACGACGCTCGTGATCGGGGTGCCCGAGTTGGTGATGAATTCCTTGGCGCCGTCGATCACCCACTCGTCGCCGTCGGCCTTCGCGCGCGTGCGGGTCGCGGCCGCGTCGCTGCCCCCGTCGGGCTCGGTGAGACCGAACGCGGCCAGGGCGCGACCGGCACAGAGATCGGGAAGCCAGCGCTCCCGCTGCTCGGCCGTGCCGAACTCCGCGATCGGCGCCGCGCCCAGACCGACGCCGGCTTCGAGGGTGATCGCCATCGACGAGTCGACGCGAGCGAGCTCCTCGATCGCGATGCAGAGCGTGATGAAGTCGGCGCCGCTGCCGCCGTACTCGACGGGAATCGGCAGGCCGAACAACCCGAGCTCGCCCATCGCGCGCACCGTGTCGACGGGGAACGCGTGCGTGCGGTCCCAGTCCTCCGCGTGAGGCGCGATCTCGCGTTCGGCGAAGTCGCGCACGACCGAGCGGAACGCCGCCTGCTCGTCGGTGAGCTCGAACTGCACGCGTGGGCCTCCTGCGGCGCGGGTCAGACGGGCGGGACGCCGTGGTGGCGCTCCGAGAAGAAACGGCTCTTGCCGTCGGCCTGAGCGAGTCGGGTCACGATCTCTCCGCGCAGGGCTTCCGGCTCGACGATCGCGTCGATGACGAGATCGCTCGCGAGGCGCAAGAGGTCGATGTCGATCTCGTACTCGCGGCGTCGCGCCTCGACGAACACGGCGCGCTCGTCAGGATCGTCGATCGCGGCGATCTTGTTGGCGAACACCGCGTTGACCGCCGGCTCGGGGCCCATCACGGCGATCTGGGCGGTCGGGAGTGCGATGAACGCGTCGGGGTCGAACGCCGGACCGCACATCGCGTACAGACCGGCGCCGAACGCCTTGCGCAGCACGACCGACACCGTCGGGACCGTGGCCTCGGCCACCGCGGTGATCATCTTGGCGCCATGACGGATGATGCCCTGCCGCTCGACGTCGGAGCCGATCATGAAGCCGGGGACGTCGGCGAGGTAGACGAGCGGGATGTTGAACGCGTCGCACAGCCAGATGAACCGCGCCGCCTTGTCGGCGCTGTCGACGAAGAGCACACCGCCCTTGACGGCCGGGTTGTTGGCGACGATCCCCACCGTCTTGCCCTCGAGCGCGCCGAAGCCGATCACGAGCTCGGGCGCCCAGAGCGCCTTGATCTCGAAGAACGTGCCCTCGTCGACGAGCGCGTCGACGACGGTGTGCACGTCGTAGCCCGCCTTGGCGTCGTCGGGAACGAGCGCCGCGGTGAACGGCCGGGCCGGCGGCGCCGGCGCGTACGACGGCGGGTCGTGGCGCCACGACGAGGGCACGTAGGAGAAGTAGGTGCGGGCGAGGGCGATGGCATGGTCGTCGTCGACCGCGAGGTGGTCGCCCGACCCCGACACGGTGGCATGCATCCGCGCGCCGCCCATCTCGTCGAGCGACACCGACTCGCCGATGACCTCCTCGGCCATGCGGGGTGAGCCGAGGTACATGGACGCGTTGCCCTCGACCATGATGACGACGTCGCAGAACGACGGGATGTACGCGCCCCCGGCCGCCGATGGCCCGAAGAGGCAGCAGATCTGCGGCACCTTGCCCGAGAGCCGCACCTGGTTCGCGAAGATCCGGCCCGCGCCGCGCCGGCCAGGGAAGAGCTCGACCTGATCCGTGATGCGCGCGCCGGCGGAGTCGACGAGCCAGAAGATCGGGAGCTCGTGCTCGAGCGCGGTCTCGGTGACGCGGATCATCTTCTCGACGGTGCGCGCGCCCCAGGAGCCCGCCTTCACCGTCGGGTCGTTGGCGACCACGAGGACGGGCCGGCCTTCGACGGTGCCGCGCCCGGTGACGACGCCGTCGGCGCCGAGGCCGGTGCTCGTCGCGTTGGCGAGGAGGCCGTCCTCGACGAAGTCGCCGTCGAGCAACCGGGCGATCCGCTCCCGCACGGGGAGCTTCTTCTGGCTCGCCAGCTTCGCCAACCCTGCGTCGGACGGGCGCTTCGCCTCCTCGGTGGCCCGGCGGATGCGGTCCCGCATGCTCTGCTCCCGCATGCTCTGCTCCCGGTCCGCCATCACGCGTCGAGGAGCAGCAGGCCCGGAGACTCGACCAGTGCGCGCAGGCGGGCGAGGAAGCGTCCGACGTCGGCGCCGTCGCACACCCGGTGATCGAACGAGCAGGTGAAGCGCGCGGTCGGGCGTGCCGCGACGACGCCGTCGACGACCACCGCCCGGGGGCGGATCGCACCGACGCCGAGGATCGCGACCTCGGGGTGGTTGATGACGGGGTAGCCGTCGTCGAGGCCGAAGCTCCCGAAGTTCGACACGGTGAACGTCGAGCCGACGAGCTCCGCGGGCGCGAGGGTGCCGGTCCGCGCACCGTCGGCGAGTCGGCGCACCTCCTGTGCGAGCTCGATTGTGCTGCGCTGCTCCGCGTGCCGCACCACGGGAACGAGCAGGCCGCGGTCGGTGCTGGCGCCGATCCCGAGGTGGATCGAATCGTGGAGACGGATCACGCCGGCCTCGGTGTCGAGCACCGAGTTCAGGATCGGGTGTTCCACCAGTGCGGTGACGACCAGGCGGAGGATCAGTGCGAACGGCGTGATGGCGTCGGCGCCGTCGCGCGGCGGCTTCTCCGACCGCGCTGCGTCGCGGATCGCCAGCAGTTGCGAGCAGTCGGCTTCCACGGCGCATCCGGCATCGGGGATTGCTGCGTGCGAGGCGGCCATGCGCTCGGCGATGCGGGCGCGGATGCCCTGCACGGGGATCTCGCGTGCCGTCGCGCGGTCGCCACCCGGTTGCGGTCGGACCGGCGACACCGGCGGCGGGACGGCGGCACCGTTCGTGCGATCCTCCGCGGCCCGCGTCACGTCGGCGCGCGTGATGATCCCGCCGGGCCCACTGCCGGGCGCGAGGGCTGCGAGGTCGACGCCGAGCTGGCGGGCGAGATGTCGCACCGGCGGCTTGGCCAGTGCCGGGCTGTTGGGCGCGGGCTCGCCGTCGGGAGCTGCCGTCGCCGCCGCGGCTGCGTCGGACGTGGCGGGCGCGCCGGGCGCGTCGGGCGCGTCG
>JBEVIU010000152.1:0-20792 GCA_040510575.1 Acidimicrobiia bacterium | reverse complement strand
TCACGCTGGGGTTCCGGGGGATGGTGGGGTGGTTCCTCGTCGCGTGGGGGTGGCTCGACCGCCCCGCCGACAGCTCGAGTGACGCGACGGGCGCGTTGCGCGTGGAGTCGTCGGGCGCGGCGGTCTCGCCGTTCACCGGCCTCACCGAAGCCCAACTCGGCGTCGACGGCGACTGCAAGCGCATCGTGGTCGCCGACGACCTCGCCGAACGCATCGCCGGCCTGCGCGACCGCACGGAGCTCGATCCGTACGACGGCATGTTGTTCGTCTTCGGCGAGCCCACCACGTCGGCGTTCACGATGTCGGGCGTGTCCGCGCCCCTCGACATCGGGTTCTACGACGGCGACGGCCGCCCCGTGTCGCGGACGCGGATGGAGCCGTGCGACAAGGCCGAAGCCGAATGTCCGCTCTACCGGGCCGACGGAACGTTCGAGTACGCGCTCGAGACCGAAGCCGGTCAGCTCACCTCCGGCGCGCTCACGAACTGCCCCTCGTAACTGTCACAGCGGCCCGATACGCTCCGCCTCGATAGGTCCGCCCGATCGATCACTGGTAGCCTCGACAGCTCGCTCGAAACTTGAGCAAGCACACCTGCGCCCACAGTCAGCTCACCCAGAGTCAGCTCGGACGTGTGGTCGCCCCTCCCGGGATTCGCCCGGGTCGGTCCGAAGGAGGTACTGGCCCATGAGGCCGTACGAGGTCATGGTCATCTTCGACGCGGAGCTGGACGAGGAGACGATCCGGTCTGCCGTCGCCCGCTACACCCAGTTGATCGAGAGCAAGGGCGCGCAGCCCGGTGCCGTCGACTTCTGGGGCAAGCGGCGTTTCGCCTACGAGCTCAAGCACCGCTGGGAGGGCTACTACGTGGTCCTGCAGGCGAAGGCCGAGCCCGCGGCGATGGACGAGCTGCACCGGGTGCTCTCCCTTGCAGACGAAGTGCTCCGCCACAAGGTCCTCCGCATTCCCGAGCAGGTCTACGGCAAGCTCAAGGGTCCCGGTGCCGCACCGGCCCCGGCCCCGAGTGCCGTGCCCGAGGCTGCCGCAGTCGAGGCCGAGCCCGAGTCCACTCCCGACGCGGAGTCGACCCCCGAGCCCGAGCCGGCTGACGCCGCCGACGAACCCGCCGTGGATGCCGTGGTCGACACGGCGGACGCGTAGCGGGCGCAGCGCCCAGGAGGAACAACCATGCCGGACAGCACCGTCACCATCGTCGGGAACCTCACCCGCGACCCCGAGATCCGCTACACCGCGGGTGGAGCCGCCAAGGCGAGCTTCGGCGTCGCCGTGAGCCGGCGGTGGCAGAACCGTCAGTCGAACGAGTGGGAGGAGCAGACCAGCTTCTTCAACGTCGTGTGCTGGCGTGAGATGGCAGAGAACGTCTCCGAGTCGTTGGCGAAGGGCTCGCGCGTGGTCGTGAGCGGCCGCCTCGAGCAGCGCAGCTGGGAGACCGAGAACGGCGAGAAGCGCAGCGTCGTCGAGGTGGTGGCCGACGAGGTCGGCCCGAGCCTGCGTTGGGCCACGGCCGCGATCACCCGCAACGAGCGTCGCGGAGGCGGCGACTTCGGCGGCGGTGGCGGTGGTGGAACCGGCGGCGGCGGACCCAGTGGTGGTGGCGCCGGTGGCGGTGCGAGTGGTGGAGGGGGCGGCTCGAGCCGTCCCCCCGAAGATGACTTTGGCGAGGAGCCGTTCTGATGGCACGTGAAAGGCGCAGCAAGAGCGCCGCAGCCGACCGGCGTCGGCCGCAGAAGAAGAAGGTGTCGATCCTCAACACCGAGAGCATCGACTGGATCGATTACAAGGACGTCAACCTGCTCCGGCGGTTCATGTCGGAGCGGGCCAAGATCCGTGCCCGTCGCGTCACCGGCAACTCGGCGCAGCAGCAGCGCGAGGTCGCCAAGGCGATCCGCCTCGCACGCGAGATGGCGTTGCTGCCGTACAGCGTGCGTCAGGTGACGCAGCGCAAGGGCGGACGCCGCGACCGCGACGACCGTGGTGATCGCGGCGAGCGTGGTGATCGCGGCCTGCGTGAGCCGCGCGAAGAGCGCGGCCGCGACGACCGTCGCCCCGATGCCGGTCTCCCCGCCGACGCCGCCGTCGACACCCCGGTGAGCAGCGCCGGTGTGTCAAGTGCCGGTGTGTCAAGTGCCGGTGTGTCGAGTGCCGGAGTGTCGAGCGAAGGCGCCGACGTCGTCGAGGCCGCGGCCGACACGGGTGCCGACGCTGGGGAGCTGTCGTGAAGGTCGTGCTCCGAGACGACGTCGAGTCGCTCGGCAACAAGGGCGACATCGTCGACGTGGCTGATGGCTACGCGCGCAACTACCTCGTGCCCCGTGGGCTCGCGCTCAAGGCCACGAAGGGTGTCGTCGCGCAGGCCGAGGCGATGCGCCGCAACCGTGAAGCGCGCGAGGTGCGCGACCGCGGTGCTGCGCAGGAGCTCGCGGCTCGTCTCACGAGCTCGCCGGTGCAGGTGAAGGCACGTGCAGGCGAGGGCGGCAAGCTCTTCGGGTCGATCACGAGCGCCGACATCGCCGCTGCGGTCCAGGCCGCGACCGGGGTCGAGCTCGACCGCCGCAAGATCACGTTGGCCGAGCCGCTCCGCGAGCTCGGCGACGCCCAGGTGCCGGTCAAGCTCCACGCCGAGGTCGACGTGGTGCTCGCCGTCTCCGTCGTCGCCGAGTAACACGACCCGGCGGTGCGCCGAGCCTGCGCACCGTCTCCTCGCGTGCACCGCGGCATCGCTGCGCTCGCTCCGGCGCAAGGCTTCGTCGGCGGCACTCCGGCTCGTCGCGCCTCGTCGGGTTGCTGACCTGCGACGTTGGTGTCACACCCTCGTGGGAGTGTGGCGCGGTGTTCGAATCGCGTCGTCGCTGTCCCCAGGCATGTGAACAACTTGGCCCGTTGTCCCCACGAAGAACCGGGGTTTTAGGGCTACCAATCCACAAGCTGCAGGCTCCAAACTGCGGAGCCGGCCAAGCGGGCGGGTGCTACTGATGGCAGGGCAGTCGTTGTCGACTGCGGGGGCGGGAGCGGGAGCGGCAGTGGTTCAAACGATCGAAGCGGCGCGGCGCGCGCCCGTGGGGCGGATCCCGCCCCACAACCTCGAGGCCGAGGAGTCGCTCCTCGGCGCGATGTTGCTCTCGCGCGATGCGATCACGGCGGCGGTCGAGGCACGCGTGGACGCGTCCGACTTCTACAAGCCGGCGCACGGTCACATCTACGACGCGGTGCAATCGCTCTACAGCCAGGGTGAGCCCGCCGATCCGGTCACGGTCGCAGAAGAGCTCCGCCGCGCTGATCTGCTCGAGTTCGTCGGCGGACGCCCCTCGCTGCTGCGCATCCAGGCCGGCACGCCTGCATCAGCGAACGCCGGGCACTACGCGCGCATCGTCGGCGAGCTCGCGCTGTTGCGCAGGCTCATCGCGGTCGCGGGCGACATCGCGGAGATGGGCTACGACACGCCCGACAGCGTCACCGACACCCTCGACCGTGCCGAGTCGCTCGTGTTCGAGGTCGCCGAACGACGCGTCAGCGAGTCGATGGTCGGCATCCGCGACGCGCTCCAGGACACGCTCGACAACCTCGAAGCGCGCTACGGCCAGGCGAGCGAGTTGGTCGGTGTGCCCACGGGCTTCACCGAGATCGACCGCATCCTCCACGGGCTCCAGCAGTCCACGCTCACGATCCTCGCGGCCCGCCCCGGCATGGGGAAGACCGCGCTCGCGCTCGGCATGGCACGCAACGTCGCCACCCAGACCGGGCGACCCGTCGTCTTCTTCTCGATGGAAATGGGCACGCTCGAGCTCACCAAGCGCATCCTCGCGATGGAAGCGCGCGTCGACGCCGGCAAGCTGTGGACGGCGCGACTCTCCGAGGACGACTGGTCGCGCCTCAGCCACGCAGTCGGCCGCCTCGCCGAGGCGCAGCTCTACATCGACGACAACCCGCACTGCACGGTCATGGAGATGCGCGCCAAGGCGCGCCGCATGCGCGCCCGCTACGGCGACCTCGCCCTCGTGGTCGTCGACTACATCCAGCTCATGACCCCGAGCAGCACACGACGCGCCGAGAACCGCCAGGTCGAGGTGTCGGAGATCTCGCGTGGGCTCAAGATCCTCGCCCGCGAGCTCGACTGCCCGGTCGTCGCGCTCTCACAGCTCAACCGCCAACTCGAGTACCGCCAGGACAAGCGACCGATGCTCGCCGACCTCCGTGAATCGGGCGGTCTCGAGCAGGACGCCGACGTGGTCGCCTTCATCTACCGCGACGACGTCTACAACCCTGAGTCCGACGACCGGGGCAAGGCGGAAGTGATCATCGCCAAGCATCGAAACGGCCCCACCGGTAAGGCGGAGTTGGCGTTCCTGCCGCAGCGCGCCGAGTTCGAGAACATGGCGCACGAGTAGGGCGCTCGTTCGTCGCGCGGTCCGGCGCGTCGAACCTGAGCACCGCCTCCTCGCGTGCACCTCCGCATCGCTGCGCTCGCTCCGGCGCAAGGCTTCGTCGGCGGCGCTCCGACTCGGAATCCCTCGTAATTCCGTGTGGGCTTGCATATCGAGTGTTCAAGATATATCTTGATGGTACAGAGATTCTCGGAGTGTGAACTCGGAACTTCTTCAGGAGACATCATGGGACATCGAGGTGGAGTGAGAGGGCGCTGGCGAGATGGCGGTCGCCCGGAGCAGGACACGGGTGGAACGCGGCAGCGCTGGGACGGGCCGGACGACGGAGGTGGCATGCCGGGGTTCGGCATGCACGGGCCGCCGTTCGGGCGAGGGCGAGGCCGCGGCATGCGCGGGCAGGGGCGTCGACGCCGAGGCGATGTGCGGGCAGCCGCGTTGGCCCTCTTGGCCGAGCGCCCGATGCACGGGTACGAGATGATCCAGGAGCTCGACGAGCGCACGTCCGGCGTGTGGCGGCCGAGCCCCGGTGCGGTCTACCCCGCCCTGCAGCTGCTCGAGGACCAGGGACTGGTCACTGCGGTCGAAGCCGACGGCAAGCGTCGCTACCAGCTCACCGATGCCGGACGGGCCGAAGTGCCCGAGAAGGCGCCGTGGGACGACGTCACGAGCGGCATCGACCCCGTGCAGTTCAAACTGCGTGACGCGATCGGCGACATCGCGCTTGCCGCCACGCAGGTCGCGAGGGCAGGCACGCCCGACCAACGCGCGGCCGCAGCCGAGCTCCTCGCCCAGACCCACCGCGGCCTCTACGCCATCCTGGCGCAGGAGCCCGAGCCGTCGACCGGCGACGCGTCGTAGTCAGCGTGTGAATGCGCTGGTCGGTGGCGGCGTGAGGCCCAGGCCCGTTTGCGCTGGTTCCCCGACCGGCGTGCCCGGAACGAGTTGTAGCGGTACCTGACCTGCCCACACGGGCAGGTCGAGGTCGTCGGCATCGTCGTTGGGTCCACCGGTTCGCACCTTGGCGGACCCTTCGTGGATCGGCACGCGCAGCAGCGAGGTCGCCCGCACCTCTGATGCTGTCGGCGGTCTCGCGACCGCGCTCCGCCCCGGCACGGAGTGCTCGACGATGGCATCGAACGCGGCGCGCTTCTCGGTGGTGTCGTCGACCCGCGCGGCAACGCCGAACAGCGCGACCGATCGGTAGTTCATCGAGTGGTGGAAGGCCGAACGCGCGAGCACGAGGCCGTCGAGGATCGTGACCGTCACACACACGGGGGCGTCGACGAGCGCGCGCAACATCGCGTTGCCCGCGGCGCCGTGCAGGTAGAGCGTGTCGTCGATGCGTCCGTAGGTCATCGGTAGCACACGCGGCTCGCCGCTCACGGCGAAGCCGACGTGCGCGACGTAGGCCTCGTCGAGGATCGCGTGCACGGTCGCCGCGTCGTGGCTCCCACGATCGGCGAGCCGGCGCACCGCGGAGCGGTCGGTACGTCGGAGCTCACCGGCTTCGTCGGGCATCACGGTCATGGCGCCATCGTCGTCGATGGCGCGCACGCGCGTCCGGCGAATTTCGCGACGCCGAGTCAGGCGAGGTCGGGCACGACGCGGTCGATGCCGTCGAGCAGGACGTCCACGTCCGGCCACCAGCGGCCGGTGATCAAGTGCGCGAGCGCGTCGGGAGCGGCAGCCGCGTCGGCGATCGGCACCACGCGAGACGGTGCGGCGCGGTGCAGCACCCCGAGGTACCAGTGCCGCCGTGTCGCGCTCCACTGCTCGGCGTCGAGCAACACGTAATAGTCAGGTAGCTCGATCGAGCCGACCCGCCACCGGGCCAGCGTGGCCTCGACCGCCACCTCGAGCTCACCGATCGGGCCCTGCTCGTCGAAGCGACGCACCCATGCCTCGGCCACGGCCGAGAGCGGGTCGGCGTCATGCACGCAGTACGGCGAATGGATCCGGGCCGCCTCGGACCACGCCGCGACCGCCCGGTCGAGTGCGTCGTCGCCCTCGGGCACGACGCCCACCACGTTGGCCTCGGCGGCGAGCCGCTCCACGCAGGCGCGACTCGCGTCACCCACGATCGCGACGACGGTGGTCGACGTTCGGCGGGCCGTCGCGCGCACGTCAGAACAGGCGAAGATCGACGGGCGCGCCGGCGCGGAGCTCCTCGAGGTCGATCTCGACGCACGCGATGCCGCGGCTCTGCGCGAACACCTTGGCCTGCGGCTTGATGCGCGTGGCGACGAACATGCCGCGGGTCGGCGCGAGGCTCGGGTCGAGGTCGAGTCGCTCCTGGTAACGGATCAGCTGCTCGACACCGGCGATCTCACCGACTCGCTTGACCTCGACGACCACGGCGTTGTCGTCACCGTCGCGACACAGGAGGTCGACGGGCCCGATGTCGGTCGGGTACTCGCGTCGCACGAGCCGGAAGTCGTCGCGCAGCGCCGCCACTCGCTTGGCCAACAGCTCCTGGAGCTCGGCTTCCACGCCGTCCTTGGCGAGGCCCGGGTCGTCGCCCAGCTCGATGGTGTAGTCGTGCACGATCTCGTGCAGTTCGATCACCAACGACTCGCCACCGGGAGTGGTGCATTCGATGCGCCCGTCGGCGTCGCGCACGACGCACGGCGGGTTCATCCAGTTGAGCGGTTTGTAGGCCTTGGCGTCGGCGTGGATGGCGATCGAGCCGTCGGCCTTGAACACGAGGAGCCGCAGTGCGGGCGGCAGGCGCGCGCCGAGCCGACCCGAATACTCCACCGAGCAGTTCGCCACCACGAGTCTCACCGCGTGTTCGTACCACGTTGTGGAACGTCGCGACGGTTCGGCGGTCGGGCTTCGCCGTCGGAGTACGCTCCCCGGACTCGAGCGGGGAGGGACCGATGCTCATCGTCGGCGCGTACTACGGCGGCTTCTACAAATTCGTGTTGATGTTGCACATCCTGTGCGCCATCATCGGGTTCGGCGCGGTGTTCTTGAACATGTTGTACAGCCTCGAGATGCGCAAGCACCCCGGGCCCGGTGGCCTCGCCATCTTCGATGCGAATTTCAAGGTGTCGGAGATCGCGCAGTACTTCATCATCGCGGTGTTCGTCCTCGGATGCGCGCTGGTGGGCATGAGCGACAGCGTCATCGAGTTCTCGCAAACCTGGATCTGGCTCTCGATCGTCCTCTTCGTGATCGCGTTCGGTCTGTCGCACGGCGTCCTGCGCCCGGCGCTCAAGCGGATGCGCGCGCTCATGGGCCAGATGCAGGAGAACCCGCCCGACATGTCGGGCGGCGTGATGCCACCGGAGATCACCGAGATGATGGGCCTCGCCAAGCGCGTCGCCCCCACGGGGTTGGTCCTCAACCTGTTCGTGATCGTCATCCTCTCGTTGATGGTCTGGCGACCTGGTTTCTGACGCCTGTTTCTGAGCCGACCGGCGACGCCCGATGCCAGCGCCGTACGATGCAACGGTGATCCTCGGCGCCTTCTACGACGACGTCCTCCGCGAGCTGATCGTGGCCGTCGGCGCGGCGTTGTTCGTGGCCAACGTCTACGCGTTGATCCGGCGCAAGGCCGACGCCGACCGCATCGGCGCCACCACCGTGGCGCGGGCGCGCCCGGGCAGCCCGGTGCGTTCGCAGGCCCGCCCGGCCGAGAAGCGCGAGCTCGCGCAGGTCCCGGTCGGACGCACCGTCTTCTTCGCCGCGATCGGGTTCCTGGTGATGGTGGCCGGGATCGCCTCGATCACCGCCTGAGCGAGCGTTCCCGCGCACCGTGGGTACGTTGCACGGGTGATCCGATTCCGACGGACGATGGCGGCGATGCTCGGCGTGGTCCTCCTCGCGGGCGCCGTCGCCGCGTGTGGCGGCTCCGACGACTCGTCGGAGGCGGTCAAGTCGCCAGGCGCGCGCACCAGCACCACTCGACCGTCCGACGCGGCATCCGTCTACCTCGGTCTCACCAAGGCCGCGGCGATCGCGCGCGCCGAGGAGGACAAGCGTCCCTGGCGCATCGGGCGTGAGGACGACGAGCAGTTCATGCTCACCCAGGATTTCGTCGACGACCGGGTCACGTTCGAGCTCGACGACGGCAAGGTCACGAAGGCCACGCTCGGGTAGCGTGGCCCGCTTCGCGGGTGTAGTTCAGCGGCAGAACATCAGCTTCCCAAGCTGAGAACGCGGGTTCGATTCCCGTCACCCGCTCCACCTCTGAGCGACCGTCGCCGAGCGACGCGCCGGAATCGGCCCGTCGGGCGGACGGCCCGACGACCGCCGGTGATGCCCCGGTCGTCGTGCGATGAGATTGGCTGCGCGCAACCGTCCAACTGATCGTGCGTGCGCGGTAGCAGCGCCCGGTTGCAACAGGAGGAGCACCATGAACTCGATGGCACGCCGGATGTTCGAGCTGGTCGAGCCGATCGGTGTCATCCCCTATTCGGCCGACGAGGCCAACGAGGCGTTGTTCGCCCTCGGGTTCACCGACTACTGGGACATCTACTTCGCTGGACGGGCAGCACCCCTGGGCCTGGTCCCGGCGGAGGTGGTGGACGCGCTGTTCTACAACTTCGCTCCCGGTGAAGTGGCCCGCCACATTCCGAAGGTGTGGAGCACCACCACGCCAGCAGCGGCGATCGCCGCTCGCCAGACGGGATGTGTGAAGGCGTTGCGCACGATCCTGGGCGATCACGTCGACTCTCACGCGTTCGCCCGCGCCGCTGAGCTGTTGACCAAGGCTGCGACCAGCGCGCCGCTCGAGGGCCGGCCGATGTACGCCGCACTGCGGGCGCTCCCGATCCCCGACGACGTGGTGGCTCGCCTCTTTCATGCCGCGTCCTTGCTGCGCGAGCACCGAGGTGACGGGCACATCGCGGCCCTGATGATCGAGGGCGTCGGCGGCCTCGAGGCGCACGTCCTCCTCGCTCTCGACATGGGCATGCCCGCGGAGAAGTTCGGACGCATCCACCACCTCCCCGCCGCGCAGCTCGCGGCCGTGATCGACGGAGTGCGCGATCGCGGCTTGATCGGCGACGACGGTTGGCTGAACGAACCCGGTCGCGCCGTCAAACAGCGTGTCGAGGCGCTCACCGACGACCTCGCGGCGCCGCCCTACGAGAGCCTCGAGCCCGGTGAGCTCGACGAGCTCATGGCTGCGCTCGAGCCGCTCGCCACGCTCCTGCTCGCTGCCCAAGACTGGTAGCCGCAGCGACGACAGCGCCGGTCGCGACCTCGTACGCCCTCGGCTTGTCGCGAGGGGAGGCGGTGACGTACAGGTGGGTCGCAGTCGAGGCCGGCAGAGTCCTGAGCGCGGTGAAACGTCCGTAGAACGATTCAGGCGATGGGACGGACGGCGTGCGCGGCGGCCAGCGCGAGACCGAACATCAGGACCGCGACGAACCAGCGCCCTTCGAGCTTCGGGACGCGCAGCGGGCTCACCATCAACGCGGCGATCGCGACACCGCCGACGGCGAGCGCCACCCGGAAGACGTCGAGGTCGAGCAGCACGTCGAGGAGCATCAGCGCGACGAAGATGATGACGGCCAGGTCGGTGGGGAGCCCCGTGTACGTGGCAGACCCCTCGTCGAGGCCGTGGACGTTGAAGTAGCTGAGCCGCAACGCGGTCGCAGCAGCGAGGAGCACCGCGACCGGCACATAGGCGGCGCGGAACTGGCCGTACGACATCACCACCACACCCAAGGCAACGCCGGCGGAGACCATGTCCGCCAGCGAGTCGAGGTTGGCGCCGAACGCGCCCTGCTCGACCGTGCGCCCGCGCGTGCGCTTCGCGACCGGGCCGTCGATCACGTCGAGTGCGAACGCGACCACGAGGCTGATCGCGGCGCCGGCATACTCCCCGCGCACCGCCAGCGTGATGGCGAGGATGCTGGCCGCGATCCCGGTCAGCGTGAGCAGGTTCGCCGCGTCGACGACGTGCGACAGGATCGTCGGCGAAGCTGCCTCCTCGCGTCGGTCATCCGTCACCGGTGCGGTCCTCACGACCCGTCGAGCCCGAGCTGGTGCAGTGCCGCCACCAGCGTGCGGTTCTCTTCGGCGGTGCGTGAAGCGATGCGAACGTAGCGATCCGCGTCGGGCATCGTCTTCGAGGTGCAGTCCTTGATCAGGATGGTGTTCTCGACGTAGAGCCGTCGGGCCAGCTCGTGCCCGGTCACTCCGGGAGCGGTGATCTTGCAGAACACGAAGTTCGCGTCGGGCTGCAGCGGCGTCAGACCCGGAACATCGCGCAGCGCGCGGAAGAGCTCCTGGCACGTGTCACGCACCATCTCGCAGCTCGTCGCGAACTCGTTCCGGTAGCGACCGACCCTGCGCAGGAACGACTCCGCGAGGCCGTTCAGGTTCCAGATCGGGAGGTGCGAACGCACCTCAGCCGCGAAGTCCAGGTCGGCAGTGAGCAGGTAGCCGATGCGCAGCCCCGCGATGCCGAAGACCTTGCTCATGCTCTTGAGCACCACGAGGTTGGGATGGGTGTCGACGTCGCCTTCCACGCTCGCGGCGCGTCCGGCGCGGGAGAATTCGATGAACGACTCGTCGACGACGAGGCGGCAGCCGTGCGCAGCGAGGCGGTCAGCCAACTCCAGGATGGCCGGCCGATCCACCGACAACGCGGTCGGGTTGTTGGGTGTCACCAGCACCGCCACGTTGGATCCCGCCCGTCGTGCCGACTCCGCGAAGGCGCCGAGGTCGAGGTCGAGGGTGGTCGGATCCACCGCGACGCGATCGAGCTGCTCGGGCCGCAGCACGTTCTCGTACTCGTTGAAGGAGGGCACCGCGATCGTCATCGTCTCGATGAACTGCTCGCCGAGGATCTTGATGAGCTCGGCGGCGCCGTTGCCGACCACGATCCCGGCAGGGTCGGTGCCGGTCCACTCCGCGACCATGCGGTCGAGTGCCTGCTGGCCGATGGGGTAGTTGGCGATCACCTCGGGGAGCTCGTCGCGGAGATCGCTGAGCATCGCGGGCGGAGGGAAGTGGAGGTTGTAGAGGTAGGAGTGGTCGACCACGCCGTAACGCCAGTGCGAGCCGTGCAGCGACTGGATGGTCTCGAACTGCTTCTCACGACTCATGAACACGAACTCGGCCATCTCGAGGTCGCGGTGGTCGTCGAGCTCGTACCAACGGCTGGGCGACACGTCGACGGCCACGAGGTCGGCCAACGAGCCGTTCGCGACGAGATCCCGGAAGACGGTCTCGTAGTAGATCTGCACGTTGCCCCCGTCGACCTGACGGCACAGTTCGGGCAGGATCTTCGTGCGCAGCGCCTCGGCGCGCAGGAGATAGATGTTCACCGTCTTCTGTGTGTCGGTGCTGTTGAGGTGCCCGTTGAGCTCGGCGCCGAGGATGAACGCGGTCACGAGGCCGTTCACGTCGTGGCGTACGACCGTGCCTGAGAAGTTCGCGTTGTCGGGGGCGACCGCCATGCTGCTCGAGGCGTGCTCACGCAGGCGCATGATCACGTCGCGATCGAAGATCACGTCGCCTTCGAGCAGGAGGATGTCCTCGTCGCAGTGTGCGCGGGCATCCCAGAGCGAACGGATGTTGTTGGTGGTGTCGAACGACGGGGCGTCGACGTACGAGATGTCGATGTCGGCGAACCGGGTCCCGATCCGGCGCCGCACCTGCGCCGCTTCGTAGCCCACCACGATCACCGCCTGGGTGACGCCGGCCGAAGCCAGTACCCGGAGCGAGCGATACAGGATCGGCACGCCGCTCACCTCGACGAGGCACTTGGGGACGTCGGTGGTGAGCGGGCGCATGCGCTGCCCGAGGCCGGCGGCGAGGATGAGCGCCCGCCGCACGGGGGGTGAGCTCGCGAGGGCGATGTCGGCGCGCGGCACCAAGGGGTCGACGGTGATGGTCTCGAACACGGAGCCTCCGCCTCTCGATGGCTACGTCCTCGTCCAGTCGCACGCCCGGGGACCGGGGGCGAGGGCTGGGACGCGCGGCATCGATTGCGAGAGGGTCTCAGTCGACGATTCACGTGAAATTAGCATCGATTCCACTTCAGCGGACGGGCGCGGTCCTCGAGAGGCGCTCCTCAGCGGCCACTAGCGTCGGCTCGAATGCCCACCGGAGCGGGTCGCGAACACGGCCACGAGCCCGCGCTCGACTACGAGGTGGTCCGTTCCTACTGGGAGGATGCGGCGGAAGCGGCCGAATTCGCCTCGTACATGGCGCACGAGCAAGGACTGCCTCGCAGTTGCGTGGAGCATCGATTCGCGCTGGAGCAGACAGTGGTCGAGCGCTGGTTCGCCGGGCTCGGCGCGGATGCGGCGATCCTCGACGTCGGGTGCGGCGCGGGCGCCTGGACCGAGCTCTTCGCGCAGCAGTACGGCCGGGTCGTGGGCGTGGAGGCGAGCGCCGGGATGCTCGCGTCCGCCCGCCGCCGCCTGGCCGGTCGAGCGAACGTCGAGCTGGTGCAGGGCGACGCCCTGACGGTGGCGCTCGAGGGAGAGTTCGACGGGGTGTTCCTCGGCGGCCTGCTGATGTACCTCGACCGCGCCGACGCCGTGGCCTTGCTCACCCGCCTTGGCCACCTTGCTCCCGACGGTCCGATCATCGTGCGTGAATCGGGAGTGCGTCGTGGCGTCGAGGTGCGCGCGGGCACCTATCCAGTGGTGTATCGATCGGTGCAGGAGTACGAAGCGGTTGCCGCCGACTCCGCCCTGCGTGTCGTCGCCGTCGAGCCCAACCGCGGCTACGCGCACATGGAGATCGCGGTCGAGCTGGTGAACCTGGTGCGCCGGTTGCCCCCACTCGCGCGCCGCGACGCAGCCCTGGTCGGCGCCCCGTTGTGGCGGTTGCTCCAGGCGACGGCGCCCATCTCGCTCGACCTGTTCCCCCGAGCGGTCGACGCGATGGGCCTCGACTGGCCCCATCTGACGAACCATTTCGTGCTGCTCGAGGCGGCGCGCTGACCCGCGCTGGAGGGGCGAACCGGGGGGCGGTGGCCCATGTATGTCGCTCCGTCCGGGTCTCGGGGCACAACACTGGATAGGTTGCAAGCATGGCAAAGCAAAAGTCGAAGTCGCCCAGCTCGAACCGAGACATCACCGACGCCGGAGGATCGGGCGGTCCGCCAGGCAAGAAGCAGCGCCGCAAGGTCCGCAGGAACAACAAGGGCAAGTAGGCAGCGTGGCCGAGAAGACCGGTACCCCGCCCCGCGCGGAGGCTGACGACACCGACGCCGACGATGAGGTCGCCGCGCCCGAGCGACCCGCGAAGTCGCCGAACTCGAAGAGCGAACAGGCGAAGGCCCGCGAGCGCGCTCGCCAGCGCGCCGCGTCCGACGACTAGTCCGAGATCCGTCCGGCGATCGCCCTCAAGGCAGCGCCTGCACGTCGACGCCCTTGGTCTTCTTGTAGCTGTCGGCGCACTGACGGCACACGTGTCGCTCGAAGCGACCGATCACGACACGATGGCTGATGTCGAGACGGTGACAGAGCGGACAGTTGCCTTTGGCACGCTCTGTCTTCTCCGTCATTGCTGAAGCGTAGGGGCATGCGCCCCACGTGCGTCGGGCGTCGGCGAAGTCGCGTCCCGAGGGACGCGATGGCAGCGCGCTAGGAGCGCTCGAGGTACGGCTCCGCCGGGTCGCCTTCCTCGTACTTGAAGGAGAGGGCGAGCTTCACGCGAAAGGTGAGCTCGCCGCTCTCCTCGAGGTGCACGTCCTGTTCGACGACTTCGCCGACGCGGAGGTCGCGCAGCGAGGTGCTCGCCACTCGCATTGCTTCCTTGGCGGCGTCTTCCCACCCCCTGGTGCTCGTGCCGATCACGTCGATCACCCGGTACACGCTCATGGCGCTCCCCCTTGCATTCGTCGATGCTCGCCTTCGTCGCGCGAAGGTCGACGTACCCGACAGTGTGTGGTCTCCACCGAAGCGCGCACCGGGCTCGTTGTCAAGAGCCACACGAGCCGACGCTGCAAACCGAAATGAGCGCGCGCTTCGCGACGCATCATCAGATCCGTCGAGTGCGCCCTTCCCAGTACGGCGCGCGCAGATGCGCCTTGCGCACCTTGCCGTTGGGGTCGCGCCCGATGCTGGCGACGAAGTCGATCCGTCGTGGGCACTTGAAATGCGCGATGCCGTCGCGGCACCACGCCACCAGCTCCCGCTCGAGGTCGTCGTCGGCGGTGGCGGTCGACGCGAGCTCGACCAGTCCACGCACCTGCTCACCCCACTCGTCGTCGGGAACGCCGATCACCGCGGCGTCACCGACCGCCGGATGCGCGAGCAGTCGCGCCTCCACCTCCGCGGGATAGATGTTCACGCCACCCGACACGATCACCTCGGCCTGACGGTCGCACAGGAAGAGGTAGCCGTCATCGTCGAGGTAGCCGATGTCTCCGACGGTGAACAGGTCGTCGCGCCGTTGCTCGGCGGTCTTCGTCGCGTCGTGGTGGTACTCGAATTCCCAGAGCGTCTGCGACAGGTAGACGACCCCCTCCTCACCGCGTGGGCACTCGGCCCCCGCGTCGTCGAGGATGCGAACCGTCACGCCCGGCGACGGCCGCCCGACCGTGCCCGGACGTTCCAACCACTCCGCCGCGGTGACCGTGGTGCCGGCGCCTTCGGTGGCGGAGTACGACTCCGTGATGATCGGACCGAGCCAGTCGAGCATGCGGAACTTGAGCTCCACCGCGCAGGGAGCGCCCGCGTGGCTCACGGCACGCAGCGACGACACGTCGGTGGCGGCACGCGTCCCCGCTGGAAGCGCGAGCAGCCGATGGAACATCGTGGGCACCATGCTCGCGTGCGTCACGCCGTAGCGATCCACGAGCTCGAGCCACCGCTCCGGCGTCCAGCGTCGCATCAGCACGAGCGTGGCGCCGGCGTCGAGCGTGATCGCCGCGCCCGCGATCGGGGCTGCGTGGTACAGCGGGCCGCCGACGAGGTGGACGTCGTCGTTCGCCGGGTCGAACGGCGCCCGTTGGAGCAGGCCGATGCCGCTCGAGAGCCCGACCTCGTGCGGTGCGACCTCGCCGAAGCGCTTCCGCACGCCCTTCGGCCTGCCGGTGGTGCCCGATGTGTAGAACATGATCTGGCCCGCGCGCCGCTCGTCGAGCGCGTCGCCGGAGTGCCCGGTGCTCAACGCGGCAAAGGGTCGGAAGCCGCGGTGCTCGTTCGTGCAGAACCGCATCTCGGTCGGCACGCCGGCCAGGTCGGCGGCTGCCTCGGCGGCTGCTGCGCCGACGGCGTCGACCACGAGCACCTTCGCCCCGGCGTCGTCGAGGATGTACGCGACCTCGTCGACAGTGAGATGCCAGTTCACGATCA
Organism: Acidimicrobiia bacterium; assembly: GCA_040510575.1. Taxonomy (GTDB): domain Bacteria; phylum Actinomycetota; class Acidimicrobiia; order IMCC26256; family DASPTH01; genus DASUMF01. Next base: position 5,116 of record JBEVIU010000152.1, on the reverse strand, counting down.
CGAACCAACACCCGATCTGCACCGTTGCCGCGTACACCGCGAGCAGCTCGACCGAGTTCTGCATCATCACCGCGACTGTCTCGTCGGCTCGTACACCTGCCGCGAGCAGGCCCCGCGCGATCCGATTGGCGGCGCCGGCGAGCTCGCCATAGCTCACGACGCGCTCGTCGGGATCGATCACCGCGCGCCGATCGGGCTCGGCATCGGCAACCGCGAAGAACCCACTCGTCGCCACGGTTCGACCGGGAGCCGTCAGTACTTCGCGCTCTGTTCGAAGATCCGGCGCGGATTGTCGACGAGCATCGTGGTGAGGTCGGTGTCGCTCACCCCTGCGGCCGTGAGGAGCGGGAGCACGTCGCGGCTGATGTGGCAGTAGTGCCAGTCGGCCTGGTTGCCCATGACGCCGCTCGGGAACCAGTCGTTCACGCACGACGCGTCGTGCGAGAGCACCATGCGGTCGGCGTACCCGCGTGAGCACAAGGTTGCGATGGTCTCGACGCGCGCCTCCTTGGAGAGGATGCCGTAGAGACCGAATCGGTCCATCCCGAGGTAGGAGCCACGCGTGAGCAACGCCTCGAGGTACTCGAGGTCGGCCGTGTCGCCGCTGTGCCCGATGATCACGCGTGAGAGGTCGACGCCTTCCTGTTCGAACACGTCTTGTTGCTCCAGCCCACGTCTCGTGGCCGGATGCGTGTGCGTCGAGATCGGTACACCCGTCTGGAGATGCGCGCGCGCCACGGCGCGCAGCGTTGCCTCCACGCCGGACGTCACGCCGGGAGCGTCGGTTGCGCACTTCAGGATCCCGGCCTTGATCCCGCTCCGGGCGATCCCCTCGGTGATGTCGCCGACGAACCACTCCGCGAGAAGGTCGGCCTCGTGGACCCGTCCGACGCGCGCGCGGAGCTCGACGAAGTTCGCCAAGTCTCCGAACGTGTAGTAGCCGGTGGCAACCACGATGTTGAGGTCGGTCCGTTCGGCGACGCGGGCGAGGAGCCGGATGTCACGTCCGAGTCCGACCACGGTGAGATCGACGATGGTGCCCACGCCGGCGTCGACGAGCTCGTTCATGCGAGCGACGGCCGCGTCGACCTCGTGGTCTTCGTCGAACCCCACGACATCGGGATAGTTGACGTGGAACTCGTGGCTGAGGACGAAGACGTGCTCGTGCATGAGCACCGAGCCGAGCGCGTCGGTGCTGACCGGACCGCGCGCCGTCTCGACCGTCGTCATCGAACTCCCCCTGTCGCTGTGCCGGGGGTCATGCTCGCGCCTACGTTGCGCCGACGCCAACGGATCGAGGACGCGATGGAACCGCCGCGCGAGATGCCGATCATGAAGCTGCTCGGCATCCAACTCGACGGGCCACCCGTTCCCGATGCGTACACGGCGGTGCTCGTCGCGACGCCCGACACGCTCAACCTCAACGGTGTCGTCCATGGGGCCGCCATCGCCACGCTCGTCGACCACGCGGGCGGGTACGGCGCGCGTCGGCTCCTCGGCCGCGGGGGTGTCACGTCAGATCTCCACATCCGCTTTCTCTCGGCCGGACGCGCCGGCAGCGTGCTCACCGCGGAGTCGCGCGTCGTGCGGGCGGGGCGCAGCCAGATCGTGATGGACGTCCGGGTCACCGACGACGACGGGCGCCTCATCGCCGTGGCCGATCTCTCCCTCGCCGTCGTTGAGCCACCGCCGAGCAATTCATAGGATGCGCGCATGACTGATGCCGTCGTGACGCAGGACACCCCGTTCGTCGCCGAGGACGACACCTACCACCGACTCTCCGACGATCCGTTCGAGACGGAGACCACGTGGTGGTCGCTCAACGTCGCGGAGCGGAGGATCGGGTCGTGGCTGCACGCCGCGTACCACCCGAATCGGGGCACGGTCACGTGGCGCGTCTTCGTCTGGGATCCCCGCGGCGCCGACCCGGGTCGTCTCGCGTATTACAAGAGCTCGCCTGACAACGAGATGCCGGGCGACGCGGACCTGCGCGACATCACGTTCCCCAATGGTGGCTTCAGCGTGAAGATGGTCCAGCCGTTGATGGACTACGAGGTGGCCTACCGCGACGACGACGCGGACTTCGAGATCGCGTTCGAGCACCGCAGCGTGCACGCTCCGCGTCGTTTCACGCCCGGCGAAGCGCCGGCGATGCACAACCCGCACCTCGATCAGCTGGGCCACATCACCGGCGAGATGTTGCTGCACGGCGAGCGCATCCCGATCGACTGCTACTCCGTGCGCGACCGCACGTGGGGTCCGCGGGGTGGACGCCATTCGCAGAGCCAGAAGGCCGAGTACGTGCGCGGCCAGTACCGGGTGTCCGATCCCGGCGGTCCGCGTTGGCGTGAGATCGAACGCGAGCGCGGCCGGGGCCGCATCCAGTACATCTTCGGGCACACCGACGCGACCACCGGCTTCCTCAGCTTCGTCCGCCCCCAGGACGGCGACAAGGACGGCTGGTCGCCGATGAACATGGGGTGGTTGCTCAAAGACGGACAGTTCGAGCGGCTCGACAAGGCGAAGAGCCGCATGCGCAATTTCCGCGACCCGAACACCGGCTGGAGCGCGCACATGCAGGTGGAGATGGTCGATGTCACCGGCCGCAGCATGGAAGCCGAGGGGTTCTCGGTGAGTCACATGTGCGAAGGCGGCACCGGGACGAACGCGCTGATGCGTTGGGAGTACGACGGTCAGATCGGCTGGGGCGAGGACCAGGACGGCTGGCGCCTCGACCACTTCACGAAGATGATGAACGCCCTCCGCGCCACCAGGTAGGCGCGTGCCCGACGCCGTCATCCGTTGCGAGGCGCTCGACAAGCGCTTCGGAGCGGTGGTCGCGCTCGATCGACTCGACCTCGAGGTCCCGCCGGGTGTGGTCGTCGGGTTTCTCGGCCCGAACGGCGCGGGAAAGTCCACCACCATCCGGATCCTGCTCGACCTCGCCCGTCCCGACGGCGGTCACGTCGAGGTGCTCGGCTCCGATCCGCGCGCCGGCGGGCCGCCGCTTCGCGCTCGCATCGGCTACATCCCGGGTGAGCTCCGGCTCGACGAGCGGCTCACCGTCGAACAGACGCTGCGCTCGTGGGGCCGCATCCGCGGTGGCGGTGTGGACGCGGCGTACGTCGCGTCGTTGTGCGACCGCTTCTCGCTCGACCCCGGTCGTCACACGAGGGGCCTGTCATCCGGCAACCGGCGCAAGGTGGGACTGGTCGGCGCATTCATGGCGCGGCCCGAGCTGTTGATCCTCGACGAGCCCACGGGTGGGCTCGACCCGCTCGTGCAGGCGGAGTTCCAATCCCTTGTCGAGGAGGTCCGCGCCGAGGGCACGACCGTGTTCCTCTCGTCGCACGTGCTGAGCGAGGTGCAACGCAGCGCGGATCGCGTGATCGTGATCCGCCAGGGTCGCGCGGTCGCGAGCGGCGCGGTCGACGAGCTCCGCCTGAGTGCGCGCCAGCCGTTCACGGTCTGGTTCGGAGCCGAGGCTCCGGAAGCGGAGCTGCGGGCGACGTCGGGCGTCACGGACCTCGTGGTGCGCGGGCGGGAGGCGACCGGCATGGTGGAGGGCGCGCCCCGCGCGCTGCTCGACGTGCTCGCGCGGCATCCGGTCGACCACCTGCTGATGCCAGAGCCCGATCTCGAGGACGCGTTTCTGCGTCTCTACGAAGACGAGGCTCGTCCTGACGGCCCCACCGATGAAGATCAGTCCTCGTGAGCGGCGCCGGCGTCGAGCTGTTCGTGCGGGGTGCGCACGCGCTCAGGCGGTCAGGTTTCTGGTGGGCAGTCGGCATCATCGCCCTCGCGCTCGTGTCGGTCGCGTTCTGGCCGAGCCTCGAAGGGAACAGCGCGCTCGCCGACCTCACCACGTCGTCCAAGTCGCTGCTGGAGGCGTTCGGCGCGCAGGACCTGTCGACTGCGGCTGGGTACCTCGACGGCCAGATGTATGCGTTGATGTTGCCGTTGCTGCTGTCCGGGCTCGCGATCGCGTCGACCAGCGCGCTCACTGCGGGCGACGAGGACGCCGGCCGACTCGAACTGCTCCAGGCGTTGCCCGTCGGGCGATCCGCGGTGTGGCTGGCGCGACTCGCGGCCGCCGTCGCGATCCTGGCACTCGTGACCGCGATCACCGCCGTCGTGGTGGCCCTCTCTCTCACACCGTTCTCGCTGGAGGGCATCAGCGTGGCCCGCATCGTCGTCGTGACGTTCGCGTGTGGCGCACTTGGAATGTTCCACGGCGCGGTCGCGTACGGCGCCGCCGGTGCCGGAGCGTCGCGCGCGCTCGCGGCCGGGATCGCGGTTGCAGTGCTGGTGATCGGATATGTCGCGAGCTACCTGTTGCCGCTGTCCGATGCGCTCGAAGGCTTCCGCAAGCTGTCGCCGTGGTACTGGGCGATCGGCACGCAGCCGGTGACCAACGGGATCGCGGGATCGTGGATGGTCCTGCTCCTCGGCGCGACCGTCGTGCTCGTGCTGTTCGGCACGGTGGCGGTCAACCGCCGCGACCTGCGCGGCGCATGAAGCGGCGCATGAATCCGAGCACCTCGTCGTCTCGAAGGTCGTAGCGTTTCCGGCGTGTTCGAACGCTTCACCGACCGGGCCCGTCGAGTGGTCGTGCTGGCGCAGGAAGAAGCGCGCCTGCTCCACCACAACTACATCGGCACCGAGCACATCCTGCTGGGCCTGATCCACGAGGGCGACGGTGTCGCCGCCAAGGCGCTGGCGTCGCTCGGCGTGTCGCTCGACGACGTGCGGGTGCAGGTGCAGGCGATCGTCAAACCCGGGGCATCGATGCCGTCGGGCCACATCCCGTTCACGCCGCGTGCGAAGAAGGTCCTCGAGCTCTCGCTGCGCGAGGCGATGCAGCTCGGCCACAACTACATCGGCACCGAGCACATCCTCCTCGGGCTGGCCCGAGAGGCGCAAGGCGTTGCCGCGCAGGTCCTCGCGAACCTCGGCGCCGATATCGGGCGAGTGCGGCGCTGCGTGATCCGGTTGATCTCCGATGCTCCCGCCACCGAGGACGCTCCTCCGGAATCTACGGCGCCCGCGTTCATGGACCTCTCGCAGACTGCCGTGTTCGCCACTGCGCCGGCTGTCGGGCTCACCCCTGCCACGT
>JBEVIU010000151.1:0-14024 GCA_040510575.1 Acidimicrobiia bacterium | reverse complement strand
CGGTCGTCTCGACGAGCGTAGGCGTGACGCTGGACTCGACCCCCAGCACGAAGGCGTGGCGGACGGCGCGCCGGATGATGCGCCGCAGCACGTAGCCGCGCGCTTCGTTCGACGGCACCACGCCATCGGCGACGAGGAACGTCATGGTGCGGGCGTGGTCGGCCAGGATGCGCAGCCACAGGTCGCGCTCGCCGCCCGGCCATCCGCCGTACGCGACGCCGGTCGCGTCGGCGGCCGCCTCGACCAATGGCAGCAGGAGGTCCGTCTCCCACGCCGAGCTGACCCCTTGCAGCACCGCGAGGTTCCGCTCGAGCCCCGCGCCGGTGTCGATGCTCGGCTTCGGCAGGGCGACCATCGAGCCGTCGGCCTGCGCGTCGAACTGCATGAACACGAGGTTCCACACCTCGAGGTATCGGTCGTCGCTCGCGGCGGGGCCGCCGTCGGGACCGTGCTCGGGGCCGAGGTCGTAGAAGATCTCCGACGACGGGCCGCACGGCCCGGTGTCGCCCATGCGCCAGAAGTTGTCGTCGCCCATGCGCTGCACGCGCTCGGCCGGCACCCCGACCACCTCGGTCCAGATCTTCTCGGCTTCGTCGTCGGAGTCGTGGACCGTCACCCACAGCCGCGCGGGATCGAGTCCGTACACCGCGGTGCAGAGCTCCCACGCCCACGGGATCACGTCGGCCTTGAAGTAGTCGCCGAAGCTGAAGTTGCCCAGCATCTCGAAGAACGAGAAGTGCCGGTTGGTGCGCCCGACGTTGTCGAGGTCGCTGTCCTTGCCGCCCGCTCGGGCGACCTTCTGCACAGACGTGGCGCGCGTGTACGGGGGCGTCTCGTCGCCCACGAAGTACGGCTTGAACTGCACCATGCCGGCGATCGTGAGCAGCACCGACGGGTCGTGCGGGATCAAGCTCGACGACGGCACCACGGTGTGGCCGCGCGCGGCGAAGAAATCGACGAAGGCAGTACGAAGCTCGTCAGCGGTACGAGGCGGAGCCACGGGACGAATCGTACCGGGCGACCCTCAACCGGGTTCGACGAGATGCACCGGCGGTGTGTCGCTGGCCGGCGGCGCGGCGTCGATGCTCTTGGTGCGCAACTCCGTCTCGCGAGTGCGCGCCGCCTCGCGGCCGACGTCGACCGCGTCGGCGAGCTGGTCGCGGAGGCGTGACAGCCCGTCGGTGGCGCGATCGACGACCGCGTTGGGCTGGTAGCGGTCGACCCGCTTCTTCACCTCACGCGCGGCCGCGACGGTCGTGCCGACCCCGAGGCCGAACCCGACCGTGAGCCACGTGACGCGCTTGAACATTCAGCTGCCCTCTCGTTCTGGCACTCAGCCGGCCTTCCGCTTCCGTCGAGGGGTGGGTTCCTGCCCGGTCAGGCGCTGCACCGCTCGCTTGGTGCCGGTACCGGCGGCCATCACCTTCACCACCGGGCTCGTGATCACCTTGTCGGCGAGGCCCGACGCCGCGTCGACCCGGTCGGTGACCCGCGCCGCGCCGCTGACGAGGGCGTCGATCCGGTCGAGCTCGAAGTCGGCGTCGCGCACGGCGGTGCGGAGCTCCTCGATCGCGACCGCAGCCTGCGCCGAGATGTCACGCGTTGCCGCGCGCATCTCCGCCGCGGCCCGCTCGAGGCGCACGATCACCACCACCAGCACCACCAGCAGCACGAGGCACACCTGCGCGCCGATGATCGCCGCCCACTCGCTCGCGCTCACGAAGGCTCCCGGAAATCCTGGTCCGCGCCACGGCCGGTCGGGCGCCAGTACGCGTCGTCGTGCTCGTCGGGTCGGTACTGCTGCTGCACGTGCCCTCCCGGCTCGTCGTGCGGGTACACGTAGCCCTCGCCGTGCCCCAGCTTGGCCGCGCCAGGGTAATGGGAGTCCCGCAGATGTCGGGGGACCGCGCCGGCGGGGTGCTCACGCACGTCGGACTGTGCGGCCCACAGCGCGATCGCCGCACTGTTCGACTTCGGCGCGTTCGCGAGGTACACGACTGCGTGACCGAGGTTCAGCGCGGCTTCGGGCATCCCGACGAACTCGACCGCTCGTGCAGCCGCATCGGCCACGACCAGGCCCTGCGAGTCGGCCATCCCGACGTCTTCCGACGCGAGGATCACGAGGCGCCGAGCGATGAGGCGCGGGTCTTCGCCCGCTTCGATCATGCGCGCCAACCAATACAGACCGGCATCGACGTCGGAACCGCGGATGCTCTTGATGAACGCGGACAACACGTCGTAGTGCTCGTCGTCGCCATACTGCAGCGCGCGGAGCGCGAGCGCCGCTTCGGCGTCGTCGAGCGCGATCACGTCACGTCCGCCCTCGGCCGCGAGCGCGGCCGCGACCTCGAGCGACGTGAGCGCGTGGCGCGCGTCGCCCTCGGCGCGGTCCACGAGATGGGCCAGGGCCGCATCGTCGATCGAGAGGTGCTCGGCGCCGAGACCACGATCGTCGTCGACGAGCGCGCGGGCGAGCAGCGCGGCGAGCGCGTCGAGCGGGAGCGCAACGAGTCGGAACAGTGTCGACCGTGACAGCAACGGGCTCGTCAGCGAGAAGAAGGGGTTCTCCGTGGTGGCACCGATGAGCACCACGAGGCCTTCCTCCACGTGCGGGAGGAGCGCGTCCTGCTGGGTGCGGCTGAACCGGTGCACCTCGTCGAGGAAGAGGATCGTGCCGCGGCCCTGCTCGCCGAGGCGGGCGCGGGCCCGTTCGGCGACCTCGCGCACGTCCTTCACCCCTGCCGTGACGGCCGACAGCGGCTCGAAGGCCTTGCTCGTCGCTCCCGCCACCAACCTGGCGATGGTCGTCTTGCCGGTGCCGGGCGGGCCCCACAGGATCACCGACGACAAGCGGTCACCTTCGATGAGCACCCGGAGCGGCCGACCGGGGCCGAGGAGCTGCTCCTGGCCCACCACCTCGTCGAGGGTCCGGGGGCGGAGCCTCGCGGCGAGTGGTGCTCGCCCCTCGAGACGCTCACGGACCGCGGCTGCGAACAGGTCGTCGGCCACGCGGTGATGTTACGGCCAGGGCCGTTCTCACGCTCTGCGAGATTTTTCCCAACTGCTGTCAACCAGGATGACCCTTCGGGCGTATTCTTCACATGGGCGTGGTAATGGAGGCACAACGCACCGTGGTCGCCAGAGTGCGGCGAGTGGGTAGCCCGGGCTCCTTCGGGGTGGATGACGCGGTTGACGCTGATGCCACTTCCGATGACGCCTCGGCCCCGGTCGCCATCGATCTGACGTTCGAAGAGGCATTCGAGGAGCTCTACGCGCGGGCCTACGGGGTCGGCTACCAGCTGCTCGGTCGCCGAAGCGAAGCCGAGGACGTCGCTCAGGAGACGCTCGCGCGTGCGTTCGTGCACTGGCGCAAGGTGCGGGGATACGCCGAGGCCTGGGTCGTCCGGGTCGCCGGCAACATCGCCATCGACACCTGGCGCAAGAGCAGCCGGCTCGACCTCTCCGCCACGCCCGACACCACCACCCCCGAGCCGAACGCGCAACGGGTCGACCTGCACCGCGCGCTCTCGACGTTGTCGAAGCGCCAGCGGGAGGTCCTCGTGTTGCGGTTCCTGGCCGATCTCCCCGAGGCGGACGTCGCCCGGGCGATCGGCTGTTCCGCCGGCTCGGTGAAAGTCCACGCGGCCCGCGGTCTTGCTGCGCTGCGTTCGACGATGGGCCCAGCCCAGGAGGTGGCGTGATGCCGACCACATCGAAGGTCTCGTTCGACACGTTGTCCGATCCGAACCCGCCCACGCCGGGCGACGGCGAACGCGCCGCGGTGAGCGCCCGCGCCGGCACGCTGGCCCGCCGTCGTCGTCTGATGCAGGGCGCGGGCGCGCTTGCCTGCACCGTGGTCCTCGGGCTCGGGGTGGTTGCGGTCGTGAGCTCGAGCGGCTCGCCGAGCGGTACCGCCAAGGTCGAGACGGCTTCCGCGCCGGAGCCGGGCACCAAGGTCACTGCACCGACGGTCGCGGCCACGGTCGCGCCGGCCGTGACCCCAGCGGCGGACGAGAGCGCGAACGCGGCGCCCGCCCCCGAGGCGCCGGCACCGACCGCGGTCGAGGAGCCTGCCGCGGAATCGGCGCCCGCAGCGGCTGCGCTCGCGTCGGCGACGGTGAGCGTCAATGGCGTTCCCGAAGGTGTCACGCTGAACGTGACGCTGGTGGGTGACAACGGCACCTTCTCGAGCAGCGTGCGCACACCGGGGTCGGTCAGCTTCTCCGACGTGCCTCCGGGTGACTACCAGGTCCGCTGGGAGTGGTCGTCGGACGACGGCACCGCCACTGCGGTGGGCAAGGGAAGCGTCAGCCTCGCCGGCGGCGCCAACAGCTTCACCGTCTAGTCCGGCACTCGGGAGGCACCATCCACGCGACGGCGTGGTTCGTCGCGCCCTCCCCGATCCGCCCCGCCCGGCCGTACCCGCCCCCGCCCTGCGCTACGGCTGGGCGGGACGGCCTACCTGGGCTCGGGCGTGGGCTTGGGCTTGATCTGGAGGCCGAGCTCGGCGAGCTGGGCGGGATCGATGGAGCTGGGGGCGCCGGTGAGCGGATCGGCGCCCGACTGGGTCTTCGGGAACGCGATCACCTCGCGGATGTTGTCCTCCCCCGCGAGGATCGCGACCAGCCGGTCGATGCCGAACGCGAACCCTGCGTGCGGCGGCGCGCCGTAGCGGAACGCGTCGAGCAGGAACCCGAAGCGCGCCTGGGCGTCTTCGTCGGTGATGCCGAGCAACGTGAAGATCTGGCGCTGCACATCGGGTTGGTGGATCCGCACGCTGCCCGAGCCGAGCTCCCAGCCGTTCAGGACGAGGTCGTAGGCGAGCGAACGCACGCCGAGCAGGTCCTCGGGGGTGCCGTGCTCGAGGATCTCGCGGTCGTCGGGGTGGGGCATCGTGAACGGGTGATGCGCCGGGATCGGGCGTCCGGCGTCGTCGAGCCCCTCGAACAGCGGGAAGTCGACGACCCACAGGAAGTGGAGCCCGCCCTCGTGCACCGGTGGACGGCCTTGCTCGACGCGCAGCGTGCCCAACACGTGATCGACGAGTCGGCGCGTGCCCGCACAGATCAGCACGAGGTCGCCCGGTCGCGCGCCCAGCGCGTCGACCAGGCCCAATTGCTCGCCCTCGCTCAGGAACTTCACCACCGGCGCTTCGAGCACACCCTGCTCGCGCACCCGCATCCACACGAGGCCACCCGCGCCGAGCTGCTTGGCCCGCGCCTCGAGCTTGTCGACCTGCGCGCGTGAGAGGTCGCCCTGCCCGGGGAGCACGAACCCCTTCACCGAGTCGGCCTGGAAGGCACGGAAGTCGGTGGCGGCGAACACCTCGCAGAGATCGCCCAGCTCGAGACCGAACCGCACGTCTGGCTTGTCCGAGCCGAAGCGGGCCATCGCCTCGTGCCATGTCATGCGGGCCGGCGCGGCCGGGCGCGTCCCCGTGACGGCTTCCGACGCCGCGAGCACCGCTTCACCGATCACGCCCATCACATCGTCGGCGTCGGCGAAGCTCATCTCCGCGTCGAGCTGCATGAACTCGAACTGGCGATCGGCACGCAGGTCCTCGTCGCGCAGGCAGCGCGCGATCTGGAAGTAACGGTCGAGACCACCCACCATCAGCAGCTGCTTGAACAATTGCGGGCTCTGCGGCAATGCGTAGAAGTCACCCGGCGACAAGCGCGACGGCACGACGAAGTCGCGCGCGCCCTCGGGGGTCGACGCGATGAGCATGGGGGTTTCGATCTCGGTGAAGCCCTGTCCCGACAACGTGGTCCGGATGGCCGCGTTCACGTCGGCTCGGATGCGCAGGTTGCGCTGCATGCGAGGCCGGCGGAGATCGAGGTACCGGTGACGGAGGCGCAGCACCTCGTCGGCGTCGGTGCGATCGTCGATCGGGAACGGCGGCGTCTCGGCCTCGCTCACGACCTCGAGCGACGTCACCGCGATCTCCACCTCGCCGGTCGCGAGCGTGGGGTTCACGGTGCCCTCGGGTCGGGCGCGGACCGCGCCTTCGACGCGCACCACGTACTCGTTGCGCACCGCGTGCGCGTCGGCTCCCACCGGATGCCCGGGATCGATCACCACCTGGAGCAAGCCGGCGGTGTCGCGCACGTCGAAGAACACCACGCCGCCGTGGTCGCGGCGAGAGTCGATCCACCCGCAGACCACCACCTCGCGGCCGATGTCGGTCGCGCGGAGGTCGCCCGCGCGATCGGTGCGCATCATGAAGAACCTCTCCGTCCTGGGTCGGACTGCTCGTGGCCTGCCTGCTCCCGGCGGGAGTGCAGCCAACCTGCCAACTGGCCTCGTGACACCTCGACCTGTTCACCGGAGTGCAGGTCCTTCACCGCCACGGTGCCGCGAGTCGCTTCGTCGCGGCCGAGCATCACGCCGTACGCCGCGCCGGCGCGGTCGGCCTGCTTCCACTGCGCCTTCACCGACCGGTCGCCATAGCTGCGCTCGGCCCGCAAGCCCTCTTCACGCAACTCGGCCACGAGGAGGGTGACGGCCACCCCGGCGTCGGCACCCAGGCCGTTGACGACGAACGCGTCGACCCGTGGTGCGGGAGCCGCGAACGCACCTTCGGCGTCGCACGCGATCAGCACCCGTTCGATCCCGATCCCGAAGCCGATGCCGGGCGTGGGCTTCCCGCCCAGCTGCTCGGCCAACTTGTCGTAGCGACCACCGCCGCCGATCCCGTTCTGCGCTGCGTCGAGCGCGTGGCTCGCGAACTCGAAGGTGGTGCTCGTGTAGTAGTCGAGCCCGCGCACCAGACGCGGGTTGAGCTCGTAGCCGATGCCGAGCGCGTCGAGGCCTGCCTGCACCGCTTCGAAGTGCGCCCGCTCGGGCTCGGAGAGGTGCTCGGTGATCTGCGGCGCGTGCTCGACCACGTCGTGCCACGCGTCGACCTTGGTGTCGAGCACACGCAATGGGTTCGCGTCGACACGAGCGCGGAACTCGTCGCCAAGTGCTTCACCGTGTGAGAGCAGGTAGTCGCGCAGTTGTGCGACGTACGCGGCACGACCTTCCTCGTCGCCCATCGAGTTGACCGTGAGGGTGACGTCGCGGAGGCCGAGGTCGCGGTAGAAGCCGTGCGCCAGCGCGATGACCTCCACGTCGAGTTGCGGGTCGTCGACGCCGAGGACCTCCGCGCCCACCTGGTGGTGTTGACGCAGGCGGCCCTTCTGCGGGCGCTCGTAGCGGAAGTGCGGCGCGAGGTACCAGACCTTCCAGGGCACCGGCTGCGGGTGCTCGACGAACGCGCGCACGACGCCGGCGGTGCCTTCCGGCCGGAGCGCGACGTGCCGGCCGCCCTTGTCCTCGAAGTCGTACATCTCCTTGCGGACCACGTCGGTGGACTCACCGACCCGTTGGAACACCTCGTAGTGCTCGAAGATCGGCGTGACCACGAGGCCGAATCCCGACCGTGCCGCCCGGGTCGCGAACGTCTCGATGAACGCCATCCACCGCTCGGATTCCGGCGGGACGACGTCGCGCGTGCCGATGGGAGCGCGGAAGCCGGACACCGGCGCATCGTACCGGCGCGGCTTGCGAGCGCTGGGCTCAATGGAGCATCCGAAGTGAGCGAAGCGAGCGTAGGTGCGTACGAGCGAGCGTCCGCGAGCCGCGCATCCAGGTTCGAGGCGGAGCGAGTTCAGATTTTGGCGTGGCCCGGCAGCACGCGGTAACCGGCGTACACCCCGTCGACCCGCTTCACGGCCCAGAGGATCGTCTCGAGGTGCGACGGGTCGGCCAGCTCGAAGTCGAAGCGGAACTTCGCCACCCGCTCGGTGGAGGTCTGCGACGTGCAGCTCAAGATGTTGACGTGGTGCTCGGCGAGCACGTCGGCGACGTCGCGCAACAGTCGGGCCCGGTCGAGGGCCTCGATCTCGACCGACACGACGAACGTCGCCGGCTGGTCGTGATCCCACTCGACCTCGATGAGCCGCTCGGCGTGGTCGACCAGACCCGCCGCGTTCGCGCAGTCGGTGCGATGGACCGACACACCGCGCCCACGCGTGACGAAACCCATGATCTCGTCGCCGGGGACCGGCGTGCAGCATCGCGACAGTCGGACCATCACGTCGTCGAGGCCTTCGACGTGCACGCCGGTGGCCCGCCGCTGGTTCTCGCGCGCAGGACGGGGCGGGCGCGCCATCGTGACCGGCAGCTGCTCCTCACCGCCGCGCAGCTCCTTCTGGAGGCGCTGGACGATCGCCTTGGCCGACACGTGGTGCTCGCCGATGGCAGCGTGCAGCGCGTCGAGGTCGGCGTAGTGCAGTGCTTCCGCGACGTGGGGCAACGCGTCGGACTGCGCGAGCTTCTGGACCGGGAGGCCTTCCTTGCGCAGCGCCTTCGCGAGCTCCTCGCGGCCGGTGTCGATCGCATCCACGCGTCGTTCACGTGAGAACCACTGGCGGATCTTGGTGCGGGCCTTCGGCGTGCGGACGAACTGCAACCAGTCGCGACTCGGACCTGCACCTTCGACCTTCGACGTGAAGATCTCGGTGGTGTCGCCCGACGCCAACGCCGAGTCGAGCGGGACGAGTCGACCGTTCACCCGCGCGCCGATGCACCGGTGACCCACGTCGGTGTGGATGGCGTACGCGAAGTCGACCGGGGTGGAGCCGGTGGCGAGCGTGATGACCTTGCCCTTGGGCGTGAAGACGAAGACCTCGTCGTACTCGAGGTCGATCTTCAGCGACTCCATGAACTCGCCGGGGTCCGACGTCTCCTGTTGCCAGTCGACCATGCGCTGGAGCCAGAGCAGGTCGTCGGCCGGCTCGCGCTCCTTGTAGCCCCAGTGCGCGGCGATGCCGTACTCGGCGCGGCGGTGCATCTCCTGCGTGCGGATCTGCACCTCGACCGCCTTGCCCGACGGTCCGACGACGGTCGTGTGCAGCGACTGGTAGAGGTTGAACTTCGGCATCGCGATGTAGTCCTTGAAGCGACCGGTGACCGGACGCCACATCGCGTGGATGGAGCCGAGCGCGGCGTAGCAGTCCTTCACCTGGTCGACGACGACGCGCACGCCGACGAGATCCTGCACGTCGTCGAACTGCTTGCCGCGCGTGATCATCTTCTCGTAGATCGACCAGTAGTGCTTCGGTCGTCCGGTGACCTCGGCTTCGATGTGGAGCTCCTCGAGCCGGGCGCGCAGGTCGGTGAGCACGGTGTCGAGGAAGTCTTCGCGCTCCGGTGCCTGCAGCGACACCATCTGCTCGATCTCTGCGTACCGCTGCGGGTAGAGCACCGCGAACGAGAGGTCTTCGAGCTGCCACTTCACGTCGGCGATGCCGAGGCGGTGCGCGAGCGGCGCGTAGATGTCGATGGTCTCCTGCGCGATGCGCTTCTGCTTGAACTCGGGCAGCGAGGCGATCGTGCGCATGTTGTGGAGTCGGTCGGCCAGCTTGATGAGCAGGACGCGGATGTCCTTCGCCATCGCGACGAGCATCTTGCGCAGCGTCGCGGCCTGCTGTGCTTCCTTGGAGTCGAACTGCAGGCGGTCGAGCTTGGTGACGCCGTCGACGATGGCCGCCACCTCGTGCCCGAGGAGCGTCTCGATCTCCTCGGGCGTGACGCTGGTGTCCTCCACCGCGTCGTGGAGGAGCGCGGCCGACAGGGTGACGTCGTCGAGGCCGAGATCGGCCAGGATGAGCGCGACGCCGAGCGGATGGGTGATGTAGGGCTCGCCGGAGCGGCGCACCTGCTCGACGTGGGCGTTGCGGGCGAGCTCGAACGCCGTCTCGATCAGCGAGGTGTCGGTGCGGCGGTGGCGCTCGGCGTAGACCTGGACGAGCGGTGCGACCTCGATGTCGACGCTGTGATGACGGCGCCACGGCAGCACGGAGCGACGATCGGTGCGAACCTCGATCCTCGACTCGGTGGTACTCATCGGTCGGTTGATTCTAGCGGCGCTTCTTCTTGCTCTTGCCCCTCGTCTGGCGAGGCCGCGGGTTCGCCGCGCCACGGGTCGCCGCCGGCATCGCCGGAGCCTGGCCCGCTGGTGAGGGGGCGGCCGGTGTCGGCTCGACGTCGACCGGTGCATTGACGGGGCCGTCGAGGGACACCGCATCCTCCGGATCGACATCCTCCGGGCCGGTGTCCCCCGGCGTGGCAGGAGCCGTGGCCACCGCGGCCGGTGCCGCCCCAGCCCGTGCAGGCGTCTTCGCGGTCTTCGACGCGGCGCGGGCGAGGTCGACCGCGGAGCGCTCGCGCAAAGCCCGGAACCGGGGCTGGCGTTCCTTCAGCGCGGCCAGGATCGGCGTGGCCACGAAGATCGACGAGTACGCACCGATGATCAGGCCGACGAACAGGGCCAGCGCGAAGTCCTTGAGGGTCTGACCGCCGAGCACGAACGTGCCGACGAACAGCAGCGACGCGACGGGGAGCACCGCGACGATCGAGGTGTTGAGCGAGCGCATCAACACCTGGTTCAGCGATCGGTTCACCATCGCCGAGTAGGTGTCGCCCGGCACGGTGCCGAGCTTCGCCTCGTTCTCCTTCACCTTGTCGAACACCACGACGGTGTCGTAGAGCGAGAAGCCGAGGATGGTGAGGAAGGCCACCACCGTGGCCGGTGTCACCTCGAAGCCGGTGAGGGCGTAGACGCCGACGGTGATGATGATGTCGTGCAGCACGGCGAGGAGCGCCGAGATCGCCATCCTGAATTCGAAGCGGAAGCTGAGGTAGAGCGCGAGCACCGCGAAGAACACCACGAGCGCCTGGAGCGCCTTGCTGCTGACCTTGTCGCCCCACGTGGGGCCGACGTTCGTGATGCTCACCTCGTCGGGCGCGATCCCGGCGTACTTCGCCAGCGCTTCGCGCACGTTCTCCTGCTTCGCCGGCGACGTCTCCTCGAACTGGACGCGGGCGGAGTCACTCCCGATGATCAGCACCTTGGCGTCGCCGAGCCCGAGCGGGTCGATCGCGTCGCGCACGTCGTCGATCGACGCGCTCCCCTTCGCGGTCGTGAACTGCCACTGGGTGCCACCTTCGAAGTCGATCCCGAGGTTCAGGCCGTTGATCGCGAACGCCGCGATCGACACGAAGACGAGCAGGCCCGAGATGATCGCCCACCGGCGCGAGTGCGCGATGAATTGGAACGTCGTCCGCTCGTGGTAGAGGTCCGCGAAGGTCTGACGCTTCCGCGGCGCGGGAGCGGGCGATTGGGCGCGCTCGGTCACGTCGGTCATGCCACCACCCCCCGAGCGTCGAGACCAGCGGCCATGCCGATGCCCTTCATGCGCACGAGGTGCGGCCGGCGCGACATCAACACCACGAGCGGATACATCACGAAGTACGACAAGACCAGGTCGATCACCGTCGACAGGCCGAGGAAGAGCGCGAACCCGCGGACGCCGCCGATGGCGAGCAGGTAGAGCACCGCCGCGCCGATCAGCGACACGAGGTCGGCCGCGAGGATGGTGCGGAACGAACGATGGAAGGCGCGATCGGCACACGCGCGAACCGTGGCTCCCGCGCGCACCTCGTCCTTCAATCGCTCGAAGTAGACGACGTACGAGTCGACGGTGACACCCGCCGACACGATGATGCCGGTCACGCCGGCCAGGGTGAGCGCGAGCCCCTGCGACTGCCCGAGGTACGTGACGATGGTGTACAGCGTCATCCCGCTCAGCACGAGGCCGAAGATCACGACCAGGCCCAGGAGGCGGTAGAACGCGAGCATGTAGACGGCCACCAGCGCGAGACCGATGAGCCCGGCGATGATCCCGGCGCGGAGCTGGTCGCTGCCGAGGGTCGGTGACACGTTCTCGACGTTCACCTGCTTGAGCTGCACGGGCAGCGACCCGTAGTTGATGAGCTTGGCGAGGTCGTTCGCCTCGTCGGTCGGGAAGCCGCCGGTGCCGCCGGTGATCTGCACCGAGCCGTCGAAGCTCGGTGTCTGCACCTCGGGTGCCGACTGCACCACGCCGTCGAGCGTGATCGCGATCGCGCCGCGTCCGCCCGTGTTGCCCGACGGCGACGGCTGCGCGTACTGCGCGGCGGCCAGCTTGTTGAACGCGTCGTTGCCGTCACCGTTCATGTCGACGACGACGACGTACCCCTCACCGCTCCGGAACTCGCTCTTGGCGCTGTCGACGCCCTTCCCGGTGAGCGCGGTCGGGCCGAGGAAGTAGCGCACACCCTTGGGATCGCGACCGGGGAGCACGACGCAGCGGTCGCGCTTGTCCTTGGCCACCTTCGTGCTCGGCACCTCGGGGAGCGCGGCGACCGCGCTCGGATCACACGAGGCGATTGCCGCTTCGGCCGTCGCGAGCGCGGCGGCTTCGTCGGCAGGCAGCGTGGTGGTCGTGGTCGTGGTGGCCTCGCTCCCCGGCACGGTCGTGCCGGTGGGCGCAGTCGTGGTGGTGGTCGTGGTGTCGCCCTTCGGGGCCACGAGCGACAGCACGGGTCGGAACCGCAGCTCGGCGGTACGCCCGACGAGGCGTTGCGCCCGGTCGCGGTCCTTCACGCCGGGAAGGTCGACGACGATGTCGTCGCCCTGACGGGTGATCTCGGGCTCGGCCACGCCGAGGCTGTCGACCCGGTTGCGGATCACGTCGACCGCGACGTCGAGCGAGTCCGACTTGTAGTTCCCGACCGGCGACAACACGACCGAGACCCCACCCTGGAGGTCGAGGCCGAGCACGGGCTCGTTGCCCGACGCCAGCGTGGCGACGAACGTGCCGACGATCAACAGCACGGAGACGATCAGGTAGATCCAGTACTTGCGCACGTCAGGCCTTGTCCCCCGGGCCGTCCCCCGGGCCGTCCCCGGGGCCGGTGAGCTCCGGCGGGCCGTCGGGCGCGGCTGGCGGGAGGTCGGGCGGGACCGGCTGGGAGATCGCGACGCGGGCGACCTTCATGATCACGCCGCTGGCGACCTCGAGCTCGACGGCTTCGTCGTCGAGGGCGCGGATCGTGCCGAAGATCCCGCCGTTGGTGATCACGTCGTCGCCCACCTCGAGCGCGGCGACGAAGCCACGATGCTGCATCGCGCGCCGGCGCTGCGGCCGCACCACGAGCAGGTAGAACGCCGCGAGCAGGACGACGAAATAGAGGATCGCGACTTCCATGACATCCCTGGTTCGGGCCGTGCTTCGGCGTTTCCGTCCCGCCGCCACAAGGGCCGCGGCCGGGGGTGGATGCTAGCGGTCGGCCCCGAAGAGGTTGGGGTCAGTCGGGGGCTGCGGCATCGTGAGGCCGAGGTGGGCGAACGCCGCCGGGGTGGCGACGCGACCCCGTTGCGTGCGGTCGAGCAGGCCCGCTTTGAGCAGGAACGGCTCGTAGACCTCCTCCACCGTCTCGGGCTCCTCGGCGACCGTGACCGCGAGGGTGTGGAGGCCGACGGCCCGTCCACCGAACGTGGTGCAGAGCGCGGTCAACACCGCCCGGTCGACCTTGTCGAGGCCGAGCTCGTCGACCTCGAACAGCACGAGAGCGTCGCGGGCGACGTCGCCGGTGACGCTGCCGTCGGCGCGCACCTCCGCGTAGTCGCGCACCCGCTTGAGGAGCCGGTTGGCGATCCGGGGCGTGCCCCGCGCACGGCGGGCGATCTCGAGCGCACCCGACGGATCGAGCGGCACGCCCAGGATCCGCGCCGTGCGTTCCACGATGGTGACCAGCTCGTCGGGGTCGTAGTAGTCGAGTCGGGCGACGAACCCGAACCGGTCGCGCAACGGTCCGGTGATGAGACCGGTGCGCGTGGTGGCGCCGACGAGGGTGAACCGCGGGAGCTCGAGGCGGATCGAGCGCGCGGACGGGCCCTTCCCGATCACGATGTCGAGCTGGAAATCCTCCATCGCGGGATAGAGCACCTCTTCGACAGCGCGCGGCAGGCGGTGGATCTCGTCGATGAAGAGCACGTCGCCGTCGTCGAGGTTGGTGAGGATGGCGGCGAGATCGCCCGCCCGTTCGAGCGCCGGGCCGCTGGTGATCCGCAGGCCCACCTCGAGCTCGGCGGCCACGATCCCCGACAGCGTGGTCTTGCCCAGCCCCGGCGGACCCGCGAACAGGAGATGGTC
>JBEVIU010000150.1:0-13728 GCA_040510575.1 Acidimicrobiia bacterium | reverse complement strand
GAGGCGATGATGTCCGAACCGCAAGAGCTCGCGCTCGAACGCGCGCGCGGCCTGATCGAAGCCAGCCGGCGCGTGGTCGCGCTGACCGGAGCGGGCATCTCGACGGAGTCCGGGATCCCCGACTTCCGCGGTCCGAACGGGGTGTGGACGAAGGACCCGTCCGCGGAGAAGCGCGCCACCATCCAGCACTACGTCGCCGATCCCGAGCACCGCAAGCAGGTGTGGCACAACCGCGCGAGTGGTGAGGTGTTCCACGGTGAGCCGAACGCAGGACACTTCGCGTTCGCCGAGCTCGAGCGGAAAGCCGCGCTGCACACGCTCGTGACCCAGAACGTCGACGGCCTGCACCAGGCGGCCGGATCGACGCCGGAGCGCATCGTCGAGATCCACGGCAACGTGCACGCGGTCAAGTGCCTCGCGTGCGGTTGGCGCGGACCGATGGACGAGACCCTCGATCGCGTGCGCGCCGGCGAGGACGACCCTGCGTGTCGCGAGTGCGGTGGCATGTTGAAGTCGGCAACGATCTCGTTCGGCGAGAGCCTCGTGCCGGCCGACCTCGAACGCGCCCAGGCAGCGGCGGCGGGCGCCGACGTCTTCGTGTCGGCGGGCACGTCACTCGGCGTGTACCCCGCGGCGGCGCTCCCCGAGATCGCGATGCAGTCGGGCGCGAAGCTCGTGATCCTCAACGCGGAGGACACGCCGTTCGACCGCTCCGCAGATGCAGTGGTGCGCGATCGACTCGGGGTGGTCCTGCCTGGCATCATCGGACGGATATGACGAGAGGACTGTGATGAGCGCATTCGGGTTCGACGGCAAGCGGGTGCTGGTGGTCGGCGGGGCGACCGGGATGGGCGCAGCAGCTGCGCAGCTCGCGTCCGAGCTCGGTGGTGAGGTGACGGTCCTCGACATCGTCGACGTCGACTACCCGGCGAAGCGGGCGTTGCACGTCGACCTGTCCGACCAGGCGAGCGTGGATGGCGCGCTCGGTCAGCTCGACGGTCCGTTCGAAGCCGTCTTCTCGTGCGCGGGCATCGCCGGCGGCCCGCCGATCATGAAGATCAACTTCATCTCGCAGCGCCACATCATCGACACGTTGGCAGCCGACGGCCGGATCACACGCGGGAGCGCGGTCGCGATGATCTCGTCGATCGGCGGCGCGGGCTGGCAGTCGCAGATCCCCCAGGCGCTCGAGTTCCTCTCCAACGACACCTGGGAGGGCATGGAGGGTTGGGTCGACGCGCACGAAGGCACCAACAGCTACGTCTTCTCGAAGGTCGCGATGAACACCTACGTCGCGTACACCGCGTTCGCGTTCGCGCAGCAGGGCATGCGCATCAACGCGGTCGCGCCGGGTGGCACTGACACGCCCTTGGCGCGCAAGAATCCCGACACGTGGCTACCGTTCCAGGGCGACTACCGCGAGGCGACGGGGCTCCCCCACCTCACGCCCGAGCAGATGGGGAACACGGTCGCGTTCCTCTGCATGGACGCCGCGTCGGGCATCAACGGCACGACCGTCACCGTGGACGACGGGTACGTGCCGTCCGCGATCACAGGATCGTTCGACGCACCGATCCTGAAGATGATGCTCGGCATCTGAGCCTGCCGCCTCCTCAGGACCTCGCCGCAGCCGCCTCGATCGCATCGAGCACGCGCGTCGGGGTCATCGGGAACTGACCGACGTGCGCGCCCACGAGCGCGAGCGCGTCGTTCACCGCGTTGGCGACGGCGGCCGGCGACACGATCGCGCCGCCCTCACCCATCCCCTTGTACCCACCGAGGCTGTTCGACGGGGTCTCGATGTGGCCGTACTCGAGGACCGGCACCTCCGACACCGTCGGGATGAGGTAGTCGAGGAACGTCGTGGCCAACGGGTTGCCGTCGTCGTCGTAGGCCATCTCCTCGTAGAGCGCGCCGCCGATGCCCTGCGCGACGCCGCCCGCGATCTGACCCTCGACGACCATCGGGTTGATCATCACGCCGCAGTCCTCGCTCACGATGTAGCGCAGGAGCGTGACCACCCCGGTCTCCGGGTCGACCTCGCAGGTGCAGAGATGCGTCGCGTTCGACCACGTGAACGGTGACGGCGGCGAGAAGCGACTCGACGCCTCGAGCCCCGCCTCGAGCCCCGGCGGCATCATCGCCGCGTTGAGGTACGCGGTTGCCGCGAGCTCGGCGAAGGTGAGGGCCCGGCTCGGTGTGCCGCGCACCGACACCCTGGAGTCGGCGACGTCGAGGTCTTCGGGCGCCGCTTCGAGCATGTGCGCCGCGACCGCGACGACCTTCTCCCGCAGCGTGGTGGCCGCGGTCTGTGCGGCACCACCGGCGATGACCGCGCTGCGGCTGCCGCCGGTGCCGGGTCCGTACGGTGCATCGCCGCCCTGGCGCAGCACGACGTCGTCGATGTCGCAGCCGAGGTACTCGGCCACGACCTGGGGGATCGTCGTCTCCAGGCTGTGGCCGTGGCTGCCGGTGCCCATGAGCACCTCCACCTTGCCCGACACGTCGATCCGCACGATGGCCTGCTCGGTCGCCCAGGCGCCCATCCCGACCGCGGAGGGCTCGATGCTGCCCGAGAGCCCCACACCGAGGAGCCGTCCGTCGGCGCGGGCCGCCTGCTGCTCGGCGCGGAACGCGTCCCAGTCGAGGATCTCCACCGCCTGTTCCAGTGTCTCGGCCGGCGTGATGATGTCGTAGACCATGCCGCTCGGCATCGCGTGGGGAAGATCGCCCTGCGCGATCACGTTCCGGCGCCGGAGCTCGAGCGGGTCCACGCCGATCTCCCGGGCGACGGCGTCGACCATCTGCTCGCGCGCGATCGTCTCGACGGCCCATGGCCCGCGGAACGGGGCCTTCCCGCAGGTGTTGGTGAACACCGTGTGGCTCGCGAACCCGGTCTTCTCGATGAGGTACGGGCCCGTCATCATCAGCATCACCAGCATGCCGCCGGCCCCGGTCCCTCCACCGGGCGGGTAGGAGCCGACGCCTTCGAGGAGATCGAAGGTGAGGGCGAGGATCTTGCCGTCGGCGTCGACGGCCATCGTGAGCGTGCTGATGTCGTGGCGCGCCTGGTTCGCGGCGATGAGGTTCTCGCGCCGGTCCTCGATCCACTTCACCGGCCTGCCGGTGATCTTCGTGGCGAGGAGCACCGCCGCTTCCTCGCGCGTCGGGTACATCTTCTGGCCGAAGCCGCCCCCGACGTCGCCGAACTCCACCCGCACCTGGTTCTCGCCGATCCCGCAGACGCGGGCCGCGAACGCCTTGATCTCCTGCGGGCTCTGGGTCGACGGCCACACGCGCAGCTCGGCCGCGTACTCGTCCCACGACGCCACCATTCCCCGGCCTTCCATCGGCACGTTGGTGGTGCGCGTCATCCCGAACGTGCGGGTCACCACGTGGGCGGCGTTGGCCAGGATCTCGTCGAGCTCGGGGTCGGGCATCGCCGGCGCGTCGATCACGTTCATGCCGAGCTCGGGATGCACGATCGGCGCACCCTCCGCCATCGCGTCCTCGAGCGTCGCGACCGCACCGGTGGCCTCGATGTCGACGTCGACGAGATCGCACGCGTCCTCGGCGACATAACGGCTCGACGCGACGACCATGACGATGGGGTCGCCCACGAAGCGCACGTCGGTCTCCGCGAGCACGATCATCGGCGGACCGAACGGCGGCGGGCCGGCGGTGGTGGTCCACAGCGGGCCGGCCGCGGTGTTCACCTCGGCAGCGGTGAGCACCGCGCGCACGCCGGGCAGCGCCGCTGCGGCCGACGTGTCGATGCTGCGGATGCGGCCCGCCGCGACGTGGCTGCGCACGAACGCGATGTGCAACATCCCCGGCAGCGCGATGTCGTCGCAGTACCGACCCTGTCCTGCGAGGAGCCGAGGGTCCTCCTTGCGCTTCACCGACTGGCCGACGAAACGGGCGGCGGTTGCCATCACGCTCTCCCTGCTGCGATCTGGGCCGCCCGCAGGATCCCCTGGTACCCGGTGCAGCGGCAGAGGTTCCCGCTCAGGGCCTCGCGGAGATCGTCGTCGGTCGGATCGTCGTGGTCACGGAGATACGCGGTGAGTGACACGACGAAACCCGGCGTGCAGAACCCGCACTGGAGCCCGTGCGCCTCGCGGAACGCCTCCTGGACCGGGCTCAACGCGCCGTCGCCAGGCGTGAGCCCTTCGATGGTCGTCACCTCGCTCCCGACGGCCTGCACCGCGAACATGAGGCACGAGCGCACGGCGTCGCCGTCGACCATCACCGTGCACGCACCGCACACCCCGTGCTCGCACGCGAGGTGCGTCCCGGTGAGGTGGCACTCGTCACGCAGTGCGTCGGCGAGCGTGGTGCGATCCTCGACGCGCATGCGGTGGGACTCGCCGTTGACCAGCAGATCGATCAGACGGTCAGGCACGGGCCGCCTCCTCCTTGGCTCGTTCGATGGCCCGGCGCACGACGACGCCGGCGACGGTTCGCCGGTACGCGGCGCTCGCGTGCAGATCGTCGATGGGCTCGATCACGTCGACGGCACGCGCCGCAGCTTCGGCCGCGTCACCGCCTTGAGTGAGCACCGCCTCGGCCTCCGACGCCCGAACCGGCGTGTCGCCCACTCCGAACAGCGCGATCGCCGCGCGTTCCACACCGTCGTCGCCGAGCGCGATGGCGCAGACCGCGCCGACCAGCGCGAAGTCGCCGGCGCGCCGGGCCACCTCCTCGACCGCGGATCCACAACGTCCGCTCCAGACCGGGAACCGCACTGCGGTGAGCAGCTCCTCGGGCTCGAGCGCGGTGGTCCAGGTGCCTTTGAAGAAGTCGGCGGCCGCAACGTCGCGCGTCGATCCCTGCGCGGCGATCTCGATGACCGCGTCGAGGGCGACCGCGACCGCCGGCTGCTCCGCGGCCGGATCGGCGTGCGCCACGGCGCCGCCCAGCGTGCCGCGGTTGCGGATCTGGAAGTGCCCGACGTTGGCGGTCGCGCGCGCCAGCAGCGGTACCGCGCTCACCACATCCGTGCTCTGTTCCACCGTCCGGTGACGGGTGGTGGCGCCGATCCGCAGCTGCCCGTCGCGTGCCTCGACGCCGGCAAGCGCGGGCACGCGGTTGACGTCGACCAGGTGCTCGAAGCGGGTGAGCCGGAGCGCGAGCATGGGCACCAGGCTCTGCCCACCGGCGAGCACCTTCACCTCGTCACCATGCTCGGTGAGCAGGGCGACCACGTCGTCGATCGATTCGGGCGCGTGGAGCTCGAACGCTGCCGGCTTCATGACCTCGACATCGGTGACGACATCTGGCCCCCCTGAAGGTTGGTCGTGCTCGGGCTCGCGAATGGCGGTTCGCCCGCGCAACAGCGCGTGCCCCGGAGAAACGGCAGCATATTCCTGCGCGTGAAAGTGGCATTTGCCCTCTCGTCGTGCCGACCCGAGTCGAGCGAGCCTTGGGGAATCCCGACCTCTGAGGTAGGATTTCCGGATGGCCAGCTACCGCGAATTGCTCACCCAGGCGAAGGGACGGATCTCCGAGATCGCGCCCGAGGAAGCCGAGACCAGGCTCGGGGCAGCGACGTTCCTCGACGTGCGCGAGCAGGACGAGCACGACCAGGGCACCATCCCCGGTTCGCTGTTCATCCCCCGCGGCCACCTCGAAGCGCAGGCCGAATCGAAGCTCGGCCCGAAGGACACCCCGCTCGTCGTGTACTGCGCGGGCGGGAACCGCTCGGCCTTCGCGGCCGAGACGCTCGAGCAGCTCGGCTACACCGACGTGGTGTCGATGGCCGGCGGCTTCGGGCGCTGGAAGAACGAAGGCCGCGACTGGATCAAGCCTGCGTCGCTCGACGCAGAGCAGCGCGACAGGTATGGACGACACATCCTCTTGCCGGAGGTCGGCGAAGCAGGACAGCAGAAGCTCCTCGAGAGCAAGGTGCTCCTGCTCGGTGCGGGTGGGCTCGGCTCCCCCGCCGCGCTCTATCTCGCGGCAGCCGGTGTCGGCACGCTCGGCATCGTCGACATGGACGTGGTGGACGCGTCGAACCTGCAGCGCCAGATCCTGCACAACATGGACCGCATCGGTGAGCGGAAGGTCGACTCGGCGAAGAAGACCCTGACCCAGCTCAACCCCGATGTCGACGTCGTCACCTACGACGTGCGCTTCGGGGCCGACAACGTGCTCGACATCATCGACGGCTACGACGTGATCGTCGACGGCACCGACAACTTCCCCACTCGGTACCTCCTCAACGACGCGTCGTTGCTGAAGCGCATCCCGGTGGTGCACGGGTCGATCTTCCGGTTCGAGGGCCAGGTCTCGGTGTTCGCGCCCTACGAGGGACCGTGCTACCGGTGCCTGCTTCCCGAGCCGCCGCCGCCCGAGCTCGCGCCCAGTTGCGCGGAGGCCGGCGTGCTCGGCGTGCTGCCGGGGATCATCGGCTCGATCCAGGCGCTCGAAGCCATCAAGATCATCCTCGACCTCGGCGACCCGCTGGTTGGCCGGCTCCTCGCATACGACGCGCTCGAGGAGAGCTTCCGAAACTTCAAGGTGCGCCGTGATCCCCAGTGCCCGGCGTGCGGCCCCGGCGTCGAAGAGATCGTGATCGCGGAGTACGACGATCTCTGCATGCCCCACGCCGTCCTCGCCGACGGCAGCACGACCGGCCACTGACGCCACCGCTCCTCCCGGCACGCATGCCCTGACCTGCTCAAGGACGGTCGATTCGCGGCCGATGCTCCGCTCGAGGGCGCGGGCAGACGCGCCAACGTGCAGGGAGTCAGGCGTGCAGGAGTCAGGGGCGACATGAGCAGGCTGGTGCTCGCGACCGCAGACACGGAGTTCGAAGGCCGGGTCCGCAGCGCGTTCAAAGGTGAATTCGACGGGCAACTGCGCTTCTGGCGCGACGAGCTGCTCACCGACGAACCCAATCACATGATCCGTCACCTCGCGCAGGACGGCGTGGAGGTCGTGGCCCTCGGTCCCGGCCTGTCCGACGAGTCCGCGATCGAGCTCGCCCGCGCGTTCGACAGCACGCGTCCGGACATCAGCGTGGTCATCGTGGCCGAGCCGTCGACCGACCTCTTGCAGTCGGCGCTCCATGCCGGCGCACGCGACGTGATCGCGCCCGACGCGCCCACGCCCGTGCTGAAGGCGGCGATCGAGCGGGCGTTCGAAGCCGCCAACGCGCGACGCGTTGCATTCGAGGCCGACGAGGCCGCGCTCGACGCGCCCCGCGTGATCGCCACGCTGTGCCCGAAAGGTGGCGCAGGGAAGACCACGGTGTCATCGAACCTTGCGCTCGGCCTTGCGCACGTCGCGCCGGGCGAAGTCGTGATCGTCGACCTCGACCTGCAGTTCGGTGACGTCGCCAGCGCGCTCGGGATCAAGCCCGAAGGCACATTCAGCGAAGCAGTGAAGAACCTCGCGAAGCTCGACGCGACACGTCTGAAGGCGAACCTCACCCATCACGACTCGGGCCTCTTCGTGCTGTGCGCGCCGGCAACACCGACCGAGGTCGACGACCTGACCGTCGAGCACGTGCAGAAGGTGCTCCAGCTCCTCACGGAAGCGTTCCGCTACGTGGTGGTCGACACCGCTTCCGGGCTCGACGAGTACACGCTCGCAGCGCTCGAGTACGCGACCGACCTGATCGTGCTCTCAGCCACCGACATTCCGAGCATCCGGAGCACGCAGAAGGAGATCGATGCGCTGCGCGTCCTTGGCCGACCCGAGCAGCGCTGGCACTTCGTACTCAACCGCGCCGACGCCAAGACCGGGCTCACCATCGGGGCGATCGAGACGGCGGTCGGCGTGAGCGTCGACGTGGCGATCCCGAGTTCCCGTGCGGTGCCGCTCTCGCTCAACCACGGCACACCCGTGATCGAGAACGACCCCCGGGCCCCCGTGTCGCTGGCCATGGCCCAGCTGGTGCGCCGTATCGCGCCCCAAATGAACGGCAACGGCGATGCCAAGGCATCGGCGTTCTGGCGTCGAGGGAAGTGACCCGATGAAGCTCAGCGAACACCTCAAGCAGTCGGCCGGCACGCCGAAGGAGCCGGTCGCGTCGAACACGGTGACGCGTGCGAACGCGGAGCACCGCGACGAGGCCGACCCCGACGACCCGCTCGCGAAGCTGAAGGAGCGCGCGCAGACTGCGCTCATGGTCCGCATGGGCCCGACGTTGTTCGACTCGACGCTCAGCGCGGTGCAGCTCGACAACCTCGTCGTGCAGGAGCTCGGCCAGGTGCTGCGCGACGAGAAGATCCCGTTGACGCCCGGCGAGCGCGACCGTCTCGTCTCGTCGATCACCGACCAGGTGCTCGGGTACGGGCCGATCGAGCGCTACCTCGAGGATCCGTCGGTGTCCGAGATCATGGTGAACGCCCTCGACGGCATCTACATCGAGCGCAACGGTCGCCTCGAGCTCACCGAGGCGAGCTTCCTCTCCGACGACCACATCATGCGCGTGATCGACCGCATCGTCGCGCCCCTCGGTCGCCGCATCGACGAGTCCTCCCCGATGGTGGATGCCCGCCTGCCCGACGGGTCACGAGTGAACGCGATCATTCCGCCGCTCGCGCTCGACGGCCCGGTGCTCACCGTCCGCAAGTTCCCCGCGCAGTCGTTCGAGCTCGACGACCTCGTCAGCATCGGCACGCTCACCGAAGGGGTCGCCGAATTCCTCAGCGCCTGCGTGCAGGGTCGCGCCAACATCCTCATCAGCGGCGGTACCGGTACCGGCAAGACCACGTTGCTGAACGTGCTGTCGGGAATGATCCCCGAGACCGACCGCATCGTCACGATCGAGGACGCGGCAGAGCTGCGGCTCAAGCAGCGCCACGTCGTGCGGCTGGAGAGTCGGCCGGCGAACGTCGAGGGTCGCGGCGAGGTGGTCGCACGCGACCTCATGCGCAACGCCCTGCGCATGCGTCCCGACCGCATCGTGGTGGGCGAGGTGCGCGGCGCCGAAGCGCTCGACATGCTGCAGGCGATGAACACCGGTCACGACGGCTCGTTGTCGACGTTGCACGCGAACTCGCCACGCGACGGCCTCTCCCGCATCGAGACCATGGTCCTCATGGCGGGCGTCGACCTGCCGGTGCGCGCCATCCGTGAGCAGGCCGCATCGGCCATCGATCTCCTCGTGCACATCAGCCGCATGCCCGACGGCTCGCGGCGGATCACCAAGGTGTGCGGCATCGAGGGCATGGAAGGCGACGTGATCACACTCGCCGACATCTTCGTGTACGAACGAGCTGACGAGACCGGCCTCACCGAGGTGCTCCGCCCGACCGGGCTGCGCCCCCGCATCGACGACAAGTTGCGCGACCTCGGCATCGAGATCCCCGCCGAGGTCTTCGACCCTCAGGCCAAGATGCACCACGTCGCCTGACGCGGTCGCTACTTCGGCACCACGAGCGATTCGAGGGTGGGGATGACGGGAGCGCCCGCGGTGCGCGCCTTCGCCCTCTTGGCCTTGGCCATGTTCGGCTGCTTCGGCGGCACCGGCGTCTGCTTGTAGGGCGTGCCCGGCGGGTTCTTGTCCACGTCGAGGAACGTCGCCACGTCGAGCCCGCCCGGCGCAGCGGCGGGATCGGCGGTGGCGGGTGCGCCACACGGGAGCAGCGTCTCGATCCCGGTGGGGGCAGAGCTCGTGAACGTGTTGCCGGCGAAGCAGTTGGCATCGTCGGGCGCCGGGAGCACGACCGCGAGGTCGGCGACACCCGATCGCTGAACCCTGTTCGCGCGCACCACGTTCCCGGTGGCCTGGTACGGCGTGTTCCCGAGCAGACCCGGGTTCGGAGCGATCGCGACGCCGACGGTTGCGCTGTCGGTGATCTCATTGCCGATGATCTGGTTGTCGGAGCCGCCGATCACCGCGATCCCGGAGCCGAACACGACGTCGAAGCCGTCCGAACGCGACGCACGGTCCGACGACGTGCCGTTGCCCTCCACCCGGTTGGCAGCGATCACCGCGTTCTGCTGCGGTGCGAGCGCCTCGGAATCGAAGCTGTTCGGAACGATGCCGGCGCGGTTGGCGCGCCACACCGATTGGACGATGTGCAGGTCGCCGCTCGCGTTGGAACCCGAGTAGCCCAACTGGTTGTGCTCCGCGAGCACGTCGTCGATCACCGCGTGGCACGGATTGCACTGTCCGATGTAGAAGCCGGAGTCGGGGCTCCCCGACGCGTACGAGTGCTCGATCGTGCCCCACTGCGAATCGAACGCATAGATGCCGTAGTCGCCGTTGCGGTACGCCGTGAGGTACGACCCGCGATACCCGAGCACGCCGGTCCAGTAGAACCCGTTGAACGTGTAGTTGCGCGCGGTGAGGTTCTCGATCGCGACCCCGTCGGCGCCGACGACCTTCACGCCGTTCTCGCGCCTGAACTCACCGTCGAGAATGGTGGTGTTGCGATCGACGCCACGAAGCACGACGCCGTCGGTCGCAACGGTGACTGCCTCCTTGTACACACCGGGCGCGATCAGCACGAGGTCACCGGGCGCAGCGCGATCGACGGCGCCCTGGATCGTCTTCGCGTCCTTCGGCACGTCGATGACGCGACCACTCGCCGCGATGTCGGGCGCGGGGTCGTCACGACTGCCGAGCGCGTCGTCGTCGTCCTCGGCCGTGTAGCCGGTGTCGCCGACGACCACGGCCCCGAACTGGCCCTTCCCGGGCGCACCGTGCAGCGAGCAGAAGTAGCCGAAGGTGCCCGGCTCCTCGAATTCGAACGAGTACGACTGCCCCTTCGTCAGATTGCGACTGCCGAACTCGAAACCTTCGTCGGGCTTGACGTTGTGCGTGTTCCGGCCGCGGTTGACCCACCGCACGACCGTGCCCGGCTCGACCTCGATCGTCTTCGGCGTGAACACGTTGTCGCGGACGTCGACGGTCACGAACTCGGGCGCACTCGCGGGCGCGGCCGCGGCCGAGACCGCGGCCGCTTCCGACGCGCGGGCGGGTCGCGGTGACGCGGCCACCACGAGCAACCCCACGAGGAGAGCGAGCGGCGCCGCGACGAGTCTCGTGCGCATCAGTCCTTCGGCGGCGCGAACGTGTCCGCGAGCTCGAGCAGTGTGCGCACCCCGAAGCCGGTCCCGCCCTTGGTGATGTAGCCGTCGTCGCCCGACAGGAACGCCGGCCCTGCGATGTCGAGGTGGACCCACGGGACGTCGGCGACGAACTCCTGCAGGAACAACCCCGCGGTGAGGGTGCCGCCTTCGCGCGGCCCGGTGTTCTTGATGTCGGCCACCGCTGAATCGATCCCGCGGCGATAGTCGGCGGGCAGCGGCAACGGCCACACGCGCTCACCGACCCGATCGGCCGCGTCACGCACCTGCGACGACCAGTTCTCGTGGTTCCCCATGAGCCCGGCGATCTTGTCGCCCAACGCGACCACGCACGCACCGGTGAGCGTGGCCAGATCGACGATCGCGGCGGGCTTGTCCTCCACCGCGAGCGACAGCGCATCCGCCAGGATCAGACGACCCTCGGCATCGGTGTTGAGCACCTCGACCGTCTTGCCGTTGCGGATGCGCAGCACGTCGCCCGGACGGATCGCGGTGCCGCTGGGCATGTTCTCGACGAGCGGCACGTAGCCGGTGACCTTCGTCTTCACGCCGAGCTCCTTGAGCGCCGACATCGCGCCCAGCACGGCAGCGGCCCCGGACATGTCGCACTTCATCGTCTCCATGCCGCCCGCCGGCTTGAGCGAGAGGCCACCGGAGTCGAACACGACGCCCTTGCCCACGAACGCGAGCGCCTTGCCGCGCGCGCCCGCGGGTGAGTACGTGAGCTTGAGGAAGCGCGGGGTCTGGGCCGAGCCCTGACCGACGCCGATCAAGCCACCGAGCTTCTTCTGACGGATCTGCGCGAGGTCGAGCACCTGCACCGTGACGCCCCGGCCGCGCATGAGTGAACGGGCCTCGGCGGCGATCTCCGCCGGCGGCTTCTCCTTCGAGGGAGTGTTGACGAGGTCGCGCGCCCATCGCACCGCAGTGGCGATGGCCGAGCCGCGCGCCAGTGCCGCGCGCACACCGGACCCGCCGCCGATGAGCGTCACCTTCGCCAGCTTCGAGGGCTGCGGATCGCGCTTGTACTCGAGGAACTGGTAAGCACCGAGCTCGAGACCCTCCGCGACCGCTTGCGCGGCGTCCGCATCGCTCAGCTCGGACGCTGCGGCCGCGAGCGTGGTGGCGAGCGACGTGACCTTCGTGGAACGGCGCGCGACCGCGGCAGCTGCACGCCGCAGGCTGTCGGCGGTGAGCTCAGCCGGATCGCCGACGCCGACGACGAGTGCCGCCTTCGCGCGGAGCTTGCCCCCCGTCGGGACTGCGATCACGTCGCCGAGCTTGCCTTCGAACCCGACCTCGTCGAGGAAGGCCACGAGGCCGCCGTCGAGCGCGGCATCGAGCACGTCGGCACCCGGGCCGAGGACGCGCGCGGGAGCGCTCGCGCCACGAGCGCCTGAGGCCCGCGTGCGCGACCCTTGCGTGCCGGCGGCGGGCGCCGGCTCGGTGCCGACGGGGACGGCGAGGAGATCGGCGGCAACGCGGTCGACAGAGCCGCTGGCGACAGTGAACGTGAAGGGCACGGTTCCTCCGAGGGGATCGGTGAGTCGGTCAGGATGCGTCGTCGGGGCGGGCACGCACCGGTCGGTACGAGCCTTCCTGCCACCGAGCAAGCGTGTAGACGAGGTCGGCGAGGCGGTTGAGATAACGCACCACCTCGCTGCGTTCGAGGTCGAGCCAGCCGTCGTGCGCGGCGCCCACGCAGCGCCGCTCGGCGCGTCGGACGACCGTACGGGCCACGTCGAGGGCCGCGGCCACACGGTTCTCGCCCGGGAGGACGAACTCCGTGGGAGGGTCGTAGCGCTCGGTCACGTCGTCGATGATCGGCTCGAGGTCGTCGACCATCGCCGGGGTCACGAGCGACACGCCCGGCTGGAGCTTGGCGCGGTTCTCCGGCGCGGTGGCGAGCTCCGCACCCACGACGAACAGCTCGCGCTGGAGACGCACGAGCAGCTCGTCGAGCTCGGAGCCTCGCTCGGCCTCGGCGCGTGCGAGGCCGAGCGCGCTGACGGCTTCGTCCACCACGCCGT
The DNA here is from genome assembly GCA_040510575.1 of Acidimicrobiia bacterium. Lineage (GTDB taxonomy): Bacteria > Actinomycetota > Acidimicrobiia > IMCC26256 > DASPTH01 > DASUMF01. The sequence continues at coordinate 649 of JBEVIU010000150.1, read as the reverse complement.
ACGCGTCGGGGCCAGTGGTGTCCTTGGCGACCCGGCCGCCGTAGAGGAGCCCGGTCGAGCCGTCGTCACCGGTTCGGGTGTACACCGCCCGGGGCGGGCGCGATCGAGCCATGCGAGGCGGAGTCTACGGGTCGGATCCTTCGGTACCCTTGCGACCGATGTCGGCGGTCCCCGAACCAACTCCGAGCGGGCCGCCCGAGGGCCAACCCGCGATGTCGTCCCTGCGCGCCATCGTGCTCACGGCGCGCCCGAAGCAGTGGACGAAGAACGTGCTCGTGTTCGCGGCGCCCGCCGCCGCCGGCGTGCTCGACGAGCGCGACGCGCTCCTGCAGACGCTGGTCGCGTTCGTCGCGTTCTGCCTCGCGGCCAGCGCGACCTACTTCCTCAACGACGCAGCCGACGCGGCTGCCGACCGTCTGCATCCCGTGAAGCGCAATCGGCCCATCGCCGCCGGCGATCTCGAGCCGAACACCGCTCGCGCGATCGCGGTCGGGCTCATCCTGGTGGCGCTGTTGATCACCGCGCCGATCAACGGCGGCAGGCTCACCCTGGTCGTCGCGGCATACGTCGTGGTCACGCTCTCGTACACGATCTGGCTCAAGCACGAGCCGGTGCTCGACATCGCGGCGGTGGCCGCCGGCTTCGTGTT
>JBEVIU010000149.1:0-14322 GCA_040510575.1 Acidimicrobiia bacterium | reverse complement strand
CGCCTGGCGATGGCGTACGGCACCGCGCTCCCGAAGGGCTCGACCGTCACCACGAGCCGCGACACGAGCCGCGTGGCCCGGGCGCTCAAGCGGGCGCTCATCGGTGGGCTCAACCTCTCGGGCATCAACGTGGAGGACATCGAGCTCGCAACGGTTCCGCTCACGCGCTTTCAGGTGCGCAACGGCCAGTCACAGGGTGGCATCACGGTGCGGCTCGCCATGGGCGACCCCGACACGGTGGAGATCCGGTTCCTCGACGTCGAGGGCCGCGACCTCGATCCGGGGATGCAACGCAAGATCGAGCGGCTGCTGCATCGCGAGGACTATCGCCGCGCGTTCGGCGGTGAGATCGGCGACATCTGGTACCCGCCCCGATCGCTCGAGTTCTACACCGCGGCGCTCGAGCGCGTCGTCGACATCGACGCGGTGCAGCAGCGTCGGTTCAAGATCGTCCTCGACTACTCGTTCGGCGCCGTCTCCATGGTGATGCCGAACCTCCTCACGAAGCTCGGCGCCGAGGTGCTGGCGGTGAACCCGTTCGCGAGCACCGCGTCGGCCACATCGGATCTGCGTCCCGATCATGTCGAGCGCCTGGCCGAGCTGGTCCGAGTGTCCGGAAGCGATCTCGGCTTCGTGGTCGATCCCGACGGTGAGCTCGGCACCGCGGTCGACGACACCGGTCATGTGCTCGGCCGTGAAGAGTTCCTCCTCACCGCAGTCGCGCTCGCGGCGCGCGCGGTGCCGGGCGCGCGCGTGGCGGTTCCCGTGAACGTCACCAGTGCGGTCGATTCGATCCTCCCTGCGGATTCGGTGGTCCGCACGAAGGTGTGGGGGAGCCACCTCATGGAGACGGCGACGGCGCGCGAGGTGGTGTTCGCCGGCACCGGCGAGGGCGGCTGCATCTGGCCCGACTTCCTTCCCGCCTACGACGCCGCCACGACGCTCGTGAAGCTCCTCGACCTCCTCGCCGCCGTCGATCGGCCGTTGTCGTCGATCGTGGCCGAGCTCCCGACCAGCCACGTCGTGCACGACACGATCGTCACGCCGTGGGAGCGCAAGGGCACGGTCATGCGCGAGATGGTCGAGCGCGTCAACGCCAAGGAAGTCGAACTCATCGACGGCGTGAAAGTCACCGATGACCGCGGCTGGGCGCTCGTGCTGCCCGACCCCGAGGAAGCGCTCACGCACGTGTGGGCGGAGGGTGCGACCGACACAGACTCCCGGCGCCTCGCCGAGGAGTACGTGCAGCGCATCCGCCAGATGCTCCGCTGAGCGGCGGACCCGCCGGCGCACCCCTTCAGCTCCGAGGCGGCCCGCGCTCCGGTGAATCACGGCCCGCGGCGCCCTCATCTCCTCCTACCTCGTCGTGGTCTGACTCGGCTTCGTACATCGGCCCGAGCAGCCCTGACGCCCGGTCCCGTGCTGTCTTGGCCGCGTGGTGGGGGCCGCATTTCGGTCTGAGGTTGTCGAGGGACGTTGGGCCACCGGACGCAATCGGGACGACATGATCCCATTCGAGGCCGTATCGACGGTCGCACCCGACCTCGGAGCACGTGAGCCCGGCGAACTCAGGTGGAGGCCCGAGCTCGAGGGCGGTGCGGAGCTCCGCGGGGATGTGCCGCCCGAAATGCACGACCCGCTGCACCTCCACGCCGTCGGTGAGCACGACCTTCAAGAAGGCGTGCTCCAGCATCGCCTTCGCCACCGTTGGCGGGATCGGGCCCCCGCCGACGATGTGCGACCGTTCGCCCGGGTGGAGGTGACCGCGCAGGAGCGCTGGCCAGTCGATCACGACAGTGCCGAACACCTGCACCGGGCCCGACGGTGGCGAGCCACCGAGCAGCTCGGCGAACACGTCGGCAGCCAGCGTCCTGTACGGCTCCGTCGCGAAGCCTCCGCGCTTCGACTCGCGCCACCGCCGCTTGGTCTCGCGGTCGAGGCGCTCGAGCAGCGGTACACCCACATCAGGGGTGAGCGAAGCGGAGATCCGGATCATTCCGAGGTCGTCGCGCCAGTGCGAGCAATGACGCGCCTCCCGCTGCTTCTCGTGAAGCTCATCGCGGTCCATCGCCTCCAGCCGCCGACTCGTGGCCACTCTCCGCACCGCGCTCAGGGTTCCGCCGCGCGCGACGGCGAGGAGTTCCTCCTCGCATCCGGGCGCTTCAGCTTCAGCTCGAGCGATCGTTCCCGCTTGCGCCAACGACACCTCGCCGCTGGCGAGTGCGTCGCTCGTCTCCGGGCACTGCTCGACCAGTGCGACGGCCTCGAGCTCGAGGCGTGCTTCGCGCAGGGTCGCGCCGGTCGTGGCCGCCATCCAGGTCGCCGGGTCGGTGAACCCGCGCCAACGGTGCGCGCTCCCTTGCGCGGCCCGTGCCGCCATCTTCACCCGCGCTGCGGCCGCAGCGTTCTCCAGCCGCGCGATCTCCTCGGCGAGTCGGGCCGCGTCACCGGGCGAGAAGGTGCCCGCCTCGAGATCGGCAAGGGCGGCCCGCGCGTCGGTGATGACCTGTACGACTCTGAGCACGACACCTCCTCTCGACCGATCCGATTCACGCGCGGCAGCGCGCAGGAGGAAGGTGAGGGGAAGGTGCCGATCGTGGCGGCTGGCGATCTCGCTCCGAGCATCATCACCCGAGGGTGTGACAGTCATCGTTCGCGCTCCCGGGTGCGGGTCACGCTTCCCGAGCACGCCTTGCACCGGGGGACCGCGCGTACTATCCCGCCATGGATTTCCCCGAGCAGCTCCGGTACAGCGCCGAACACGAGTGGGTGGCCGTGGAGGGCGCCCGGGCGCGGATCGGCATCACCGATTTCGCCCAGGACGCCCTCGGCGACGTGGTCTACGTCCAACTGCCCGACGTCGGCGCGCTCGTGATGGCGAACGCGAGCATCGCCGAGGTCGAGTCGACCAAGTCGGTCTCGGAGATCTACGCCCCGGTGAGCGGCACCGTCGTCGAGGTCAACCAGGCGCTCGACGACACCCCGGAGCAGGTCAACCAGGACCCCTACGGTTCGGGCTGGATCTTCGTCGTCGAGCTGGCCGAGCCCGAGCAGGTGGATGCGCTCATGGATGCGGCGGCCTACCGGGCACTCGTCGAGGAGAACTGAGCGAACCTCGACATCAGCTGCACCCCGAGACGGTGCCCGAAGGCATCGGCTGCCTCGACCGGCCTCGACCTCGACCTCTGGTCGACATCGAGGGTGTGCACCTTGCAGTGGAGGGCTAGCCTCGCGTCATGCGATGCCGCGAGTGCGGCCACGAGAACGAGGCCGGCGCCAACTTCTGCTCGTCCTGCGGTCAGCCGTTGACGCGCGAGGAAGAGTCGACGGTGAGCCTGGCCGAGCTGGCCGAGCGCCTCGAGCTCGGTGAGGAACTGGGGGAGGCCCTCGCCGAGCTCCCGCAGGGCATCGGGATGCTCGTGGTTCGCCGAGGCCCCAACGCCGGCAGCCGCTTCGTCCTCGACGCCGAGGTCACCACGGTCGGTCGGCATCCCGATTCCGACGTGTTCCTCGACGACATCACGGTGTCGCGTCGGCACGCGAGCGTTCGCCGGGCCCCCGGTGGCTACGAGGTGGCTGATGTCGGCTCGTTGAACGGCACGTACGTCGACCACCACCGGGTCGACCAGGCGCCCCTCCACCACCTCGCCGACCTCCAGATCGGCCGGTTCGTGCTCCTCTTCCTCGTCGGCGGCCAGCCCGCGTGACCGGCGCGGAACCGACCGGCGACCACCTCTCGATCGGCGAGGTGCTCGCCGCGCTCAGCGACGAGTTCCCCGACATCACGATCTCGAAGATCCGCTTCCTCGAGAGCCAGGGTCTGATCGACCCCGAACGCACGCCGTCGGGATACCGGAAGTTCTATCCCGACGATCTCACCCGGTTGCGATGGATCCTGTTCCAGCAGAAGGAGAACTTCCTCCCGCTGAAGGTGATCAAGGAGCGGCTCGACGAGCTCGGCCCCGCGGACCTCTCCGTGCTCGAGCCGGCCGACGACCCGCACCGACACAGCACCCCGACCGACACCACGCGGGCCGATGCGCTCGTCTCGCCCGTCGAGGTGCCCGTCGCACACGGCAGCCCCGCACCCGCACCCGCACCGCCGACACCGAACCCCGCTGATGCCCCCACCTCAGGTTCGCGTCGCCGCGGCCCCCGCACGCGTCCACCCGCCTTCGCGCCGCAATTGCCGTCCGACGACGACGTCGACGACGCGCAGATCACCGTGCCCACCGGTGACATCGAGCAGCTCTACTCACGCGATGCCCTCTGCACCGCGGCCGGGCTCAACGCCGACCAGCTCGCGAGCCTCGAGCAGTTCGGGCTGATCACACCCGCTCGCGAGGCAGGCGACGACGTGCAGTTCGACGCCGACGCGGTCGAGGTCGCGACCATCGCCGCCGCGTTCTTCACCCGTGGCGTCGAAGCCCGTCACCTGCGGATGTACAACATGTTCGCGGAGCGCGAGGCGGCACTCTTCGGGCAGGTGTTGATGCCGTATCAACGCCAGCGCAACCCGGAGTCCCGGGCACGGCTGCAGAGCGAGCTGGTGGAGCTCGCGACCCTCGGTCGGCGCCTCCGCATGGTGCTGTTGCGCGAAGCGGTGCGCGAGAACCTCTCCGAGTGATCGGCGCTCGATGATCGACGCCGGGTGATCGACGCCGGTTCACTGCGCACGCTCCTCGACGAGCGCGACATCGAAGCGCGCGTGCGCGACCTCGGCGCACGCATCTCCGCCGACCATCCCGACGGCGTGGTGCTCGTCGGCGTGCTCAAGGGCGCGCTGATCTTCCTCGCCGACCTCGCCCGTGCGATCAACTGCGAGGTGGCCGTCGACTTCATCGCCATCTCGCGCTACGCGCCCGACTCGGGCCGGGTCCGCATCCTGCACGACGTGTCCACCAACTTGCAGGGTCGCGACGTCGTCATCGTCGAGGACCTCGTCGACACCGGGCTCACGCTCGCGTACCTCCTCGAGCATTTCCGCGCGTTCGAGCCGAAGTCGATCGACGTGTGCGCGCTGCTCGATCGGCCGGTGCGGCGCATCGTGCCGCTCGACGTTCGGTACGTCGGCGCCGAGATCCCCGATGTGTTCGTCCTCGGGTACGGCCTGCACCAGGCCGACCTCTACCGCAACCTGCCTCGGGTGGTGGAGGCCGACCGCCACGTCGCGCGTGATGTTCCCGACGCGTACGTGGCGTCGTTGTACGGCACGCGCTGAGCCCGGAACAGGCCCAGCCCCAGGAATCCCAACGAGGAGGCCGGTGCTAGAGTTGCCCTCCGACGGTCCGGAGGTGCTCGTGATCCCGATGTCCCTGGTGGGTGTCAGAGTCGAAGTACCAAACAACCAGCCGATCGTCCTCCTGCGCGAGAACGACGGGCAGCGCTACCTACCGATCTACATCGGCTCGCCCGAGGCAACGGCGATCGTCTACGCGCTGCAGGGCATGGAAACGCCCCGTCCGATGACGCACGATCTCTTCGTCACCGTGCTGGAAGAGATCGGCGCGACGGTGTCGCAGGTGATCATCACCGAGATGCGCGACAGCACGTTCTATGCCGAGATCGAGCTCACTCGTGGTGGAGGCACCACACGAATCTCGTCTCGCCCGTCCGACGCGATCGCACTCGCGGTTCGTTCCGAGGTCCCGGTGCCGATCTTCGCCGAAGAGGGTGTGCTCGACGAGGCGGGCGTGCTGTTCGAGCAGGAAGAAGACGAGCAGCAGGACGAGCAGCTCATCGAGCAGTTCACCGAGTTCCTCGACGAGGTCCGCCCCGAAGACTTCGCCCAGGGCACCGAATAGTCGAAGAGTCGACGAGTCGTCGCCCTCGGAGGCGCCCGTTGGTTCGGCCCGTACGCTTGGGGGAGCGGGGCTCGCGGGACACGGCTCGAACACCGGTTCGTTCGTTGACGGGACCGCGCGCAGGCGGTACGCTGACACGCCCGTAACTACGGACGTGTACTTCAGGGTCACCCCTTTCGAGCAGCACTGGAGACTTCCCGGCAATGGCTGAGCGACGACCACGGCGAGTCTCACAGCCTGCACTCGACGGGTTCTCCACGCCCGACGACGCGCCGGTCGATCCTGGGTTCCGCGGCCCACAGGTCTGCAGCATCGTGGGGATCACGTACCGCCAACTCGACTACTGGGCGCGCACCGATCTCGTCCGCCCGTCGATCACCGACGCGAAGGGGAGTGGCACGCAGCGCGCGTACTCCTACACCGTCCTCGTCCGCCTCAAGGTGGTCAAGAGCCTGCTCGACGCCGGTGTGAAGTTGCAGACCGCGCGCAAGGCGATCGAGTACCTGCGCGAAGACCTCGGCGACGACTGGGCCACCGCGAGCCTCGTGCTCAACGGCACCGACTCCGTGCTGGCGCGCACCGACGATGCACTGATCGACCTCGTGCGTCACGGCCAGGGCGTGCTCAACATCGTGCCCCTCGGCCACATGATGGACGAGCTCCAGACCACGGTCGCGCAAGCCGGCGTCCAAGGGGGCTGATCATCGCGGAGCTGTTGCCCCACGAGCACGTGCGGTTCGCGCACAACTCCGAGCGACAGTTCGCGAAGCTTCTCGACTTCTACGCCATCGCGTGGGAGTACGAACCCCGCACCTTCGTGCTCGAGCGCGACCGCGACGGCAATCCGTCACAGGCGTTCTCGCCCGACTTCTACCTGCCGCTCTACGACGTCTACATCGAGATCACCACGTTGAACCAGAAGCTGGTCACGAAGAAGAACCGCAAGGCGCGTCGCGTGCAGGAGCTCTATCCCGAGGTGCGGGTGAAGGTGCTCTACCAGCGCGACTACCTGCATCTCCTCGTCAAGTACGGGCTCGAACCGCCGTCGCAGCTCGTCGCCGACGGCCTCGACGACCTGGATCCAACCGACGTCCGCCCGCTCGACTTCCGTCGCGACGCGCCCAGCGTTGCCCGTCCGCCGCGCGACATCTCCGAATCGGCCTGACGTGACCCTTCGTCACAGCCCGCTCGACGCGGAGCACCGGGCCCTCGGTGCGCGCATGGCCGAATTCGGCGGCTGGGACATGCCGTTGCAGTACGCAGGCGTGCTCGAGGAGCACCGGGCCTGTCGCAACGACGCAGTCGTGTTCGACGTGTCGCATCTCGGTTCGCTGCACGTGCACGGAGCCGGTGCCTTCGCCACCCTGCAATGGGCGTTCACCAACGACCTCGATCGCATCGCGCCTGGTCGCGCGCAGTACACGCACCTCCTCGACCCCGACGACGCGCACGTGGTCGACGATGTCATCGTCTGGTGGACGGCACCCGGCGACTTCCTGGTGATGCCGAACGCGTCGAACACCGCGCCGCTGATCAGCGCACTGGAAGATGCAGCGACGCGTCACGGGGGAGGGGAGTGCACCATCGTCGACGTCACCGACACGCGTGCGGTGCTCGCCGTCCAGGGCCCGTCGGCGCGCGAGCTGCTGGCGACCTTCGCGCCCGAACCTGCGGCAGTCGCCCGATTCGGGGTGGCGGCGGTCGACTTCGACGGCGACCACGGCTGGGTCGCCGGCACCGGGTACACGGGCGAAGACGGCGTCGAGCTGCACGTGCCCGTCGCCGCCGCCGTGCACTGGTGGCGGCGCCTCCTCGAGGCGGGCGCCACCCCCGCGGGGCTCGGTGCCCGCGACACACTGCGCCTCGAAGCCGGGCTGCCGCTGCACGGCCACGAGCTGGGCCCGGGGATCACGCCGCTGCAGGCCGGTCTCGGCTGGGTCGTGCGCTTCGACAAGGGCGATTTCCGCGGCAAGGCACCGCTCGAGGCCGAGAAGGCCCACGGCGTGGCCCGCCGTCTGCGCGGCCTGGTCGTCGACGGCCGCCAGATCCCCCGTGAAGGGCACGCGGTCCTGCACGAGGGCAAGCCGGCGGGCGTCGTGAGCAGCGGCAACTTCTCGCCCGTGCTCGAGCGGGGCATCGCGCTCGCCTTCGTCGATCCCGCGCTGCGTCCCGGCGACACCGTCGCGATCGACGTGCGAGGCCGTGAAGTGGCCGCGACGCTCGCCACCCTGCCGTTCGTGCACAAAGACCCCTGAACGGCCCGGCTCGGTCGTTCCCGCGCCGGTGCCCGCCGGTAGATTTCCTCCATGCGCGGGCGTCCGGGAGCCACAGTGGGTGAGTTCGCGGCGCGCCACATCGGGCCGTCGGCCACCGAGGTCGACACGATGCTGGACCGCCTCGGCCTCAGCTCGCTCGAGGAGCTCGTCGACCGGGCGGTCCCGGAGGCGATCCGCGACCGCAGCGCCCTCGCGCTGGCCGAAGGACGCTCCGAAGCCGACACCCTCACCTGGCTCGAAGCGCTCGCCTCGCGCAACCAGGTGCACACGTCGCTGCTCGGTCAGGGCTACGCGAACACGATCACTCCGCCCGTGATCCTGCGCAACATCCTCGAGAACCCGGCCTGGTACACCGCGTACACCCCGTACCAACCCGAGATCTCGCAGGGCCGCCTCGAGGCGCTCCTCAACTTCCAGACGATGGTGAGCGACCTCACCGCGATGGATCTCGCCAACGCGTCGCTGCTCGACGAGCCGACCGCGGCGGCCGAGGCGATGGCGATGCTCGCCCGCGTGAACCCGAAGGCGGGCACCACCTTCTTCGTCGACGCCGAGTGCCACCCGCAGACGATCGCGGTGGTGCGCACCCGCGCCGAGCCGGTTGGCATCGACGTGGTCGTGGGCGTCCCTGACGACGACATGCCCGCTGAAGGCGTGTTCGGCGTGCTGTTGCAGTACCCGGGCACCACCGGCGTGGTGCGCGACCATCGAGTCCTCGTCGAGAACCTGCATGCGCAAGGCACGTTGGTCGCGGTCGCGGCCGACCTGCTCGCGCTGGTCCTGCTCACCCCGCCGGGAGAGTGGGGCGCCGATGTCGTCGTCGGTTCCGCGCAGCGCTTCGGCGTGCCGATGGGATACGGCGGACCGCACGCCGGCTTCTTCGCCACGCGCGACGAGTACCGCCGCAACGTGCCCGGCCGCCTCGTCGGCGTGTCGGTCGACGCCGCCGGTCGACGCGCACTGCGGCTGGCGCTCCAGACCCGCGAGCAGCACATCCGTCGGGAGAAGGCCACGAGCAACATCTGCACTGCGCAGGTGCTCCTCGCCAACATCGCCGGCATGTACGCGGTGTACCACGGGCCCGACGGGCTGCGCGCCATCGCTGAACGTGTGCACGGCCTTGCCGCGTTGTTGTTCCGCGAGCTCGGCCGCGCCGACTTCGCGTTCGGCTGCTATCCGTTCTTCGACACCGTTGCGGTGACGGTCGACGACGCCGACGCGGTGCTCGCGCGAGCGCTCGCGCAGGGCATCAACCTGCGTCGCCTCGACGCGACGACCGTGTCCGTCGCATTCGACGAGACGAGCTCCGTCGACACCGCAGCCGCGGTGTTCGCGGCGATCACCGGGCGCGACACGTTCGACGCCGGCGAGTGGGACTTCGACGTGCTCGGCTCCGAAGGCATGCGTCGCACGACTGAGATCCTCACGCACCCGGTGTTCCGCACGTACCACTCCGAGACGCAGATGCTGCGCTACATCCGCCGGCTGGGCGACCGCGACCTCGCGCTCGACCGCTCGATGATCCCGCTGGGCTCGTGCACGATGAAGCTCAACGCGACCACCGAGATGATCCCGATCACGTGGCCCGAGTTCGCGAACATCCATCCGTTCGCGCCGCTCGACCAGGCCGCCGGCTACGCGGAGCTGTTCGCGGAGCTCGAAGCCGCGTTGTGTGAGATCACCGGCTACGACTCCGTCTCGCTCCAGCCCAACGCGGGCTCGCAAGGCGAGCTCGCCGGGTTGCTCGCCATCCGCGCGTTCCACGCGAGCGCGGGGGAGGGCGCGAGAACCGTCTGTCTGATCCCGGAGTCGGCGCACGGCACCAACGCGGCGAGCGCGGTGATGGCCGGGATGCAGGTGGTGGTCGTGCGTTGCGACGACGACGGCAACGTCGACTTCGACGACTTGAAGTCGAAGGCCAACGCGCACGCGGCTGATCTCGCCGCACTGATGATCACGTATCCGTCGACGCACGGTGTGTACGAGGAGAACGTGCGCGATGTGTGCGCGGTGGTGCACGAGTGCGGCGGACAGGTCTACCTCGACGGCGCCAACCTCAACGCGCTGGTCGGGGTCGCGAAGCCGGGCCAGTTCGGCGCCGACGTGTCGCACCTCAACCTGCACAAGACGTTCTGCATCCCGCACGGCGGGGGAGGCCCGGGCGTCGGCCCGGTCGCCGTGCGCGCCCACCTTGCCCCTCACCTGCCGTCCCACGTCTCGGGCGCGCCCTACGGCTCCGCGGGGATCCTCCCGATCTCGGCCGCCTACGTGAAGCTCATGGGTGGTCCAGGCCTGGCCCGCGCCACCGAAGTCGCCATCCTCACCGCCAACTACGTCGCCCGGCGGCTCAGCGAGCACTACCCGGTGCTCTACTCGGGCCCCGACGGCCTCGTCGCGCACGAGTGCATCCTCGACCTCCGCCCGATCACGCAGGCCACCGGCGTGAGCGTCGACGACGTCGCCAAGCGGCTGGTCGACTTCGGCTTCCATGCGCCGACCGTCTCGTTCCCGGTCGCAGGCACGTTGATGGTGGAACCGACCGAGTCGGAAGACCTCGGCGAGCTCGATCGCTTCTGCGACGCCATGATCGCCATCCGTGAAGAGATCGCAGCGGTGGAGCGAGGGGAGTGGTCAGTGGAGGCGAGCCCGTTGCGTGGCGCGCCGCACACCGCGGCCGACGTCGCGACCGACGCCTGGGACCGCGCTTACTCCCGTGACGTCGCTGCGTTCCCGGGCGGCCCGTCGGAGACCTTCGACAAGTACTGGCCGCCGGTGAGTCGCATCGACGGCGCGTACGGCGACCGCAACCTCATGTGCTCGTGTCCGCCGTTGTCGGCCTACGAAGACGCGTAACGCCCAGGATCAGGGAGTCTCACATGGCAGTGCCGCAGCCGGGGATCTTCGCGCAGGGGACGCGCTCGCACTACCACCTCGAGTTCGACGTCCGCCCCGATGCGACCGACGCCGAGATCGTCACCGCGCTCCATGGGCTGCGCGAACCGACCGTCACGGTCGGCGGGGCGAACATCGTGGTCGGCTTCGGATCCGATCTCGCCCGTCGGCTGATCCCGGACGATGTCCCCGACGATGCGCAACCGTTCCCGGGCGTGAGCGGACCCGCGGGTGTCGTCCCCGCGACGCCGCACGACATCTGGGTCTGGATCCACGGCACCGGCGAGGACGTGCTCCTCGACGTTGCCCGCGCGATCAGTGCGTGCTTCGCGCCGGTGGCGACGCTCGCCGCGGAGCAACCAGGGTTCGTCTATCGCGACAGTCGCGACCTCACCGGGTTCATCGACGGAACCGAGAACCCGCCGGTCGAAGTCGCGCACGAGGTCGCCATCGTCGCCGATGGACCCGGGGCGGGAGGGTCACACGTGATCGCCGCGCGCTTCGTCCACGACCTCGAGCGGTTTCACGCCCAGCCGGACGAATCGCAGCAGGACACGATCGGCCGGACGAAACCTGAGAGCATCGAGCTCGACCCGCTGCCCGACACGTCGCACATCGGGCGCGTGCAGATCGAAGAAGACGGCGACGAGCTCGAGATCTACCGACGGTCCGTGCCGTTCGGAATGGTCGGGGAGCACGGCCTGTACTTCATTGCGTTCAGCGCCGACCCGTCCCGCTACCTCAAGATGCTGGCCGCCATGTACGGCACGTCGGGCGACGGTCTCCAGGACCGTCTGATGGAGTTCACGACCCCAGTGAGCGGCGCGTTCTACTTCGCACCCAGCCTCGACGCGCTGGCGGGGATCCTGCCGAGCGAGTGAGCGGCGCGGTGGCTTCCGTCGACGCGAAGCGGGATGAGTTCTGGATCACGACCGCGATCACCAGCGGCATCATCGCGGTCCTCTCCGGAGCAGCCCTCGGCGCCTGGGCGTGGTGGATCGACAAGACCGACTGGCTCGAGCGGTGCGCCGTCGGCGACAGCTCGGATGCCAACTATGGAGAACTGGTCTGGAAGCTCGTTCCTCCCGGCCCTCGGTGCGTGTGGACCCAGGAGGCCAACGGGTTCGACGCAACGAGCCCGGTCAACTGGTCGTGGTCGATCCTGATCGGACTTGCTGTGGTCTCTGGCGTCCTCGCGTGCGGAGCCACCGCGCGGTACCTCTGGATACAGCGGTCCGGTCGCGACCTCGCCCGATCCGCGGTCCTGTCGGGCGACTGACAGGCCCGCGCTCAACTCGACGCTCAGGTCGACGCCTGCCGCGCCTGAATCCAGGCCAGGAACTCGGCACCGCCGCCCTCGTCGTGGGTGGCGAAGAACGCGTCGGCCCAGTCGTTGATCTGATCGTTCGACAGCCCAGCACCCTGGAGCCGATCGCGCACCTCGTTGGCGAGGAGACGCGACGGCTCGATCTGTTCGGTCGTGAGCTCAGGCTCCGGCACGCCGAAGTCCTTGGGGGAGCCGGGCTGTATCCCGAGCTCTGCGTTGTCAGTCATGACCGCAGCATGCCATGGCTCCCTCCGCCGCTGAACTTAACATAACGAGGATTATGGGCGATTACTCAGAACTCGACGCCGAGTCGCCATTGCCGCGGCGTATCGCTCTCCCCAGGTTGAACGGTTACCCACCGTGCACGCGATGGACGAGGGGACGAACGTGGTCGAAACCGACGAGGAGCCGGGTGATTCGGCGCGCTCGGACGAAGTCGCCCCACGCCAGGACAGGCCGTGCATGAAGTGCTCCGGTCAGGGTGACTACCCCGTCGTCGACACGGCCGGTCAACGGCTCGGGTGGATCTGTGAGCGCTGCGAGACGCGCCTCCGACGCCGGCGGATCCTCTGGCACCGGGTCACTGGGCGCTGACACGCCCGACACCTGTCGGGCTCCTCGACGCCGACCATGGCGCAAAGGCTTGGGTGAGGCGCAAACATTCAATACGGTGGAGTCACACCACTCGAGCGAGTGGGCACGCCACCTGGGGGTTTGCGATGCGCACGGAAGATCTGATCCTCGTCAGCGTCGACGACCACGTCGTCGAACCACCCTCGATGAATGCGTACTTCAAGGACCACCTTCCGGCGAAGTTCAAGAACCGCGCGCCGAAGGTGATCCGTCGCGATGACGGCACCGATGCGTGGCTCATCGAAGGTGCTGAGCTGTCGACCTTCGGCCTGAACGCGGTGCAGGGCCGTCCTCGCGAGGACTGGGGCTCCGACCCCGCCAACTTCGACCAGGTGCGCCCCGGTTGCTACGACGTGCACGAGCGCATCCGCGACATGAACGCCAACGGCGTGCTCGCCTCGATCAACTTCCCGTCGTGGATCGGTCTCGGCGGCCAGTTCTTCGTGCAGAACGACGACAAGGAGTTCGTCGCTGCGATGATCCGCGCGTACAACGACTGGCACATCGACGAGTGGTGTGGCGCGTACCCAGGGCGCTTCATCCCGCTCGGCGTGTCCGGCTTCGTGCTCGGTGCCGACTTCATGGCCGAGGAGATCCATCGCGTCGCGGAGAAGGGCTGTCACGCGGTGTCGTGGCACCCGGAGATGCAGCGTTTCGGCATGCCCGACCTCCACGGCGACGAGTGGGACCCCGCGTGGCAGGCGTGCAACGACGCCGGCACCGTCGCGGTGTTCCACTTCGGCGGCTTCCCCAACTTCATGCCGCGCTCGCCGTTCTCGGTGATCCCCCACTCGATGCCGTTCTCCACGGCGATCTTCGCGGCCGAGCTGTTGTGGTCGCCGATCATGCAGAAGTTCGACAACATCAAGATGGCCCTCGCCGAGGGTGGCATTGGTTGGGTCCCCTATTTCCTCGAGAAGGCAGACTTCGTCTACGACCACCACCGCGCGTGGACCGGCGCCGACTTCGGCGACAAACTGCCGAGCCAGGTGTTCCGCGAGCACATGCAGACGTGCTTCATCGACGACGAGACCGGCCTGCGCAACCGTCACTACATCGGTGTCGAGACGATCACCTGGGAGTGCGACTACCCACACTCCGACTCCACGTGGCCGCAGTCGCCCGAGACGGTGATGAAGTCGCTCGTGGCCACGGAGATTCCGGACGACGAGATCGATCTCGTCACGTGGGCGAACGCGTGTCGCTGGTACAACTTCGACCCGTTCGAGCACCGCACGCGCGAGGAGTGCACGGTGGGTGCGCTGCGCGCTCAGGCCCTCGACGTCGACACCGAACCGCGCGAGTACGGCGGCTTCTCCATCGGCGATCACGGCGAGCTCGCGCACGACGCCGTGAAGTTCCTGACCGACACCGCGAACGCAAACCTGCC
>JBEVIU010000148.1:0-6451 GCA_040510575.1 Acidimicrobiia bacterium | reverse complement strand
CGGCTGTCGATCCGACACACCAGCTCCTGGCCGATGAAGCAGCCCTTGGTGAACGACACCGCGTCGAGCTCGAGCTCGGCTTCCTGCGGGATCGTGGAGTCGTCGATGTCGGCCGGTTGCACCGGCACACCCTGTTCGATGCGGAACGCCTCACGCGCCGCGGCGCCCACCGAGGTGATGCCCTGCCCGATGAGTTCGTCGCGCAGGGAGTCGATCTCCGCCCGCGGACCGATGACGTCGACTCCACTCGACGTCTCGACGACCCGGACCGAACCGCGCGACGCGGGCGGGAGGTCGGCCCCCATCAACGTGAGCAGGCCCCAGTCGTCGCTGCGGTCGGTGACCTGCGCGTCGACACGGATCTTGAACCTCTCCAGTGACGCCACCAGCTGGGGCGCGAAACCGGGGTCGGTGTCGAGCCACGCGTCGTCGCCGACCTTGACCAGCCGGAACGCGACGTCGAGCTTGCCCTGCGGATGCAGGAGCAGCGAGGTGACGCCCTCGCCGTCGGCCACGGGGTCCAGGTCGGCGGACACCAAGGCTTGCAGGAACGAGAACGCGTCCGGTCCGCTCACGAGCACGAACCCGCGGTCCGACCGGTCGACGATCGCGTGTCCGCTGCGGAGCTGGTCGAGCTCGGCGATCGAATCAGTCATGTCACGCTCCCGGGGTGCCGAGCGGCGACAGCTTGCGTGCCGCGGCGGCTGCAGTGAGCAACGCCCGCGCCTTGTTCTGGCATTCCAGGTCTTCCTCGACCGCCACCGAGTCGGCCACGATCCCTGCCCCCGCCTGCACGCTGGCGTGACCTCCCCGCCAGAGCATGGTGCGAATCGCGATCGCGGTGTCGAGGTTGCCCGAGAAGTCGACGTAGCCGACGACGCCCGCGTACGGACCACGCTTGGTGGGCTCGAGCTCGTCGATGATCTCCATGGCGCGCACCTTGGGTGCACCGCTGACCGTGCCCGCAGGGAACGTGGCGCGCAACACGTCGACCGCATTCATGCCGTCGCGCAGATCGGCACCCACCTGGCTGGTCAGGTGCATCACGTGCGAGTAGCGCTCGAGCACCATGAGCTCCTCGACCTGCTCGGTGCCGAACGTGGCGACGCGCCCGACGTCGTTGCGGGCGAGGTCGACGAGCATCACGTGCTCGGCTCGCTCCTTCGGGTGCTCGGTGAGCTCGGCTGCCATGCGCTTGTCGTCGGCTTCACTACGACCCCGACGACGCGTGCCCGCGATCGGTCGGCTGATCACGCGGCCGTCGAGCAGCTGCACCATCGGCTCCGGCGACGAGCCGACGATCGTCGCTTCAGGATGCCGTACGAAATACATGTAGGGCGACGGGTTCACTTGACGCAGCACCCGGTACACGTCGAACGGATCAATTGGCTCGGCGAGGTCGAACCGCTGCGCGAGGACCACCTGGAAGATGTCGCCCGCGAGGATGTGCTCGCGCGCGACCTCGACCGCCTCGTGATAGCGACCGCCGTCCATGGTGGAGCGCACATCGGGGATCTCGGTGAGCTCGCTCGCGGGAGGCGGTGACGGGATGTACGGCAGCGGACGGGCGAGCTCGTCGACCCGCCCGGCGAGGCGATCGACGGCGTCGTCGTATGCGACCGACGCAGCCGCATCGCCCGCGTCCTCAGGGAGGAACACGTTCTCGATGAGGTAGAGACGCTGACGGAAGTGGTCGAACGCAGTGACGTGGCCGGTGACGGTGAGCACTGCGTCGGGGAATCCCGCGTCGTCGAACGGGACGTTCGGGAGGTGCTCCACCTCGCGCACGACGTCGTACCCCAGGTAGCCGACCACACCACCGTGAAACGGCGGGAGCTCCGGGATCTGCGGCGAACGGTACGTGGCGAGCAACGCCTCGAGTGCAGCGAGCCCGCCCTGGTCGGTGGGCACGCCCGCCGGCAGCGTTCCCGTGACGTCGACCGTGAGGCCCCGCACCACGAGGGTGAGCGCCGGGTCGCGGCCGATGAACGAGAAGCGACCCCACCGTTCCGCATGCTCCACCGATTCGAGCAGGAAGCCGGGTGCGTCCTGCTCGCCTGCGCCGACCAGCTTCACGAAGGCCGACACCGGGGTCTCGAGATCGGCCAACACCTCACGCCACACCGGCACGACGGTGTGGTCGCGTGCGAGCGCGAGGAACTCGTCGCGGGAAGGCTTGACCACGTCGGTCATGGAGGCCCCGGGCTCACACGGGGCCGGGCGTGGCGCCGTCGCCGAATGCCCGGAAGAAGCAGCTGCGCTCGCCCGTGTGACAGGCGCCGCGTCCCTCCTGCTCGACCACGAACAAGAGTGCGTCGACGTCGCAGTCGTAGCGGGCTTCGCGCACCCATTGGCGGTCGCCCGACGTCTCGCCCTTGCACCAGTACTCCTGGCGGGAGCGGCTCCAGAACCACGTGCGCCCGGTGTCGAGGGTCCGTCGCAACGCGTCGTCGTTCATCCAGCCGACCATCAGGACCTCGTTCGTGCCCTGTTCCTGCACGATCGCGGCCACGAGCCCGTTGGCGTCGTACTTCACCGAGGCGAGCTCCGACTCGGTGGCCGCGATCGGAGTGGCAACGGGTTCCATCGGCGATCGAGCGTAGTGGAGACCCTCGTCACGTTTCCGCCGAAATCCACCCGCTTCTGCCAGAATCCGGCCGGTGACGGATCCGGCCGACAACCCCAGCCCTCCGGTCGCGCCTGCGCGCCCCGCCACGCTCGAGCATGGCGGCGACGCACGCGTCGACCCCTGGTACTGGCTGCGCGAACGCGACAACCCCGAGGTGCTCGCGCACCTCGAAGCGGAAAACGAGTACACCGACCGCGCGGTCGCGCACCTCGCGCCGCTGCGCGAACGGCTGTACCGAGAGATCGTCGCGCGCGTGCAGGAGACCGACGCGTCGGCACCGACCCGGCGCGGCGCACACGAGTACTTCGTGCGCACGATCGCGGGCGAGCAGTACGACGTGCACTGCCGTCGGCCGGCGGGCACGCCCGGTCTCCCCGATCCCTTCTCGCCTCCTGGCTCTGCGCCCGGCGAAGAGATCGTGCTCGACGAGAACGCGCTCGCGACCGTTGGTGGGTACCTGGCCGTCGGCGACCTCGCGATCAGTCCGAGCCAACGTGTGGCCGCGTTCACCGTCGACACGAACGGTGGCGAGCGCTACGAGTTGCGTTTCCGCAATCTCGCAACCGGCGAGACCCTCCCCGACGTCGTGCCCGACGTGTACTACGGGCTCGCGTTCGCGAACGACGATCGCACCGTCTTGTTCTCACGGCCCGACGACGCCATGCGACCGTGGCAGATCTGGCGTCACGAGATCGGGACACCGACGAGCGCCGACGTGCTCGTGTACCAGGAGGACGACGACCGCTTCTTCGTGTCGGTGACACGGGCGCGCACCGGCTCAGTCCTCGTGATCACCTCCGCGTCGAAGGTCACGAGCGAGGTGCGCATCCTCGACGCCGACGAACCCAGCGCACCTGGGTTCGTGGTCGAGCCGCGCCAACAGGGCCACGAGTACCACGTCGAACACCATCGGGGTACCGCCGGGGACCAGTTGTACGTGCTGTCGAACGCCGATGGGGCCGACAACTTCGCGCTCCTGGTCACGCCGATGGCCGCTCCCGAACGCAGCAACTGGTCGACGGTCGTCGGCCACCGCGACGACGTTCGCTTGGAAGACGTCGACGCGTTTGCCGATCACATCGCGGTGTCGGAACGATCCGGTGCCCACGAGCAGGTACGGGTGCTCGAGCTGGGCGCCGACGGCGGCGCAGTCGTCGCCGACCACGTGATCGCACCACCCGACGAAGTGGGCTCGATGTGGCTCGGCGCGAACCCCGAATGGGAAGCCACCGCGCTTCGCTACGGGTACACCTCACTCGTCACGCCCGGCTCGGCCTTCGACTACGACATCGCTGCGCGCACGTCCGTACTCGTGAAGCAGCAACCGGTCGAGGGCTACGACGCGGCGCGATACGAGACGCACCGCATGTGGGCCACCGCTGCCGACGGCACGCGTGTGCCGATCTCCATCGTGTGGCGCACCGACAGGCGCCGACCCGAGGGCAACCCACTGCTCCTCTACGGCTACGGGTCGTACGAGGTCTCCATCGACCCGACGTTCTCGATGTCGCGGGTCAGCCTCCTCGATCGAGGCGTCGTGTTCGCGATCGCGCACGTGCGCGGTGGCGGCGAGCTCGGCCGCCGCTGGTACGAGGAGGGGAAGTTCTTCGCCAAGACCAACACGTTCACCGACTTCGTCGCGTGCGCGCGGCATCTCGTCGACGAAGGCTTGACGTCGCCCGATCGCCTGATCGCACGCGGAGGCAGCGCAGGTGGCTTGTTGATGGGCGCGGTTGCCAACCTCGCACCCGACCTGTTCGGCGTGATCGTGGCCGAGGTGCCGTTCGTCGACACCCTCACGACGATGCTCGACGAGTCGCTCCCCCTCACCGTGACCGAGTGGGAGGAGTGGGGCGACCCGGTGCACGATGCAGCGATGTACGAGTACATGAAGTCGTACTCGCCGTACGACAACGTCGAGGCGAAGGCCTACCCCGCCATGTTGGTGTCGGGCGGACTGAACGACCCCCGCGTGCAGTACTGGGAACCGGCCAAGTGGGTGGCGAAGCTGCGCTCGGCGAAGACCGACGATCGCATCCTGTTGCTGAAGATGGAGATGGGTGCCGGTCACTCCGGTCCGTCGGGCCGGTACGAGTCGTGGCGCGAGGAGGCGTTCGTGCTCGCGTTCGCGCTGGAGCAGGTCGGGATCACCGAGTGAGCGCGGCCGTCGAGCGGACCTCGTGCACGACCGCCGACGGCCTCGAGCTCGAAGCGGAGATCGCGGTCGTCGACGGCCCGCCCCGCGCTGCCGCAGTGCTCTGCCATCCGCACCCACAGGCCGGCGGCACGATGCGCTCCATCGTGATCAGTGCCCTGTTCGACGCGCTCCCGCGGGCAGGTGTCACCTGCCTTCGCTTCAACTTCCGCGGCGTCGAAGGAAGCGACGGCGCCTACGGCGAGGGGCAGGGCGAGCAACTCGACGTGCAGGCCGCGATCGGCGTGCTCGACGCCGCCGTCGACCCGGGGGTGCCGCTCCTGCTCGTCGGCTGGTCGTTCGGCGCCGACCTCGCGCTCGCGACCGTCGTCGACCGCGTCTCGGGATGGCTCGCGATCGCGCCGCCGTTGCGCATGGTGCCCGACTTCTCAGCCGTGGCCGCCGATCCGCGCCCGAAGCTGTTGGCGCTGGCGGAGCACGACGAGTTCCGAGAGCCCGCGTCCGTGATCGACGCGACGCGCGACTGGATCAGCACCGACATCGAGGTGATCGGTGGCGCGAGCCACTTCTTCGTGGGCCGCACCGATCGCTTGGTCGAGCTTGCGCTCGCGTTCGTCAGCCGGTGGGCGCCGGGCTGAACACGTGGCGTTCGAGGAACGCCGAGCGACGCTCGACGGAGAGGCGCCACATGGTGAGATCCGCTTCGAAGTCGGCGCGCGCTCCCGCTTCGTAGGCGTGCTCGAGCTCGTCGAAGGCGGTGTCTTCCGCGTCGAGCAACGCGCGGTACCGCCGGAAGAATCCCTCGTCGATGAGCTCGCTCCCGTCGACTGCGTGACCCATGCCAACCCCCGATGTGATCGCTGGTGGGCTACACGTTCCCGGCTGGGCGCCGGGCCCGACCAGACCGTACCCCAACGGCTTGCGTCACGTCACTGGTTGCGATGACGCTTCACCTGCAACGACCCCGCCGCGACCAGATGGAGGACACGTGACCGACTCCGTACTGTACGAGCTCGACGGCCACGTGGCCACGATCACGTACAACCGCCCCGAAGCGCTCAACGCCGTCAACGGCGACATGCGCATCGGGCTCAACGAGGCGTTCGCCCGCTTCCGCGACGACGAGGAGGCGTGGATCGGCATCGTGACCGGGGCGGGCCGGGCGTTCTGTGCGGGCGGCGACCTGCGAAGCGGGGGCGGCAACCCGATCGGCGACTTCCCTGGCACGTTCTGGGAGAAACCCACGATGAACTCGTTCGAGAGCGGGTGGGAGATCTACAAGCCGGTGATCGCGGCGGTGAACGGCTACTGCCTCGGCTACGGCCTCACCCTCGTGACCTGGTGCGACTTCGTGATCGCGAGCGAACGGGCTGAGTTCGGATTTCCCGAGGTGCGTCTCGGGGTGCCGACGATCGTGGGCGCGATCCGCCTTCCGCAACGCATTCCCTGGCAGTACGCGATGGAGCTGATGCTCACCGGCGACCGCATCGACGCGGCCCGGGCGAAGGAAGTCGGCATCGCGGGCTGGGTGGTGCCGCACGACGATCTGATGGCCGAGGCACGCGCACTGGCTGACCGCCTGCTCCAAGGCGCGCCGTTGGCCCAGCGCGCGATCAAGGAAGTCGCGATGCGCGCGCAGTACCTCTCTCCGGTCGAAGCCATCCGCT
>JBEVIU010000147.1:0-16327 GCA_040510575.1 Acidimicrobiia bacterium | reverse complement strand
CGTCGGCCTTGGCGCCGTTGCCCTCGACGACCGTGGTCTCGTCCTTGGTGATCACGACCTTGCGGGCCCGACCGAGCAACGACAGGTCGGCGTTCTCGAGCTTGAGACCGACCTCCTCGGAGATCACGGTGCCACCGGTGAGGATCGCCATGTCCTCGAGCATCGCCTTGCGACGCTCGCCGAAGCCCGGCGCCTTGATGGCGACCGACTTGAACGTGCCGCGGATCTTGTTCACGACGAGCGTGGCGAGAGCCTCGCCCTCGACGTCCTCGGCGATGATCGCGAGCGGCTTGCCCGACTGCATGACCTTCTCCAGCACCGGCAGGAGGTCCTTCACCGCGGAGATCTTGCCGCTGTGCAGCAGGATGTAGGCGTCGTCGAGGACACCCTCCATGCGGTCGGTGTCGGTGACGAAGTACGGCGAGATGTAGCCCTTGTCGAAGCGCATGCCCTCGACGAAGTCGAGCTCCATGCCGAAGGTCTGGCTCTCCTCGACGGTGATGACACCGTCGGTGCCGACCTTGTCGAGCGCCTCGGCGATCATCGTGCCGATCTCGGGGTCGGCCGCGGAGATGGCCGCCACGGCGGCGATCGCCGAGAGGTCCGTCTTCACGCTCTTCGACTGCTTCTTGATCGACTCGACCGCGGTCTCGACGGCCTTCTCGATGCCGCCCTTGAGCACCATCGGGTTGGCGCCGGCGGCCACGTTGCGGAGGCCCTCACGCACCATCGCCCATGCAAGGACGGTGGCGGTGGTGGTGCCGTCGCCGGCGACGTCGTCGGTCTTCTTGGCGACTTCCTTGACGAGCTCGGCGCCGACCTTCTCGTACGGGTCTTCGAGGTCGATCTCCTTGGCGATCGACACGCCGTCGTTCGTGATGGTCGGTGCGCCCCACTTCTTCTCGAGCACGACGTTGCGGCCCTTCGGCCCCAGCGTGACGCGCACGGCGTCGGCGAGCTTGTTCATTCCTGCTTCGAGTGAGCGGCGGGCGTCGCCCGCATACGCGATCTGCTTCGGCATTCGTATACCCCCTGGCATGGGTGGTCGATGGACGGATCTTGCGAGGTTGGAGAACTCCGGTCGGCGTGCGGGAGAGTTAGCACTCACGACCGACGAGTGCTAACCATGTTGGCACTCGAAGGCCGAGAGTGCAAATTGCGGGCCGCGATCCCTTCGGGTCAGCCGCTCGGACGAGGTCCGAGGCTCAGACGCCGACCACTAGGGTGACCGCGTGGCTGAGTGGCATGACGCAACCGAGGAATACCTCGAAGCGATCCTCGAGATCGAAGAGGAAGGCGTCGTGCCGATCCGAGCCCGACTCGTGGAGCGCCTGGGCCTCTCGGCCCCAGCGGTGTCCGAGACGGTCAACCGCCTCGTCGAGCACGGCTACGCCGAGCTGCTCGACGACCGCACGTTGAAGCTCACCGACAAGGGCCGCCAGGTGGCGACCTCGGTCGTGCGCCGCCACCGCCTCGCGGAGCGCCTGCTCGTCGACATCATCGGTCTCGAGTGGGAGAAGGTCCACCGTGAAGCCGACCGGTGGGAGCACGCGATCTCCGCCGACGTCGAGGCGAAGCTCGTCCTGCTCCTCGGTGACCCGGCCACCTGCCCCCACGGCAACCCGATCCCGGGGTCGGCGCACGCCACCGACACCAGCTCCGCCACGCTCCTCACGCAGTCCACTCCCGGTCGCGTGCAGGTGCGTCGCATCAGCGAGAAGATCGAGATCGACGAGTCGGCGCTCGAGTTCCTCGCCGCCGCGAAGCTGATCCCGGGCTCCAACGCCACCATCGTGAGCTCCGGCCCCGACGGCGTGCGCCTCGAGAGCGACGCCGGGGAGCAACTCGTCCCCCGCGACGTCGCGCAGCTCATGTACGTCGTCCCCGCCTGACGCGGGAACTCGAGCTTCAGCCGGCGCCGCCGGCGACTGCGGGCACGATGCTCACGGTCTGGCCCGCCGTGACAGGCGTGGTGACCCCACCGAGGAAGCGGATGTCCTCGTCGGCGACGAAGACGTTCACGAACCTGCGCAGCTCGCCCTTGTCGTCGAACAGGCGCTCGGCGAACCCGGGGTGTGCGGTCTCGAGCTGCGCGAGCACCTCGGCGACGGTGCCGGGCTCGGCGGTGAGCTCGGCAGCACCGCCCGACAGCTCACGCAACTGAGTGGGGATTCGGACGGTGACGGCCATCGTGGGATCTCCTGTGATCCGAGCTACTGCTCGAACTGGTCGGGGGGAAACGCGTCGTGGAACGCGTCGAGGGTCGGTGCGATCACCGCGGTGGGCTTGCCGCGTTCGACGACCGCGTCGAGCGTCTTCAGCCCGTGTCCGGTGATGTACACCACGACGCGCTCGTCGGGGCGCACGACGCCATCGGCGGCGAGGCGCTTCAGCGTCGCGACGGTCACCCCACCCGCGGTCTCGGCGAAGATGCCTTCGGTGCGCGCGAGCAGCACCATCGCGTCGACGATCTCCTCGTCGGTGACCGCAGCGAGGCCGCCGCCGGTCTCGCGCACCGCATCGAGCGCGAAGTAGCCGTCGGCAGGGTTCCCGATCGAGAGCGACTTGGCGATCGTGTCGGGTTTCACCGGCTTGATCGTGTCGGAGCCCGACAGCCACGCCTGCGCGACGGGCGAGCACCCTTCGGCCTGCGCGCCCGACACCCGCACCTGCGGCGGCTCGGCGAGGAGCCCCACCTTGTGCAGCTCGTCGAATCCCTTGCGGATCTTCGTGAGCAACGACCCGCTCGCGATCGGCACCACCACGTGATCCGGTGCCTCCCACCCGAGTTGCTCCGCCGTCTCGAACGCGAGCGTGCGCGAGCCTTCGGCGTAGAAGGTGCGGATGTTCACGTTCACGAACGCCCACGGATACGTCCCCGCGAGCTCGGCGCACAGGCGGTTCACCGCGTCGTAGTTGCCGTCGATCGCCACGAGGTTGCCGCCGTAGATCGCGGTCGTGACCACCTTGCCCTGCTCGAGATCGGCCGGGATGAACACGAAGCTCTGCAGGCCGGCGTGCGCCGCGTGCGCGGCAACCGCGTTGGCGAGGTTGCCGGTCGACGCGCACGCCGCGACCTTGAAACCGAACTCGAGCGCCTTCGCCAGTGCCACCGACGTGACGCGGTCCTTGAACGAGTTCGTGGGGTTCACGGTGTCGTTCTTGATCCACACCTCGCCCAGACCGAGCTCGGCCGCGAGGCGGTCGGCGCGCACGAGCGGCGTGAACCCCGCACCGAGATCGACCGCGGGATTGCGATCGGCGGGGAGCAGATCGGAATAGCGCCACATCGACAGCGGGCCCGCCGCGATCTTCTCCGGGCTGATCGCAGCACGGATCGCGTCGTAGTCGTAGTCGACCTCGAGTGGGCCGAAGCACCACTCGCAGGTGAAGATCGCCGCGACCTCGTACTCGCGGTCGCATTCGCGACATCGCAAGCCTCGTACGTGTGCCATGGGAGCGTGCTCCTTGTTCGTCCTCGACCCACCGGCGCACCGGTGCTTCTCGACGCGCTCTCGAGCGCCTCGAGCGGAGGACCGCTCTCAGGCTGACTCATCGTTCAGGCATTGGCACCTGGCGGTACCCCTGCTGAGCAGGGATGCTGCTGGTTGCCGCGGCGTCTACGGGCCTGTCCCTCGGCCGCTCTGGATGAGCGCGTGACCGACCACGATACCAAAGCGCACCTGCTTTCCGAACTCCTTACCTGGCCGAACGCCTGACCCGGCCGAACTCCTCACCTGGCCGAACGCCACGCCCGGGCGAACCCGATTGGCCCATACCCTTGCGCCATGCCAGCGGATCCGGCGCTCGCTGCGCTCGTCGACGCCAAGGACGCACTCGGGATCACGGTGTCGGTGTGCCTGCCCGCCCGCAACGAGGAGTCGACGGTCGGCCAGATCGTGTCGACGGTGCGGCGCAACCTCATGCAGCGAGTGGGCCTCGTCGACGAGGTCGTGGTGATGGACGACGGATCGACCGACGCCACCGCCGAGGCCGCGGCCTACGACGGCGCGCGCGTCGCGACCGTCGACCAAGTGCTTCCCGACCTCGCACCGGGGAGCGGCAAGGGCAACGCGCTGTGGTTGTCGCTGTACGAGTGCGAGGGCGACATCATCTGTTGGGTCGACGCCGACATCCGCAACTTCGCGCCGCACTTCGTGACCCGCCTGCTCGCGCCGTTGCTCACGGATCCGGGCGTCGGCTTCGTGAAGGGCTTCTACCGTCGCCCTCTGTTCGACAAGGTCACCGGCGGCGGACGCGTCACCGAGTTGATGGCGCGGCCGCTCATCTCGGCGCTGTTCCCTCACCTCGCCGACTTCGTACAGCCGCTCGCCGGTGAGTACGCGGGCCGGCGCAGCCTCCTCGAATCGGTCCCGTTCGTCGAGGGCTACGGCGTCGAGATCGGCCTGCTCGTCGACCTCGTCGCGCGCTACGGCTCCGGCGCGGTGGCGCAGGCCGACCTCGGTGTGCGCGAGCACCGGAACCGTCCGTTGGAAGAGCTCGGGCCACAGGCGATGGCGGTGCTCGTCACGGGGCTGCGGCGCGCGGGCGTGCCCGTCGACCGCCGGCTCGCCGAGCTGGTGCGCTACGACGTGCACCAGGATCAGGAGCGCGTGCCGGTCGAGATCCGCGAGCGCCCGCCGATGGTGTCGATCCCTGCGTACCGTGAGAAGTTCGGGCGCGCCGACGCCACCCGCGAGCTCGCCGTCTGACGCGGCGATCGCATCGATCGAGAGTCCACCAGGGAGACCATGACCGCGTACGTGCTCGTCGACATGCACATCACCGATCCGGTCCAGTACGAGGACTACCGCGCCCTCGCCGGCCCGAGCGTCCGCCAGTACGGCGGCCGCTACCTGGTGCGCGGCGGCGCGTCGGAGGTGCTCGAGGGCGAGCGCGTCCCGAACCGCATCGTGGTGCTCGAGTTCCGCGACACCGACGCGGCGCGTCGTTGGTACACCTCCCCGGAGTACACCGCCGCGCGAGCCCGCCGTGCCGAGGCGGCGACTGCGAGCTTCATCGTGGTCGAAGGCGTCTGACGCGAGTCTCCGTCGCTCAGTCGAGGGTCGCGGCCGCCTCGAACACGCAGACGGTCGCCAGCACCGCGAGGCGCTCGGCGGCATGCACGAAGGGCTCCACCTCGATGCGCACCTTCTGGTGGAACGACCAGAAGCGCGACTCGTTGTGGAGGCGCGCCAGCACCTCGCCGTCGTCGTCTCGGATCTCCAGCTCGGCGCGCCGCAATTGCACCAACGTGGCGAACGGCTCGTCACCCGCGGCAAGGCGGTTGATGGCCAGCGTCCCGATCTCCTGACGGTCGGCGTCGAAGATCCGGGTCTTCACCTGGAACGGCCCTGCGTTCTCGACGATCCACACGATCGTGTCGTCGAGATCGCGGCAGACGATCTCGTGATCCTCCGAACGGATGCCGCCGATCAATTGCCCGTCGTCGGCGCGCACGGACTTGGCGCGGAAGTCGAACAGTGCGACCGGCGCCGAGAGGATCGACCGTCCGACTCCTTCACTCATTCGGTCGTCCCGTCGGCGAGACCTTCGCTCGTCCCGTCATCGGGCTCCTCGCCCAGCGCGCGTGTCGCCGCTTCGTACGCCGCTTCCTCCACCAGTGTGGCGGCTCGCGCGAACGCCTCGCCGCCCTGCCACACGCGGTCGGTGAGCGCCAACACCTGGAGATTCGGATGCACCCCCGCTTCGTCACGCGCGTCGGCCGTGACCTGCCCCGCGATGACGGCGAGGTGCGGAACCCCTTCGTCGTTCGCCCACTCGAGCACGCCGCCCACGGTCTTCCCCGCGAAGCTGGTGGCGTCGAGCTTGCCTTCGCCGGTGAGCACGAGGTCGACATCGTCGAATGCGCCCTCCAGGCCGACGGCCCCGGCGACGACGTCGAAGCCGGGCTCGAGCGTCGCGCCGATCGCCGCGAGCCCGCCGGCCAGGCCGCCCGCCGCGCCCCCGCCCGGGAGCTCACGCACCTCGACGCCCGTGCGCGACTCGTACTGGTCGGCGAGCCGTTCGAGGCGCCGCGTGAGCAGCGCGACCTGCGCGCCGGTGGCGCCCTTCTGAGGCGCGAACAACCGGGCCGAGTCGACGAACCGCGTCGTCACGTCGCACGCAACCGTGACCGGAACGTGATGCAGCGACCATCCGAGCGTCTCCACCGCGGCGAGACCGCCATCGGTGCTCGCGCTCCCACCCATGCCAACGATCACGCGGCGCGCTCCCTCGCGGATGGCGATCGCGATGAGCTCACCCGTGCCGCGGCTCGAGGCGCGGAGTGGGTCCTTTCGCTGGGTGTCGAGCAGGTGCAACCCACTGGCCTGCGCCATCTCGACGACCGCGGTACCCCCCGGCGCCATCGCCCACTCGGCTTCGACCGGATCACCAAGCGGGCCCGTGACCATCGCTCGCCGGCGAGAACCACCGAGCGACGCGACCAGCGCGTCGAGCGTGCCCTCGCCGCCATCGGCGAGGGGCAGCTCGCGGACCGTCTCGAACCCGGCGCGCCGCGCGCCGGCGGCCATGGCCGCGGCTGCTTGAGCCGCGCTGAGCGTGCCGCGGAACTTGTCGGGGCACACCAGCGCTGAAGTCAGGGGGTGCACACGCATCTCGATAGATTGACGCAGAATTCGACCTCGCGACGACCGGAGCACCGTGCTCGAACGCGTTCCCCTTCTCGAACGGCAACTCGCTGACTACGCCGGCGTGGTCGGCGTCGACGTGATCGATCGGATCACCGAGCTCGCCCGACCCCTCCAGGGCGCGCGGGTGCTCCACCTGAACGCCACCGCGTACGGAGGCGGCGTCGCAGAGCTGCTGGCCACCCACGTGCCGCTGCTCCGCAGCGTCGGCATCGACGCCGACTGGGAGGTCATGCACGGCAGCGACGAGTTCTTCGCCGTCACGAAGGCGGTGGACAACGCGCTGCAGGGCGCCGATCTCGACTGGACGGCGCGCATGCAGCGCACCTACCTCGAAAAGGTGCTCGACAACGCGCTCCTCATCGACGGGCACTACGACTACGTGATCGTGCACGACCCGCAGCCGGCCGCGATGCTGAGCTTCTTGAAGGAGCGCCTCGGCGGGCGCATGGCCGACACCAAGTGGATCTGGCGCTGCCACATCGACCTCACCGACGCCAACCCGAAGGTGTGGGAGTTCTTCCGCCCGTTCGTCGAGCTCCACGACGCGTCGGTGTGGACCATGCCCGAATTCGTGCCTGCGTCGCTCGAGATGGACCGCGTCGTGACCGCGCCGCCGTGCATCGATCCCCTCTCGGTGAAGAACCTCGAGCTCGCGCTGCCGTTCTGCCAGGAGCTCACCCGCCAGTACGGGATCGACGTGCATCGTCCGATCGTGTGCCAGGTGAGCCGCTTCGACCCCTGGAAGGACCCGGTCGGCGTGATCGACGCGTTCCGGATCGTGCGCGAGCGGGTGCCCGACGCGCAGCTCGTCCTCGCCGGATCGATGGCCACCGACGACCCCGAGGGCTTCCGGGTGTGGGAGGAGACCGAGGCGGCACGCGCCGGCGACCGCGACATCTTCCTGCTCTCCAACCTCCATCAGGTCGGCTCGGTGCAGATCAACGCGTTCCAGCGCATCGCCAACGTGGTGATCCAGAAGTCGATCCGGGAGGGATTCGGCCTCACCGTGAGTGAAGCGCTGTGGAAGGGACGCCCCGTCATCGGTGGACGCGCCGGTGGCATCAAGTTGCAGATCCGCGACGGGTTCGACGGCTATCTCGTCGATTCGGTCGAGGAGTGCGCGGATCGCACCATCGAGCTGCTCGCCGATCCCGTCGGCGCCGACGCGCTCGGTGCGCAGGGACGCGAGCACGTGCGCGACAACTTCCTCTCCACCCGCGAGCTCGACGACTGGCTCAGCCTGTTCAACGACCTCCGCGCATGATCACCCGCGCATGATCACCCGCGCATGATCATCGTCTCGCACCGAGGACCCTTCGGGTTCTCGGTCGACGACACGGGCGCGCTCACACCCACCCGCGGCCCCGGCGGCCTCGCCGCGACGCTGCACCTCCTCGCCGGTGCCGACGTGCTCACCGACACCACCTGCATGTCGGCCGCGCTCAGCGACGGCGATCGGCAGGCGATGCGTGCTCCCACGCTTCCCGACGTGGGGACCGACGTGCGCTTCGTCGCCCTGGAGGCCGACGCGCACCGTCTCCACTACGAGGTGGTGTCGAACGAGGTGCTCTGGTTCCTCTTCCACGACATCTTCGATCTCCCCCGCACGCCGACGTTCGGTCGCGCCTTTCGCGACGCTTGGGAGGCGTACGTGTCGGTGAACGAAGCGTTCGCCGCGGCCGTGATCGACGCGGCCCCCGACGGCGACACGGTGCTCGTGCAGGACTATCCGCTCGCGCTGGTGCCCGGCCTGCTGGCCGTGGCTCGGCCCGACCTCCGCATCGCGTACTTCGCCCACACGCCGTTCTGCGGTCCCGGCGGGATCCGCGTGCTGCCCGAGGACATCGCGACCACGTTGTGCAGATCGCTCGCCGTTCGACCCAGTGGGTTCCACACCACGCGCTGGGCCCACGCCTACGAAGCGTCAGCGCGCGAGGTGCTCGGCGACGACGTCGAGCTCGCGCCCCCGTTCGCCGCCTCCCTCGGACCCGACCCCGACGCGCTCGCCACGATCGCGGCGTCACCCGCCGTACGCGACGCGGCAGCCGAGCTCGACGAGCTGGTCGG
Source organism: Acidimicrobiia bacterium (assembly GCA_040510575.1). GTDB lineage: Bacteria > Actinomycetota > Acidimicrobiia > IMCC26256 > DASPTH01 > DASUMF01. The sequence goes on along the minus strand of JBEVIU010000147.1, from coordinate 7,604 downwards.
CGACCGGATCCTGATCTTCCGCAGCGACCGGATCGACCTGACCAAGAACATCGCGCGCGGCTTCGCCGCGTACGACGCACTCCTCGAAGCCCACCCTGAATGGCGCGAGCGCGTCGTGTTCGTGGCGATGTTGAACAGCTCCCGCGCGACCGTTCCCGAGTACATCGCGTACCGCGAAGAGGTCGACGCGGCTGCAGCGCGCGTGAACGAGCACTGGGCCACGGCTTCGTGGCAGCCCCTCGTCGTCGACACGCGCGACGACTTCGAGCAGACCGTCGCCGGCTTCCTCCGCTACGACGTGCTGTTCGTGAACCCGATCAAGGACGGCCTCAACCTCGTCGCCAAGGAAGGCCCGCTCGTCAACGAGCGCGACGGTGTGCTCTGCCTCTCACGGGAGGCCGGTGCGTACGAGGAGCTGCGCCACGCGGCTCTCGCGGTGCAGCCGTTCGACATCGAGCAGAACGTCGCCTCGCTCCACGAAGCGCTCTCGATGGGCGCCGACGAACGAGCGCGACGCGCCGCGTCGTTGCGCGAGGCCGCGTCGGCGCGTCCGCCCGAGGTGTGGCTGCGCGACCTCGTCACCCACGCCCGCTGATCGCGGTCGCCAACTCGTCGAGCAGCGCCGCGAGGCCGGCCGGACCGTCGACCACGATCTGGGCGTCGAGCACCGCGCCAGGAGCTTCGGTGGAACGCACACCGACGGTCACCCGTTCGGCCAGGGCCCCTTCACGGCGCAACCGGTCGAGAGCGGCGAACGCGGGGAGATCGCCGACGTCGTCGCCTGCGAACGCCGCGGCATACATCCCCTCGACGAGCGCTTCGACCGCGGTGCCCTTGTCGACCGGCACGGGGGGACGCAGCTCCATGGCCTTCCGGCCCCGCATCGGAGCGTCGAGCCCGTGTCGTTGGCTGGCGGCGGTGACCGCATCCACCGCTTCGGCTTCACGCGACGGCGCCGTGCGCCAGTGCACGGTGACCGCCAGATCACCCTTGCGTTCCACCAGCAGATCCGGCAAGGCCGTGTCGAGCTCGGCAGCCGCGGCCGCAATCGCCGGGATCCACTCGAGTGCGCGTGGGTCGATCACGCGGCGACCGTCGACGATCCGTTCGAGACCGTAGAGGCCGACGTGGACGACATCGGGCACCGGCACGTGCGTCTCGAGGAACGACGCTGGTCGCCCGCTGACCACCGCGACCCGACCGATGAGGGGCGTGATCCGCCTGACCGCGTCGACGGCTGCGGGAAGGGGACGCGCGGCCGAGGGATCGTCGACGATGGGGGCCAGCGAGCCGTCGAAGTCGACGAGGAACGCGCTGCGGCGCGGATCGTCGACGAGGGGAGCCAGCGCAGCGAGGTGCGGAGGGAGGGGCACGCGTCGGACGCGGCGCGCCCGCCGCTACACCTTGCCCAGGATCACGAGGCAATCAGCCTGATCCGCGCCGGGGGGCGGCGTCGGCGGATACGGCTCCACCGCGGCGCCCTGACCGACGGCGGTCGCCAAACTCGCAGCTTCGCTCTCGAACCCGGCGACGCACTGCACGCCGGTGCCGTCGCGCGTCGGGCTGATGGTGTCGGGCTCCTGCGTCGCCCAACCGAGCGCCTTGAGCTTGTCGGTCATCACCGTGGCCTGCTTGTCGACCCCCGACGCGTTGTAGACCTTCACCCGCACGTCACTCGGCTGGCGGAGCGCGACCGTGGTCGAGCTCGGATCGCCGGTGGTGGCGGTTGTGGAGTCGGTGCTCGCGATCTTCACGTTGCTCGCCCCCGAGTCGTCGAGGATCTGGAGCCCGACGATCCCCGCGATCACGAGGATCCCGATGAGCACCGCGCCGCGCGCGCTCGGCGGTACTCCCGAGCTGCTCTGGCGCGACGCCTGACGCGGCGAACTCTGACGTGACGTGCCCGGGCGTGACCGGCTCTGGCGGGGCTCCGTCATCGCGTGCCGGGGTCGTGTCCACCGACGACCCGAGCCCGCCGACGGCGGTCGCGGTCGCGACGAAGGCGCATCACCGTGAGCGGGTCGTACTCGTACGCGTCCCGGTCGTCGACCAGGGCGCGCAGGACGTCGTAGTACCGAGTGCTCGAGAGCCCCGTGTCAGCACGGATCGCGGCCTCCTTCGGCCCGGAACGGGTCCACCACCAGCGTTCGAGGTCGAGAATGGCACGCTCGCGCGGCGACAAGCTCATCGGGCGAGACGCAGCGTAGGCGTGCTCGGAGAGCGGGACGTCGGAGCGGAGTCGACCATGATGGTGACCAGCATCCTCGCCGCGCGGCCCTTCGAAATCAAGGATCCCCCGCCTTCGCGTCCGTCGTGGCCGTTCACACGATGACGCTGCGGATGACTTCGCCCGCCTGCATCGCCCGAAACGCGTCATTCACCTCGTCGAGGTGGATGTGGCGCGTCACCATCGAGCCGAGATCGAGACGTCCGGTCTCCACGAGGCGCACGAACTTCGGGAAGTCGCGGCGGACCTGCGCGCCGCCGTACACACATCCGAGCAGCCGCTTGCCCTCGTAGAACAGCGACAGGCCCGAGAAGGTGACGGTCGAGTCGGCGGCGGCCATGCCGACCACGACGACCGTGCCGCCGCGGCGCGCGGTGGCATACGCCTGTGTGATCGTCTCGGGGAGCCCGATCACCTCGAACGCATAGTCGGCACCGAGGCCCTGGGTGGCCGCCATCACCTGCTGGACGGGATCACCGTCGGCCGGGTCGATCAGGTCGGTGGCACCGAAGCTCTCGGCCGTCTTGCGCTTCATCTCGACCGGGTCGACCGCAAAGATCCTCGACGCGCCGGCGATGCGCGCGCCCTGGATGACCGACTGCCCGACGCCGCCACACCCGATCACCGCAACCGTCGAGCCGGGCTCGACGCGCGCGGTGTTCAGCGCGGCACCGACGCCGGTGGTGACTCCGCAGCCGATGAGCGCGAGCTGATCCGCGGGAACGTCGGTCGTCACCGGCACCACGGCCGACTCGTCGACGTGCATCTCCTCGGCGAAGGTCCCGAGGCCGGTCATGCCACGGATGCCCGAGCCGTCGGGTCGGGTGCCCTTGGCGCCGCCCGACACCGAGCCCATGCCGTTGCACAGGTGCGACTGGTCGTGGAGGCAGAACCAGCAGTTCCCGCAAGCCGGAACGAACGACGCGATCACGGTGTCGCCCGGCGCCACGCGGGTGACGTCGGACCCGACCGCGAGCACCGTGCCGGCGCCCTCGTGACCGAGGATCATCGGCGCGCCGAGCGGTACCACGCCCGTGGCCGCGCTCAGATCGGAATGGCACACACCACTGGCGTCGACGTGCACGTGCACGCTCTTCGGGCCGAGGGCGCCGAGCGTGATCTCCTCGACGACGAGGGGCTCGTTGTAGCCGGTCAGCACTGCGGCCTTCATGGTGTCGCCCCCTCGCCCCCTCGATGATGTCCCCACGATGGTAGGCATTGGGGACATGCCCGACGACGCGCCCGCACCCCAACCGCACGGCGACGCTCATCGCGGTGCCGTGCTTGCCGCGTTCTTCGCGAACCTGGCCATCGCGGTCGCGAAGTTCGTCGGCTTCGCGTTCACCGGTGCCGCATCGCTGCTCGCCGAGGGGATCCACTCCGTCGCCGACACCGCGAACCAGGGCCTCCTCATGTTCGGGGCTCGGCGCGCGCAGCGCGAGCCGGACGAGTCGCACCCGTTCGGGTACGGGCGGGAGCGGTACTTCTGGGCGTTCGTGGTGTCGATGGTGCTGTTCACCGGTGGTGGGCTCTTCGCGCTGTACGAAGGCGAGGAGAAGCTGCGCCACCCGCACGAATTGGAGTCGCTCGGCTGGGCGGTCGGGATCCTCGCGGTCTCGATGGTGTTCGAAGGGCTGTCGTTGCGCACCGCGGTTCGCCACGCGCGGCCCTTGATGGCCCCGGGAGAGTCGTGGATCGGCTTCATCCGCCGCTCGAAGGAGGCCGAGCTCCCGGTCGTGCTGCTCGAGGACACCGGCGCGCTCATCGGTCTCGCCTTTGCACTGGCCGGTGTCGCCCTCGCCGCAATCACCGGCAATCCGCGGTACGACGCGATCGGCAGCATCGCGATCGGCCTGTTGCTGGTCGCGATCGCATTGATGCTCGCCGTCGAGATGAAGAGCCTGCTGATCGGCGAGGCCGCGTCCCGCGACGACCTCGCACGCGTGCGTCGTGCCATCGAGCACGACCACCGGGTGCAGCGCGTGGTGAAGCTGCAGACGTCGCACCTCGGGCCCGACGAGCTGTTCGTGGGCGCCGAGCTCGAGTTCGTCCACTCCCTGAGCGGTGACGAGGTGGCCGCGGCGATCAACGACATCGAAGACGCGGTCCGCGCGGCGGTGCCCTCCGCCAACGTGGTGTACGTGGAGCCCGAGGTCGCGGGCGACGCGCCGGAGCCGCCGCCGTCTTCGTGAGAGCCGGGTGTCGGGATCGAACCGACGACATCTTCTTTACAAGAGAAGTGCTCTACCGACTGAGCTAACCCGGCGAAACCGCAAGCGTAACGGCAACGCGGCGCGCGTCGCGTGGTCAATCACGCGACGCGGCCGTCACCGCGCGCTTCAGCGCCGGTGCGAGGTCGCCGCGGCGTGCGACTGCGACCGTGTCGAGGCGCAACCACGCGCGCAGCGCGTCGAGCTCCGTCGCAACGGCCGCCGCGACCTCGATGACGCGCGGCTCGGCTTCGACGTACGCCGCTTGGACGCGCAGCGTCGACGCCTTGCGATCTGCCTTGAGGTCGACGCGTCCCACGAGCTCGTCACCCAGGAGCACAGGGAGCACGTAGTAGCCGTACTCGCGCTTCAGTGGCGGCACGTAGACCTCGATGCGGTAGTCGAACCCGAAGATCCGCCGTGTGCGGTCTCGGTTCCACACCAACGAGTCGAACGGCGAGAGGAACGTGGCGTTCGTGCGCGTGGGTGTGCTGACCCGCACCGACGGCACGACGTACGCAGGTTCACGCCAACCGTCGACGCTCACCGGCAGGAGGTGGCCCGCGTCGACGAGCTCGTCGAGGCGGGGCGCAGCAGCACGGGGCTTGATCATGTGGTAGCCCGCGAGGTCGCGGAGCGTCGCGACACCCGACGAACGCGCGGCCAGCACCAGCAGTTCCCGGTGCGCCTCCTCGACCGCCGGCGTCGGGCGGGCCAGGACCTCGGCCGGCACGACGCGCTCCGGCAGGTCGTAGACCCGCTCGAAGTTCGGGGTGCGCCAGGCCGCCAGCTCGCCGGTGGCGAAGAGGAACTCGAGCACGCGCCGCCCGTGGCTGCGCCGCTCCCACCAGTCGCCGTCCTGGCGGCGCGGGTCGGTCAGCTGGGATGCGGCGAGGGGCCCCCGTTCGGTGACCTCGGCGAGGATGGCGGCGAAGTAGTCGGCGTTCTCCTCGCGGAACGCCCGCCATCGAGGCGCGTAGGTCGGACTGTCGCCGTACTCGGCCCGCAGTTGCTGGCGCCAGCGGAACAACGGCTCCTGGTCGACGGGCACCAGGGAGGCGGCGTGCGCCCACCCCTCGTGCAGCCACCCGCCCGGGCCGGTCATCGCGTGGAGGTGCGCGACGTCGTACCCGCCGATGCGGCTGAAGGGCACGACGAACTGCGTGCGCTCGAGCACGTTGATCGCGTCGAGTTGCAACACGTTGATCGTCGAGAGAGCGCTCCGCAGCTGCTTGGGTGTCGCCGTCGACGGTCGCGGGCGGGCCAGGCCTTGTGCGGCGATTGCCAGCCGCCGCGCCTCACGCGCGGTGATGGAGGCGCCGGGCTTCACGCCGACGCGGCTCGCGATCGCGCGATCGCGGCGCACGCGATCGCGGCGGCCGCGCTCACGTTGAGCGACTCGACGTGTCCCTGCATCGGGATCGACGCCAGCACGTCGCAGCGTGTGCGCGCAAGCCTGGTGAGGCCGCGACCTTCGGCCCCGAGGACGAGCACGAGTGCCTGATCCGCGACCGCGACGTCGAAGATCGACGTGTCGCCGCCCGCGTCGAGGCCGACGCACCACACGCCCGAACGCCTGGCCTGCTCGAGCGCGTTCGGGATGCCGGAGACGAACGCGATCGGGAGGTGCTCGATCGCACCAGCCGCTGCCTTCGTGACGGCAGGGGTGATGCCGACGGCACGGTGGCGCGCCAACACGGCAGCCGTGGCGCCGAGCGCCTCGGCGCTGCGCAGCACCGCGCCGAGGTTCTGGGGGTCGGTGACCCCTTCGACCGCAACTGCGAACGCGCTCGGGACCGCCAGCACGTCGTCGAGGTCGAGCGTGCGGAGAGGGGCCGCGAACGCAACGACGCCCTGCGGGGCCTCGGTGCGCGCCTTGCGATCGACCTCGGCGCCCGGAACCCGGCGGATCTTGACGTTCGCGACGCGGGCGAGCTCGGCGATCTCGTCGAGGATCGGCGCGTGCTCGGTGTCGGAGGAGAGCCAGAGGTCGTGCACCCGACGGGTCCCCGCGACGAGGAGCTCACGAACCGCGCGTCGACCTTCCACCTGTTGCCCGACGTCACGTCGCTCCTGCTTCGGGGCGGCGCGTGGGGCGGGCTTGCCACCGCGGCGCGTCATCGTGGGCCCGTCATCGTGGGCGCGTCATCGATGCCAGGTCGTGCCGCGCGGGCCGTCTTCGAGCTTGATGCCGCGCGCCGTGAGCTCGTCACGGATCTCGTCGGCGCGCCCGAAGTTGCGGGCCTCGCGCGCTTCGTCGCGTTCACGGACCAGCGCGTCGATGTCGCTGTCGACCGTCGCGCTCACACCGACGTCGATCCCGAGCACCGCCGCCAGCGACACGACCGTGGCCACCAACGAAGCGGCGCGGTCGTTGTCGTGCGCGTCGATGGCACGATTGGCCTGGTTGTTGGCATCGAAGATCGCGCCGACGGCGCGCGGCGTGTTGAAGTCGTCGTCCATCGCGGCCCGGAACTCGTCGACCACGCGCTGGTCGACCTCGCCGGCGTCGGGTTCGATCCCCACCTGCCCGGCGCGTCGTACCAGCGCGTCGAGGCGAGCCAGCGCGGCGGCCGCGCCGTCGAGCTCGGCGGGACCGAGGTCGACCGCACGTGCGTAGTGCGTCTGCAGCATGGAGAGCCGGATCGCCCGTGCGTCGTAGGTGGCCAGCGCGTCGCGGAGCATGAGGAAGTTGCCGGCCGACTTCGCCATCTTCTCGCCGCCGATGGTGACCATGCCGGAGTGCACCCAGTGACGGGCGAATTCGTGGCCGGCCGCGATGGCCTGGGCTCGCTCGTTCTCGTGGTGTGGGAAGAGGAGATCGCTCCCACCGCCGTGGAGGTCGAAGCCCTCGCCCAGGAGATCGAGCGACATCGCCGAGCACTCGATGTGCCAGCCGGGGCGACCCTTGCCCCACGGGGAATCCCACGAAGGCTCGCCGGGTTTTGCGGGCTTCCACAGCACGAAGTCGAGCGGGTCGTGCTTGGCTTCGTCCACTTCCACGCGCGAACCGGCGCGCAGGTCGGCCAGCACCTTGCCGGAAAGCTTCCCGTACCCCTCGAACTTCGACACTGAATACAGCACGTCGCCGTTCGAGGCGACGTACGCAAAACCGCGGTCGATGAGCTGCTGGATCATCGTGACGATGTGATCGATGTGGTCGGTGG
>JBEVIU010000146.1:0-6502 GCA_040510575.1 Acidimicrobiia bacterium | reverse complement strand
CTCGCCGAGTTCGCGACTGCCGAATCCGCAACGGGAAGCGCGGGAGATCCGCTCGTGTACGACACCGCGGCGGAGGTGCTCGGTGCCATCCGAAAGGCGAAGAGCACCGCACAGCGCTCGATGCGGACTGAGGTCACCCGGCTCGTTGTTCGCGCGCCGCAAGTGAGCCTCGATGCGCTCGCGTTGGCGCTCGACGACGTGAAGGACGCCGGGCGCGTGACGGGCGCCGTCGAGCTCGCGAACGCCGACGACATCGCGGTGGAGGTCGAGCTCGCGGAACCCGACGCGGCGTGAGCTGGCACTGATGACGCGCGAGCCCGACCTGCGCGTGTGGCTCGACGCGCACGTGAACCTCGAGCGGATGGTCGGCGTGCCGTCGGGCTCCACGCGCCGCATGGCACCCGAGCCGCTGTCGCGCATGGAAGCGCTCATCGAGCTGCTCGGTTCGCCTCAGCTGCAGTACCCGGTGATCCACATCACCGGCACGAACGGCAAGACGACGGTCGCGCGCATCGCGACCGCGCTGCTGGTTGCCGACGGCTTGTCGGTGGGCACCGACACCAGCCCGTATCTCGAGCGTTTCAACGAGCGCATGTCGTGGAACGGGGAGCCGATCGCCGACGACGAGCTCGATCGGCTGCTCGCGCACATCGCGAGCATCGAGGATCTGCTTCCGCAGCGACCCAGCTACTTCGAGATCGTGCACGGCGCCGCGCTGGAGTGGTTTGCCGACGTGGCGGTCGACCTGGCCGTCATCGAGGTGGGCCTGGGTGGCCTGTGGGACGCCACGAACGTGGTCGACGGCCTGGTGGCGGTGGTCACCAACGTGGAGCTCGACCACGTGGAGTACCTGGGGAACAGCAGGGTCGACATCGCCCGGGAGAAGGCCGGGATCGTCAAGCCGGGGGCCACGCTGGTCCTGGGGGAGACCGATCCCGACCTCGTGCCGCTGTTCCTGGCCAACCAGCCCGAGCGGGCGCTCCTGCGCGACCGCGACTTCGGTGTGCACGCCAACCGCCTCGCGGTCGGAGGGCGGGTGCTCGACCTCTTCACCCCTTGGAGCGCGCTCACCGACCTGTTCCTCCCGTTGCACGGAGCACACCAGGGCGACAACGCGGCCATCGCGCTCGCCGCCGCCGAGGCGTTCCTCGGCCGCGCGCTCGACCCGGATGTGGTTGCCGAAGCGTTCGCGTCGGTGAGCTCGCCCGGGCGGCTCGAAGTGGTCGCGCGCGATCCACTGGTGGTGATCGACGGCACGAAGAACGTCGCGGGCGCGCACGCGGTGCGCGCCGCGCTCGACGAGGAGTTCCCCGCACCCAGTGACGGCGGTGCGACGCGCACCTGGGTGGTCGGGATCCTGCAACAGAAGGACGCACTCGAGATGCTCGACGCGCTCGGCGTGCGCGCCGGCGACCGCGTGATCGCGACCCGACCCGAAATTCCGCGCGCGCGCGAGCCGCAGGAGGTCGCCGACGCGGCTCTCACACTCGGCGTGGCGCCCGATCACATCGAAGTGGTCGATGCGGTCGCGGCGGCGGTGCGACGCGCCATCGACACCAGCGAGCGCGGCGACCAGGTGGTCGTCGCCGGATCGCTGTATGTCGCCGGTCCGGCCCGCAGCGCGCTCGTCCGGTAACTTCTCGCAGCCATGAGCACACGCACCCTCGTCCTCTGCAAGCCTGACGCTGTCGAGCGTCGTCTCGTCGGCGAGATCGTCGGACGGCTCGAGCGCAAGGGCCTCACCATCGTCGCGATGGAGCAGCGCACGCTCGACGCCGACCTTGCCGGCCGTCACTACGACGAGCACCGCGAGAAGCCGTTCTTCGCTGATCTCGTCGCGTTCATCACGCGTGGTCCGCTCGTCGCGCTCGTGGTGGAAGGCGGTCCCGACACGTGGAAGGTCGTCCGCGGTCTGATGGGCACGACCAACCCGCGAGAGGCCGCGCCGGGCACGATTCGCGGCGATCTCGCGTTGGAGACCCAGGAGAACCTCGTGCACGGCTCCGACGGTCCGGAGTCCGCCACGCGCGAGATCGCGCTGTTCTTCCCCGACCTCGGGTGATCCGCGATTCGCGCATTCGTGCAGTTCACGGGACACTTCGCAGCACTGCTCAGCCGCGCTCGACACGGACGAGAGGGTCCCGACTAGCCTGACGTCCGATCCGAGCCGCTCTTCCTCGCTCTTCGCTCTTTCGTTCGTCGGAGTCGCCGCACCGTGCCCGAGCCCTGGTTCTCTTCCGTTGTCGGCCGTGACATGGCGGTCGATCTCGGCACGGCCAACACGCTCGTGTACGTGCGCGGGAAAGGCATCGTCCTCGACGAGCCGTCGATCGTCGCGCTGAACACGAACGACAACCGCCTCTTGGCTGTCGGTTCCGAGGCGAAGCGCATGCTCGGCCGCACGCCTGGCTACATCCAGGCCGTCCGGCCGCTCAAAGACGGTGTGATCTCCGACTTCGACATCTGCGAGAAGATGCTGCGGTACTTCATCCAGCGGGTGCACCAGCGCCGCTGGGCCAAGCCCCGCATGGTGATCTGCATCCCGTCGGGGATCACGGGTGTCGAGCGTCGCGCCGTGCAGGAAGCCGCCGAGTTCGCGGGTGCGCGCAAGCCGGTCCTCGTGATCGAGGAGCCGATGGCGGCGGCGATCGGCTCAGGGCTGCGCGTGCACGAGCCGGCCGGGAACATGATCGTCGACGTCGGTGGCGGTACCACCGAAGTCGCAGTGATCTCGCTCGGTGGCATCGTCGTGAGCGAGTCGAGCCGCGTCGGCGGTGACGAGTTCGACGAAGCGATCATGAATTTCGTGAAGCGCGAGTACTCACTCGCGCTCGGTGAGCGCACCGCCGAAGAGGTGAAGATGCAGCTCGCGAGCGCGTGGCCGCTCGAAGAGGAGATCTACGCCGAGGTGCGCGGGCGCGACCTCGTGAGCGGTCTCCCGAAGACCATCGTGATCTCGACCATGGAGATCCGCGAAGCGATCGAGGAGCCCACGGCGGCGATCGTCGACGCGGTCAAGGTGACGCTCGACAAGACGCCACCCGAGCTCGCAGCCGACATCATGGAGTCGGGGATCATGATCACCGGGGGTGGCTCGCAGCTCATCGGGCTCGAGAACCTGATCCAGGCGGAGACCGGCATGCCCGTCTACCGATCGAAGCACCCGCTCTACTCGGTCGTGCTCGGCTCCGGGCAGTGTCTCGAGAACTTCGATGTGCTCCAGCAGGTCCTGAGCTCCGGGTCGCAGGACTGACCGCGCCTTCGGGCGCGAGATCGACGTGGTCGTCTACCGGCAGGATCGCCGTCGGCGCCTGACCCTGGTGCTGCTCGTGATCACCTCCCTCGTGCTCATCTCGCTCGACGAGCGCGGCTCGGGGCTGGTCGACTCGGCGCGCAGCGTCGCCCAAGACGTGATCTCACCGCTGCAACGAGTCGTCGACAGCGCGATCGATCCCGTTGCCGACTTCTTCGACAGCTTCGGACGCGCCGACGAGCTGGAGGCCGAGAACGCGCAGTTGCGCGACGCGAACGCGAAGCTGCAAGCCGAGGTCGATCGCGGCCAGGACGCGGTGTCGGAGAACGACCGCTTCCGTGCCATCTTCGACATCCCGCAGATCGAGGACTACGACGGCATCGTGGCCACGGTCGAGACCGGGTCGGTCGACAACTTCCACCGGACGTGGCGGATCGACAAGGGCAGCTCGGACGGGATCGCGGTCGACATGCCAGTCGTGATCGGTGGCGACGTAGGCGCTGCACTCGTCGGACGCGTGCAGTCGGTCGCGAGCAACAGCGCGGTGATCCAACGCATCGACGACCGCGACTTCGGTGCCGGCGCGCAGCTCGTGCAGGCGGGCGCCCCCGGTCCGATCGGTGCCGTGCGTGGTGTCGCCAGCAGCAGCCTGCTGTCCTTCCAGCTCGCGGGCAGCTCGGGCGCGGGGACCGCGATCGCCAAGGGCGATCTCGTCGTCACGTCGGGGGGCGCGGCGTCGATCTTCCCGAAGGGCCTGTCCATCGGCCGGGTCACGAGAGCGGTCCCGGCGACCAGCGCGGTCGCACCCGAGACGAAGCTCGCGCCGGTCGTCGATCTCGACAGCGTCGACATCGTGAAGATCCTGCGCCCGACGGCGCCCACGCAATGATGAGGCGGGTGCGTCTCGGGCTGGTGATCCTGGGCGCGGTGCTGCTGCAGACCACGCTCTTCACCCACCTGCGGATCGACGGCGTCGGGCCCGAGGTCGGCCTGGTGTGCGTGCTCGCCGTCGCCTACGAGGAAGGCGCTGACTCCGGTGCGATCTTCGGCTTCGCGATGGGGCTCGCGATGGACCTCTTCTCGCCCACGCCGCTGGGGCTCCTCGCCATGACGTACGCGATCACGGGCTACGCAGTCGGCGTGTTCCAGGCCGGGATCGTGCGCAGCACCCCGTGGATCGCGCCCATCCTGGGCGGAGTGGGCGGATTGTTCGGCGGTCTCGTGTTCATCTTCGTCGGCGCCCTGGTCGGTGAGCAGGGATACCTGTCGATGGCGAGCTTCAAGACGATCCTCATCGCCGCGCTCTTCGACGCCCTGATCGCCCCGCTCGTGTTCCCGGTGGTGCGGCGTGCCGCGCGCGAGCGCGAGGTGAGCGGTCTGCGAGACTGGAAGGCCTTGCGGGCCCCCAGGCGGAACCGGTAGCGGTGAGCGGCACACGATGAAACAAGAGGTCGACACCCGCGCGCGGCTCGTGGTGATCGGGATCGTCGTGGTCGCGCTCTTCGGTGGCCTGCTCACACGACTCTGGTTCCTGCAGGTGACGGGAGGCGAGAAGCTCGCCGTCGCCGCGCAGAAGCAACGCCAGGACACCATCTCGGTGCCCGCGCTGCGGGGGGCGATCCTCGACGCGAAGGGGAAGGTGCTCGCCGAGACGGTGCTCGTGAAGTCGCTCATGGTCGACCGCCAACAGGTACCCCTCGACGAGAAGGCGAAGTTGGTGACGTCGTTGGCGACGTTCCTGGGTGTGGCGCCCGAGGACATCGAACAGCACCTCGACTCCCAGCAGTACGCCCCGTTCGAGAAGGTGCCGGTGGCGACCGACCTCACCGACGACCAGCAGATCTACCTCGCGGAGCACGCGACGGAGTTCCCGTTCACGTCGGTCGACAGCACGCCGGTGCGCAAGTACAACTACGGCACCACCGCCGCGCACGTGCTCGGGTACATCGGCAAGATCAACGACGACGAGCTGAAGGCGCGTCCGAAGTCGGGGTACCAGCTCGACGATGTCATCGGCAAGGACGGTGTCGAGCTCACGTATGAAGATGTGCTGCGCGGCGAGCCAGGCGTCGACACGGTGCAGGTCGACAACCGCGGCCAGGTCACCAGCGTGACCACGACGAAGGCGCCGAAGGCCGGCGACGACGTGCAGCTGAGCATCGACCTCGACACCGAGGCGATCGCCGCCGAGTCGCTCCAGCAGGGCATCGACGGTGCGAGCTCACTGGTGAGCCCCGACACGGGGAACTACTACCACCCGAAGGGTGGCGCAGTGGTGGTGCTCGACGCCCGCACCGGCCAGGTGGTGGCGATGTCGTCGGCGCCGACGTTCGATCCGAACGACTTCATCGCCGGGAACTCCGATCAGTACTTCAACGATCCGTCGTCGCCGCTCATCGACCGCGCCCTGAATCCCTACGCGCCCGGCTCCACGTTCAAGCTCCTGTCGTCGATCGCGATGCTGCAGAACAACATCCGCGCACCGGAGGACACGTACTACGACGAGGGTTGCTTCAAGTTCGGCAACGAGCAGGATGAGCGGTGCAACGCGCGCAAGGCGTCGTACGGCTCCGTCAACTTGCCGAGGGCGCTGACCGTCTCGAGTGACGTGTACTTCTACAACGTCGGAAACGACTTCTGGAACATCTACAACCGCGATGAAGGCGGCGACGACGCGACGGACCACCCGAGGGGCTACGGCATCCAGAACACGGCGCGCACCTTCGGGTTCGATGCCGGAACTGGGATCGAGCTGCCCGGTGACGACCCCGGCCGCATCCCCGACCTCGCCTTCAACAAGTCGTGGAACAAGAACAACACGGACCAGTTCTCGCGCACCTGGCGGCGGGGTGACAGCGCGAGCCTCGCGGTCGGCCAGGGTGACGTGTTGGTCACGCCGCTCCAACTGGCCGATGCGTACGCGGCGTTCGGCAACGGCGGGACGCTCTACACGCCGCAACTCGTCCAGAGCGTGCACGGGAGTCGCGTCGGGCTTCCGGCAGGCGAGACCGGGCCCGTCGTTCGCACGAGCGAGCCGATGGTGAAGACCGCGACCGGGCTCGATCCCGGGATCCGCGACGCGATCTTCGCCGGTCTCCACGGCGTCGTGTACAGCAGCGAAGGCACGGCGTACGCGGCGTTCCGCACCTACGAGGGCCCGACGGTCATCGGCAAGACCGGTACCGCGCAGAACAGCGGCAAGAACGACACGTCGTGGTTCGCGGCGATCACCAACCCGGAGAACGACCC